>BTTE01000013.1:0-46832 GCA_036244975.1 bacterium | reverse complement strand
AAGCAATCGAACAACAACTAAGAGCTGCTAACCAGCAACTTGAAGCAAACAACCAACAGCTCGCTGCAAGCGAACAAGATATCAAAAAGAAAGAGCACAATCTTCGTGAAAGAGTTAAAGAACTGAATTCTCTTTATGGAATCACAGAATCCATCAGAATTAGGAAAACTATTGAAGAAGTCCTGCAGGATACTGCCGATATTATTCCACCAAGCTGGCAATATCCGGAATTTACCCGGGCAAAAATTCTATTTGACGGAAAAGAATACGTATCGCAGCCTTTCAAAGAAACTGTTTGGAAACAAGCTGCCGAACTTGTTGTGAAAGACCGCGTGAGAGGTTCTATCGAAGTATATTATTTAGAGGAATGCCCCGAACTTGATGAAGGTCCATTCCTGAAAGAGGAACGAAGCCTGATAAATAGTATATCAAAAATCATAAGTAAAGCAATCGAACGCAAGCAGGTGGAAGACGCACTTGGTGAAAGTGAGAAAAAATACCGAACCATTCTTGAGAGCATTGAAGAAAGCTATTTTGAAGTTGACATCGCGGGGAACTTCACGTTTTTCAACGATTCGTTGTGTAGGCTTCTCGGATATTCCAAAGATGAATTGATGGGTATGAATAACCGACAATATATGGACAAGGAGAACGCTAAAAAAGTATATCAAACCTTCAATGTGGTCTTCCAAACCGGGAAACCAATCGAAGCATTCGATTGGGAATTTATCAAAAAAAACGGAGAGAGGAGATTCACAGAGGCCTCTTCATCTCTTATGAGGGATACCGCAGGCAAGCCGATAGGGTTTCACGGCGTCGTCAGAGACATCACCAAGCGAAAAAAAGCAGTGGAGGCTTTAAAAGAGAGTGAAGCAAAATTAAGTACAATCATTGAACATTCTCCGAACGGGATATATGTTATTGATGATAATGAGGAAGTTATTCTAATTAACGAAGCAATAGTTAAGATTGTCGGATATCCGAAAAATGAGATTCTGCATCAATCCATTAAGAAATTTATTGATAAAGAAAATCTGCAACTGGTAACTGAACGTTATAAAAAAAGACTATCCGGTGAAAAGGTTCCATCGCATTACGAATTTAATATCATCCGAAAAAACGGTGAAAAACGTATTGTTGAGATTAGCGCATCTTCTGTTAAAGAAAAAACCGGAAAAAGTATAATCGTTGCACATATGGAGGACGTTACTGAAAAAAGAAAGTATGAAAAAGCACAGCAGCTTTTATACAATATCTCAAAAATCTCATTAACAGAAATTTCGCTTAAAAATTACCTTGGGCAGATTCATCGGGAATTGAAACAACTGATGAAAGCCGATAATTTTTATGTTGCCTTATATGATCCGGCTAGTGGTAAATACAGCTTTCCCTATCATGTGGATGAGTATGATGATTTTGAAGAGTTTGAAAATGTTCAGCTCGATGGATCCCTTACCGATTATGTGCGCAAAACACGGAAAGGACAAATAATTACCGAAGAAACGGAACGCGAAATAAAGAAAAAAGAAAAGATAAAAACAATTGGTGAACCTGCACCGGTTTGGGTGGGCGCTCCGCTTATGAATGCGTCGGGTGAAGTGATGGGTGTGATTGCCGTACAGGATTACAAAAACCCAATGGCATACACAAAGCGTGATCTGGAATTACTTGAAATTGTTACAAACAACACCGGCGTTTTCATCGAGCGGGTAAAAAACATTGAGAATCTTAAAAAGGCCAAAGAAAGAGCCGAAGAGAGTGATC
Organism: bacterium; assembly: GCA_036244975.1. Classification (GTDB taxonomy): domain Bacteria; phylum Bacteroidota; class Bacteroidia; order Bacteroidales; family F082; genus Sulfidibacterium. Next base: position 45,068 of record BTTE01000013.1, on the reverse strand, counting down.
GGCTGAAATCGGCTTTCCTTGCCAATATGAGCCACGAAATACGAACACCCATGAATGGGATTTTAGGTTTTGCCGAGCTTCTGGATGACCCTGATTTCTCAGGTGAAGAAAAAAATAAATTTATAGACAATATTAGAAAGAGCGGAGAACGCTTGTTGAACACAGTGAACGATATCATTGACATTTCCAAAATTGAAACCGGACAGGTAAAAATAGCCCTTCAAGAGGTTAATGTGAATGAACAGATTGAAAACTTCTGTCAATTTTTTAAACTTGAAGCAGAGGCAAAAGGGATGAAGCTCATTTATAACAATGCCCTTCCGGCGAAACTGGCTATCATCAAAACAGATGAGAACAAGTTTGGCTCCATCCTGACCAATTTAATTAAAAATGCCATAAAATTTACCGATAAAGGTAGTATACAAGTTGGATACGAAACCGTTAGGGAAGATCATACCGATTTCCTGAGGTTTTTTGTGAAAGATACCGGCATTGGCATCCCGGTATCGCGACAGGAAGCAATATTTAACCGTTTTGTGCAAGCCGATATTGGAAACACCAGGGCTTTACAGGGTTCAGGGCTGGGTTTGGCAATTTCAAAATCTTATGTCGAAATGCTGGGCGGCAAAATATGGGTAGAATCTGTTGAGGGCAACGGATCGAAATTTTATTTTACGCTTCCTTATCACAAAACGGAAACAGTAACTGCTCCAGGTAAAAAAGATTTGAGCGAAAAAAAACAGGAAATCAAAAATGGCCACAAAAAGATACTGATTGCTGAAGATGAAAAATTTGCTATTGACTATTTATCCATCGTACTTAAGAAGGAGTCGAATGAAATTTTATATGCTAAAAACGGGGCCGAAGCCGTTGAGCTGTGCCGCAACCATCCTGATATTGACATTATTCTGATGGACCTGAAAATGCCCGTAATGGATGGTTATAAAGCCACCCGAAAAATTCGTGAATTCAATAAGGAGGTAATTATCATTGCGCAAACAGCTTATGCTTTATCCAGCGATAAAGAGGAGGCATTTGAAGCAGGCTGTAACGATTATGTATCGAAACCGATAAATAAGGAGGCGCTTTTAGTAATGATCGATTATCATCTGAAAAAGAAAAACGCTCTTAACAAGTAACCAACGGAATACCGAAATTGTCCTGAACGGATTTATTGGGGAAATAATCGCACTATTTTTTCCTAAGGTATGGCTTTGATGAACGATTCACAGAGATAATTTTCCTTGCGACGCGGAAAAGAAAATAATTTTTCTATTTTTGAAAAGAATTTAAACAGGGGATCATGGAGATAATTGACAAGAAACAGTTTTTAGAAAACTTTCAGTATTTTGACGATGATGTTGTGTTGGAAATTATCAATATTTTTATTGATGAATATCCGGTACGCATGGAAACCCTGAGAAAAAACATTGACGAAAAAGATTTTGATCAACTCAAATTCAATGCCCATAGTCTGAAAGGCGTGGTGGCCAATTTTGTCGCCCCCGAAGTGCAGGAGCTGGCACGGCAGATTGAAATGAAAGGAGGAAGCAAGGATATGACCGGTATGGAGCCCCTCTATGAACAGCTTCATGAAAAAACGGGTATTGTTATTGAAGAGCTGAAGGAACTCAGGAAAAACTTTGAGTAAGCATTGACTGTTCTCTGTCGCAAACTACTGTGTCGATGTTTTTTTAACAACGTATAAACCTCAAATTAAATATATTTCAATTCACGCAGCGTCTCTTCCACCAGCTTATAGCTCCGTTCAATGTCATGGTCAAGGCCGACGGAAAAACGAACCAGTCCGGCAGAAAGCCCCATTTCACGTTGCAGATCAACGGGAACCTCCGAAGAAGTACTTTTCCCTGAGTTAGAGAACAAGGTTTTGAAATAGCCGAGGCTGACAGCATGATAGCCCACACCTTTGTCCTGCATTAGCTCCATAAACGGAGCGGCCCGTTCAGCTGTCTCCAAGTCGATGGCAATAATACCACCGTAGCCGAAATCTTTATTCATCAGCTTGTCCATTAATTTATGCTGCGGGTGATCGGGCAGCCCGGGGTAGATATGTTTCAATCCTATTTTGTGAAATTTTTTCGCCATGAACATGGCATTTTCACTGTGTTTTTGCATGCGAATGTGCAATGTGGCCAGGTTTTTCAATATATTGGATGAACGCAACGGATCCAGTACGGGACCCAGCAGCATAGCAGTTCCATCGTTTACATTGCTAATGGCATTGATAAATTCTTCCGAAGCACAAATGGCACCGGCAACAGCATCATTTTTCCCGTTAATAAACTTTGTCATGCTGTAAACCACAATATCAGCGCCCAGCTGTGCAGGAGAAAAAATCATCGGTGTAAAAGTGTTGTCCACCACCAGTTTAATACCCTGTTTCCGGGTGATTTTAGCAAGTTCGGGAATATCGGAAATCTGCAACATCGGATTGGTCATCGATTCAGTGTAAAGCACTTTGGTGTTGGGGCGGATAGCTTTTTTAATACTTTCCAAATCAGTTATGTTCACAAAAGAAACATCAATTTTAAATTTTTTCAGATAATTGGCAAGAAAGGCATACGTTCCCCCGTAGGTCGTTACACTGGTAATGATATGGTCGCCTGTATTGCAAAGCTGCAACAGTGTTGTTGTAATGGCAGCCATTCCCGAACCTGTTACCCAGGCCGATTCGGTGTCTTCCATAGCGGCGAGTGCTTCCGCGAGGTATTTATTTGTAGGGTTCCAGTGTCGCGAATAGAGAAAGCATCCCTCGCTTTCGCCATGAAAGGTCTTTATCATTTCCTCTTCTGTCATAAAAGTAAAAGTGGCAGAATCTGTAATCGAAGGATTTACGCCTCCGTATTCGCCAAATTGTTCCAGCTTCTGAATGGCTGTTGCCGGGTCAAAATGTTTTTTCATTTATTTAAATTTTTCAGGTTATTTTTTCTGCAAATTTAAGCATTGACAATAAATATTGCAAGGGGCCGGGCTACCACACCACCGCTTTTGTCGGGATACAGGTCAACCTTTATAAACACGCAAACGCATGAGGAAGTCTTTGAAAAAATATCACTGATTCCCGAGGTTGTAGAGTGTCATCATACCACCGGGAAATATTCGCTATTTTTAAAAATTTACGCTCACAACAACGAACATCTGAGAAAAATCCTCGTCGAAAACATTCAATCAATTCTTGAGGTAATGGCAACGGAGACCTTTATATCTCTTGAAGAAGGTTTCAGAAAGCAGCTACCAGCAGAGTGAAGTTTCCCCGGGGGTGTTGCTTTATTCTACATCTTATGAAATACTGTTTTTTCCGGCGCTTTTCAATTGAAATTTTAAACAGAAAATGAGACCCGGTATCTCAAACTATAGATGGTGAAGTCTTTATTTACATCTGATTTTTGGTAAAGTGAGTTTCTGCCTTCCTTTTCCGTGCATTTTTTTTGTATTTTGGCCCACTAAAAAAATTTGTGTATGAAATTTACGGCAAATCAAATTGCTATAGCCATAGACGGTGTTGTAGAAGGAAATCCGGAGACAGAAGTTTCCACCCTTGCAAAAATTGAGGAGGGGAAACCGGGCAGCCTAAGCTTTTTGGCCAATCCCATTTATACAAAATTTATTTATACAACAAAGGCAGATGTTATTATTGTAAATGAGGATTTTAAGCCGGAGAAACCGGTAAAGGCCACACTTATCCGGGTAAAAGATGCCTATTCCGCTTTTTCCGGCTTGCTGGAAATGTATCAGCAGGAAAAAAATAACAAAGCAGGCATTTCGGAAAAAGCCAGCATTGCCGCTACGGCCAAACTTGGTAAGAATGTCTATATCGGTGATTTTGTTGTGATTGGTGAAAGTACTATCCTTGGAGATAACACAAAAGTTTATGCCAACACCTGCATTGGTGATCATTGTAAAATTGGCAGCAATACCACCCTTTACTACGGGGTAAAAGTTTATGATGAATCTGTGATTGGTAACGAGTGTACCTTACATGCCGGGGTTACCATTGGCGCTGATGGTTTTGGTTTTGCCCCCCAAAGTGAAGGTGATTTCAAAAAAATCCCGCAAATCGGCAATGTAATCATTGAAGACCGGGTAGAAATCGGTACCAACACTACCATTGACCGTGCAACGTTAGGCTCAACCATTATTCGAAAGGGAGTAAAGTTAGATAACCTCATTCAGATAGCACATAATGTGGAAATTGGTGAGAACACCGTTATCGCCGCCCAGACCGGAATTGCCGGCTCAACGAAAATAGGCAAAAACTGTATGTTTGGAGGTCAGGTTGGGATTATCGGCCATCTTACCATAGCTGATGGGGTAAAGATTACGGCACAATCCGGAATTGGCAAAAGCATAAAGAAACCCAACAGCGTTTGGGAAGGGTCTCCGGCTTTTCATCTCTCTGATTTTCTGCGTTCTTATGTAAATTTTAAAAATCTCGATCGTATTGTTGAGCGTATCAACAGGCTGGAGCGGTACCTGAAAGAAAAATATTAATGATACTGATTTCTGTTTTTTGTAAGCTTTGGCCCTTTTGACAGAACCATCTTTGAAATAAAAAAGTCGCAGTAAATAAAAAAATACTAATTTTGCACCCAATTATTTAACATTAACATAACAGAGTTTTAATGACTGAAAGGCAAACAACCCTGGAAATCCCGGTTTCTATTGAGGGACAGGGTCTTCATACCGGAACAATGGGTAAGATAACTTTTTACCCTGCTCCCGCAAACCACGGAATTAAATTTAAAAGAATTGACCTCGAAGGCCAACCTTTAATTGATGCTACCATTGAAAATGTTATCAGTACCAGTCGTGGGACATGTATTGGCACCAATGGCGCCAAAGTATATACCATTGAGCATGTTATGGCTGCTTTCCGCGGTATGAATATCGACAATGCTTTGGTAGAAATTAACATGGAAGAGATTCCCATTAAGGATGGCTCCTCCAAATATTTTGTTAAAGCTATCATAGAAGCAGGTATCCGGGAACTGGACGCAGAGCGCGAATACATAGAGATAACAGAAAATATCAGCATAGAGATCCCGGAAAAAAAGACCAGAATTGAAATTCGTCCTTCCAAGCGTTTTTCGCTAAACGTAACCATTGATTTCGAATCCAGAGTGCTGGGAGAACAAACCGCTGTAATGGATGACATTAAAGAGTTTCCGGCTAAGATTTCTCCCTGCCGCACGTTTGTCTTTCTTCATGAACTGGAATTTTTATTAAAAAACAATTTGATTAAAGGTGGGGATCTGAACAACGCCATTGTTTTCGTTAATCGCCAGTTACCTCAGAGTGAGATGGACTATCTTTCTGATCTTTTCCACAAGCCGAGAGTAAAAGTTAACGGTAACGGGATTCTCAATAATTTATCACTCTATTTTGACAATGAACCTGCCCGCCATAAATTACTGGACATGATTGGCGATTTATATCTTCTCGGCAAGCCCATTAAAGGGCATGTAACGGCCTATCGCCCCGGACATCATGCCAATACCGAATTTGCCCGGTTAATTTCAGATAAAATTAGCGTTGTAACCAATGATTAAAGAACCACCTTTTGACATTTACGCCGATCCGGTTTATGACATTAACCGGATAAAAGAGACACTTCCCCACAGGCAACCTTTTTTAATGATTGACAAGATTCTGGAAATTTCAAAGGATCATATAATAGGATTGAAGAATGTTACCGTGAATGAGCCTTTCTTTATGGGACATTTTCCGAATGAACCCATTATGCCCGGCGTACTTCTTATAGAGGCCATGGCACAAACGGGAGGGATTTTTGTTCTTCACGGTATTCCCGACCCTGAAAAATATTCTACTTACTTCCTGAAAATAAATAATGTGAGATTTCGTTCTAAAGTGGTGCCCGGCGATACTTTAATTTTCTCGCTGGAGCTTGTCGCTCCCGTAAAAAGAGGAATATGTGATATGCGGGGAAAAATATTTGTCGGCAACAAACTTGTCATGCAAGGCGATTTGGTTGCTCAGGTAGTTAAAAACAGATAAGAAATGAATCAACCGTTAGCCTACGTTCATCCACAGGCAAAGATTGCACCCAATGTAGTCATTGAGCCTTTCGTGAATATCGAAAAAAATGTGGAAATCGGAGAAGGTACATGGATAGGCTCCAATGTTACTATCATGGAGGGAGCCCGTATAGGAAAGAATTGTAAAATTTTTCCGGGTGCGGTTATTGCAGCTATTCCTCAGGACTTAAAATTTTCCGGAGAAGAAACCTTAGTAAAAATCGGTGACAATGTAACCATCCGCGAATTTGTAACCATCAATCGCGGCACCAAAGTAAACTGGGAAACAGTAGTGGGAAACAACTGCCTGCTGATGGCTTATGTACACATCGCTCACGATTGTATTCTCGGAAACAGCACTATACTGGCCAATGCCTGTAACCTGGCCGGTCATATCGAAATAGATGACTTTGCCATTCTTGGGGGCATGTCAGCAGTGCATCAGTTTGTACACATTGGCAAACACAGCATGGTAGGCGGAGGCAGCATGGTGAGCAAAGATGTACCGCCGTTTACCAAAGCAGGCAGAAATCCCATTTCTTTTGTGGGGGTAAACTCCATCGGACTCAGACGCAGAGGATATTCAAATAAGCAGATTAATTTTATCCACGATGTTTATCGTAACCTTTATTTAAAAGGCCGTAATATTTCCCAGGCAACCGACTACATTGAAGCCAATATGCCCATAAACAAAGACAGAGATGAGATACTAAGTTTCATCAGCAACTCCCAGCGGGGCATCATGCGTGGGTACCGTCGAATCAAAGATTAATTATAACAGTTTAGAATTAAAATATTATGGCAACAACAGCAGATTTCAGAAACGGCTTGTGCATTGAATTTAACGGGGATTTATGGACTATTGTCGATTTTCAACATGTAAAACCCGGAAAAGGACCGGCTTTCGTTCGTACCAAATTGAAAAATGTAAAGACGGGACGTGTTTTGCCTAACACTTTTACATCAGGGGTAAAAATTAACATCCAGCGTATTGAGAAAAGAAATTATCAGTATCTCTATCACGAAGGAGAGCAGTATCATTTTATGAACACCGAAGATTATGAACAGACATTTTTGGACAAAGTTCTTATTCCTGCACCCGATCTTTTGAAAGAAGGAGATATGGTAACCATTGCATTTCATACCGGGACCGATTCTCCCATTGCCTGCGAAATGCCTACTTATGTTGCTCTCGAAGTGGTTTATACCGAACCCGGAGAACGGGGAAATACAGCTACCAATACTTTTAAGGAGGCCAAAATGGAAACCGGTGCCATTGTCAAAGTTCCGCTTTTTATCAATATTGGCGACAAAATAAAAGTGGATACCCGTAGTTACGAGTATTCAGAACGTGTTAAAGAATAACGAAACAGATTGAACACATTTCAGCCGGGATACTTCAGCTCCGGCTTTTTTTATGCTTTTACTTTAGGCCTTTCATGAGAATGATAGACATCAAGGGCAACCAAAATGGCCATAAAGCCCCAGACCGGAACAGAAAGCTTATCCGTAGAGAGGAAGTTATTCAGAAAACCATGGACAAAATAGGTGATTAATCCCAACGTTGTCATCAGGCTCATAAGGCTTACCTCTCTGTTCTTACCATCTCTTGCACGGCGGTAAATCATCAATCCGAGGTAAACAGCATAGCCGAATAAAAGCAAAACGGAAAACAAGCCCAAAATCCCTTCCTCCGACAAAGGTCCGAGATATTCGCTATGTGCCGTACCGCGGTCGCCGAGGTTAGTGGAAATCACCGTGCGCTCGCTGGCAAGCTGAAATGGCGCATATACAAACTGGTAGGTTCCCGGTCCCCAGCCTACCCATGGTCGCTGTTCAAAAAGCCTGATAGCAGATGCCCAGCGGTTAATACGTTCCAAATTGGAAGCATCCGAAGAAATGTTGGTCATGGAGTGAAGATGTTGTTCAAGATTGGAGGAAGATTCCTGCCTGTTTTTTTCAAGTTTATCCAACAGAGGCTGGCGAAAAGCAAAAACAAGCCCAAAAAGCACAATGAATGTCATAAGTACCCAGCGAAAACGAATACGCAACAGTACCAATATCAATACTACAGCCGCCACCGACACGCCCAGCCATGCTGCACGACTGTACGAAAATACAATAGCTACGACATACAAGCTAAGAAACGGTAGTGAGAGAAACCTCCTTTTTAAAGATAACCCCGGAAAAATAACATAAGCTGCCAATATCGGCAAAAACATCGCTAATGCCGCACCATAAGCCGTATGATCATTATAGAAAGGTGTCATAACCCAGTGCCCGGAATCTTCATCAAAGCCATGTGCCGCATGACGAATAAGCGTATAAATAATAACGCCGCTGAGCGCCAGCATGTATAGCCACAAAAAGCGGTGAATGTTTTTTTTCTTACGAAACATGGGAACAGCCACAAAATAAAAAGGAACCACAAACCAAATCCGCGACAACAGATGTTTAAAAGAAACCAACGGCATTTGGCTGGAAACGGATGTAATGAGCATCCACAGCAGGTTGAAGTAAATCAGATATGAAAGCCAGTGCCGGGCAGCCTGACGGTTGTAGTTCCTCTCCAAAAGCAGGTTTCCCAAAAAAACAATTACCACGCCAAACATCAATGGTTCCGCAGGAACCGAAAGTGCCGTCCCGATATTGACATCATTCAGGTTTATGGCGAGAGGAGTGAAAAAAGTGATAAAAAGAAGTATCTTATCGAGTGAAACAATGTAATAATAAAAAACGATGAGCACCAACGGTAAAACGAAAAACCACAGGGTCTTTTTCTCTAACATAAAAAACAAACTCACGTACAGGAATAAAGCCGTAAGCAAATACAATATTATGATATTCTTTGTTTTAACCGAAAGTTCCATGACCGGCTTTAGGTTTCGGAAGAGTTTTTTCTTTCCAAAAAAGAGATCACGATGAGCGAAAGTGTAAACACAGAGAGAACAGCCACCAACACAATTAGCCAGCGTACGGGATAAACTTTTTTATCAGATGCATACGGATGAGTTACCACATTGGTATAAGTTACATTTGAAATGACATGCCGGTATTCCACCTCATAACTTAATTTGACCTGGACATAAGCAGCAGCTTCGTGCTGAAGCATATTAATGAGTTGAACCAGTTCACCTCCATACTCGCCCATGTTACGCGCCAGCCGCCTGGCCTCCTTTGAGTTTACCGCCTCCGGGCCACCCTGAACATTCCGCAGATAGGCCATCATAATTTGTTGTGACTCATAAGAATATTCAAAAACTCCCTTTTCTGTACCCAATACTCTCAAACGACTCTTCAACGAATCCATCACGATGCGTGCCCGTTGTAATTGTCCGGCATAAGCACTGGCCAGTTCCCCAAACTTTTCTTTTTGCATGCGCCGAACTTTTTCATTGTAAAAATTCAGCAATGCATCCACCATCAGCCTGGCGGTATCAGGGTTTCTGTCAAGTACCTCAACATCAACGGCTTCGTAGCTCGTTTTGCCGATTTTGACATTCTCACTATAACGCCTATAAAGCTCTGTCTGGAAATATTTATAATGCGGATCGATCTTATAATGCTTAGCTAAACCGAACCGTCGTATCATACTATCGGTAATATCCTGCGAATGAAAGACCTGAATCATCTGCTCGGTCGTACTCTCTTTGGAATATGCTTTAATATTATCGGGATAAACAACAGCATACGATTTGTAAAGCGGAGTAATGAACCGGGAACCGGAAAAAACAGCCGCAAGACCGGCAGTAACCAAAACAATGATAAGAAGAGGATATTTCCATTTCATTAAGATATGCCAACTTGCCCAACTGTCAAATTTATATTCCATATTTCAATATTTTAAGAAATGATTTATTAGATAATCAATTTGTATATTTTACACTTTACTGATTGACAATGCGATTCATTCAATTCAAAAACCAGAATGAGATGAATTTCCCGATTTCCTTTTTCAAAGTTATACATTTTATTCAAAAATCAAAAATATAAAAATAAACGGGGCGGCGGGAAGAAAAAAGCAGTTCTCCGCAAAGTTCAGAAATACCTTTCTTAAATATTTTCGCCCGTTTTGTCTTTGAGAATACCTATAAACTGTTTAATATCCAATGCCTTGACAATAATTCCCAAAAGAAATCCGAGACCTGTTAGCAATAACAGCCTTACTTCCCACGATCCGATATCCAAATATTGTAAGACAAATGCCAGCAAAAAGGTACCTGCAAACAATAATGACAACCGAAGCCATAGTCTGAATCTGCTTTTTAAATGTAAGATTACAAAAGCGAATACGATTTGCAACAAAGCTGTCAGTATTTGTGTTGACAGAGTTGCCACAGCCGATCCCACTGCGTGATATTTGGGGATGAGTATCCAGTTTAGGCTAAAATTGAGCAAAAGCCCCAACAATGCAATGGTATTCAATGTTCTAAGACTGTTGTTTGCCGTAAGCAGCGTTCCGAAAATATAGTTTGATGCCACGCCCACAAAACTCCACATCAACAATTTAAAGATGCGTGCCGATTGTACGATACGCAAGTCAAAAGCCATGGTTGTTTCGCCTGCATGCTGAGAATACATCAACAGCATAATGTCTTTGGCAAAAAATTGCGTTACAACAGCTACAATCAGCGCCCCGCTCATAATAATAGAAAAAGATAACCCGACCAAACCATCAATGGCTTTTTTCTCTTTCAGCATTTTCGAAAACAACGGAAGCAACAAAACGGCAAACAGGTAAGCCACATTTTGGGCAGCATCCAACAGCCGGTAGCCCTGCGCATATACACCAGCCTGCTGGGCGCCCAGCGGATGAGGCAACAGCCGTTCAATCATAACGCTGTCCATGCGGGAATAAAAGCTCATAATGAGTACCAGCAAAGCAAAAGGCAGACTTCTGCGCAGTATCATCTTAAAAAAAGAAAAATCCCAGTGCAATCTTAGTTTTCCCGATTTGCGCAAAACAACCACAAGCGCAAGAGTTACCGTAAGCAGATAAGCCAGTGTTTGGGAATAAACAAACCATTCAATAGAGAAATGACCTCCCGGTAATCCTGTCCATAACAATATGCCTACAATTACAATCATAAACATGCGGTCCATGATGGAAATTATACTGTCGGTAGAAAAAAGCAAAAGGCCGGAAATATTTGACCGCAAATACAAAATGAATGAGAGCAGAAACTGGTTGAAGCCTACCCACGCCAGCAGATAAAGCTGTCTGCCCTGATAGCCTATAAGCAAAGCCACGAAGAAAATAAGCAAACCGTACCCAAAACCAAGAAATAACTTCATGGTAGCCATGCCGCCAAAATGTTTCTGCAACTGGTGGTTGTTGCGGGCAATGTTACGGTTGTTGAAGTTGGTAATCCCCAAATCGAGAAAGATGAAAAAGAGATAGGAAAAGTTGAAAATGGCAAAATAAAAACCATATTCCTGCGTGCCGGTAACATTCTGTACCTGTCGGTCAATCCCCAAAATCCAGAACGGTTTTACCAACAGGTTCAGGAACAACAAAAACATCAGGTTCTTCAGAAATTTCTTCTGCATCACACAAAAATAAACAATTGCTGAGGAATTTGCAGCATCCGGTTACCCTGATATCCCACAATGATACAACAACCTGCTAAAACATTTGCAACATAAAACTACTCAAAACATGGGGAAGCAGTATTATTGTCAAACCCAAACCGAAAACAGCACCCCAGAAATGCGCACTGTGCCCCACATTATCATGGCCGTGCTTTTGCATATAAATCACATATGCAAGATACAAAATACCAAAAAGCCACGATGGAATAGAAAAAGGAATGGGAAAAATATAAATGCTTCCCACAGGATAAATCAGAATGCTGGAAAATATTACGGCCGAAACCGCTCCCGAGGCCCCCACAGCACTATAATAAACATTATCCTTATACTTGTTAAAATCGAAGAGTACTGAAAATAAGATGCCCCCGACATAAAATAACAGATAATAAAACATCCCTTTGGCTCCGTAATTCATCCTGAAAGTCCTTTCAACAATATCTCCAAAAGAGTAAAGTACCCACATGTTGATGAACAAATGCAGCCAACCGGCATGGACTAAAGCATAAGAGGCGAAACGCCAGCTTTCATTCCGCTGTTTAACGGCATAAGGGCTAAACTTCAGCCGTTCAAACAATACAGGATTATAAAAAGCCAAAATAGATATTATAACCGTGATGACAATAACTATGATATTCATAAAAACGAGTTTCTGTGTAAAGGTGCAAAAATAAGGAAATGTCAGGAGAAAAGGTGTTTGGGAAAGCAAAGAGGGCTAAATAATATTTGGCTCTCTTTGCTTTAAAATTTCGATGAAATTTTTTTTTGTAATTTTGCAAAAGTCAACGAGCATTTTTTGTAAAAAAGAACAAAATGGATTATAACCAATACAAGTGGCCGAACAAAGCTATTCTGATAGCTGATGATGATCTTCTGTCGCGAAAATATTTCGCCAAAGTACTGGAATTTACCAAAGCAAAGCTAATATTTGTAAAAAACGGAAAGGAAGCTATCGATTATTGTTGCGACCATCCATCAGTTGACCTTGTTTTGATGGATATTAAAATGCCATTGAAAGATGGATTGACAGCCACAAAAGAGATTAAAAAGAACCGCCCTGAAATCCCGGTTCTTATACAAACGGCCTATGCTTTTGATTATGACAAAGCCAATGCCATGGCTTCGGGATCCGATGAGTTTATCTCCAAACCTATCCACAGAGAACATTTGTTTGAATTATTGGAAAAGTATTTGAACAGATAATTTCCCCGAATTCTCTTCTTTTGTTAAAGGTGCTTAAGACGCAACGAAGCCCCACAGACCTGTCTTTGGATCAAATAATATAATGGAAATAAGTAAAGTAGCTACCAATTTTTGTAGTTTTGTGCCAGGATAACTTGTTCTGGTATCTAAAGGTATCAGACAACGTGCGGGCACATGCAAAACGTAATATTAAATATTATTCATTTTATCAAACTTTCAACGGGAAATGATTTATCTGTATTTGATAAAGATTTTTTTCGCCACACATTGGAAAAAGGAACCAGGGAGGCCGGCTTCCGGGCTTCCGAAGATTATTATAATTTTATAAAAGAACATCCGGAAGGAGCAAAAGACCTTGTCCGTTCTTTTAACGTTACTTACAGCGAGTTTTTCAGAGATCCGCTTGTTTTTGCTTTACTGAGACAGTGGATTTTACCTTCCTTCTTCTCTAAAAAAGATAGTTCTGAAAAAAATGAAATCAGGATATGGTCGGCTGCTGCTGCTGCCGGACAGGAAGCATACTCGGTGGCCATGCTCATAGACCATCTGAAAATGTTTTCCCACAGTAATATAACTGTTCATATTTTTGCATCCGATATTTGTCATTCCGAAATAGAAAAAGCAAAAGAAGGGTTTTATCCGGTTGACCAGTTGCAAAATGTACCGTTAAAATATCTGAATGAATATTTTTATCCCAATGGTAAAGGCTACAAATTAATTCCCCGCATCAGGGAATCGGTTGATTTTTCCACTTATGATATACTGGATACGAAAACTATTAGTCCGCCGGACAGCATTTACGGCTCTTTTGACCTGATTTACTGTAGCAATTTATTTATTTACTACAACGCTAAAATCAGAAACCAAATCGTCCAAAAGTTAAAAAAAAACCTGACAAACGGTGGCCTGTTAATAACCGGCGACTCGGAGGGGGAAATTCTTGCAAAATATAAACTGCACGCGGTTTGCCCTCCGGCAGCTATTTTTCAAAAAGAAACAACACCGGAGTACCAATGAAAAAATCAATTTTTATAAATGCCCTTTCCGGGGAAGTCAACCTGTTTCCCATAAAAAGAAAATCAATTGAGTTAGTCATTATTAAAATATAGTAGATGAAATTTAATAATTTAAAAATTGCAAATCAGCTCCGCATAGCCATCTTCTTTATCTTTCTTGTTGTTTTATTATTGGGTGGCAATTCCTGGTATCAGGCCAACACACAGTGGAAGAATACACAAAATCTTTACAATCATCCTCAAAAGGTAAGACAGGCAATAACCGGGCTGGAGGCCGATATTATTTCGATGGACAGAAATATGAAGGAATATATTCAGGCAGACACATTGGAAAAAAGGCAAAATATTTTACAACACCTTAGCGAAAACAGAGCAGATGTAAACCGACGCTTTAAAATGCTTTATTCGCAATACCTGGGTCCCAAAGCCAATATTCAAAAAGTGGAAAAAGAGTTCGATAAATGGAATGTCTTTATGAATGAAGTTATTGATCTGGTTCGTACAGGCAAAAATAAAAACGTGCAGGAAATGATGTCCATTAACGGTGCCGAAGGAATCAATACAAATCAGCTGTTGGATAGAATCCGTTCCATCGATATTTTTACCAACCAAGAAGCCGATCAGTTTTATCAAAATGCACGAAATGAAAATAACAGGTTGAAGCTGCGGCTGCTTTTCCTTTTAGGAATTATTCTGATATTCCTTTTTGTTTTCTACTACCTGCTTTACCACAGCATCCATACCCCCATAAAAAAACTTACACTGGCCACACAAAAATTTTCAGAGGGGAATTATGAAGCAAGAGTTAACTATTCTTCAAAAAATGAACTCGGGACTCTTGCGGAAGTTTTCAACCGGATGGCCTTCACTATTCAGTCTCAAATTAAATTGGAACAGAAGACTTTCCGTTTTAACACATCCCTTTTCAAAAGAGAAGATTTACTTCACTTCTCCAGATTATTAATAAATGAGCTTACTGAGTTAACACAATCGCAGATAGGCGCATTTTACCTGCTGAACAAAACAAAAGCAGCATTTACCCTGTTGGAGTCTTATGGTCTTTCGGCGAAAGCCAAAACCCGGTTTTCGGCTAAGCTGAAAGAGGGAGAATTCGGAAAAGCTTTAGCCGGCAAAAAGATAGTTCATTTACGGGAAATTCCCGATGACACCTCTTTTACTTTTGCTACTACAAGCGGTAATTTTAAACCGAAGGAGATTATCACTCTTCCCATTATCTCCGGAAAAGAAACAATAGCTGTCATTTCTCTCGCCAGTATCTATGCTTACCCAAGCGAAACTTTACTGCTGCTACAGAATATTTTTTCCTCCCTCACTGCCCGTATCAACGGGGTTCTTCTTTTCCATCAGATTAAGGAACAAGCTACACAGTTAGAAAAACAAAATACCGAACTGGAAATTCAGGGAAAAGAGCTTTCGGCACAATCGGTGGAACTCAGCCGGCAAAATACCGAACTGAAAATGCAAAAAAACCAGCTGGATGAAGCCAACCGGCTGAAATCAACCTTCCTTTCCAATATGAGTCATGAATTGCGTACGCCGCTTAATTCGGTGATAGCGCTTTCCAGTGTGTTAAAGAGAAAACTAAAAACATCCATTCCGAAGGAAGAGTATTCTTACATCGATGTCATTGAACGCAATGGTAAGCAGCTGCTCGAATTGATTAATGATGTGCTGGATTTGTCGCATATCGAATCGGGGCGTGTTGAAATAGAACAGACAGACCTTAACATCAAAGAGCTGATAAACGAAATGACAACCCTGATTGAACCCCAGGCGAGGGAGAAAAACATTATCCTAAAGTCTTTGGTAAAAAAGGACCTGCCCAGCCTGAAAAGTGATGGCAATAAAATCCGGCACATTTTGCAAAATCTTATCGGCAATGCGGTGAAATTTACCGAAAAAGGGAAGATTGAGGTAACCGCTTTTGAAAAAGACGAATATCTGCATATCCTGGTGAGCGATACCGGAATCGGAATTCCTCCCGACCAAATCTCTAATATTTTTGATGAATTCAGGCAAATCGACAGCAGCACTTCGCGCAAATACGGCGGAACCGGGCTGGGACTTTCCATAGCCAAAAGATACGCTCACATGCTGGGAGGCACTATTGAAGTGAAAAGTGCTCCGGGAAAAGGCTCAGACTTCACATTGATTCTGCCTTTGGAGCCCGTGAAAACCAAAATAGCAGAAAATCCTCTTGTAGTCCGGCAGCCTTCCGCCGTTATCAGGAAAAAGAGAACAGTTGCCGAAAATAAAGCGCAAGCCAAAGAAAAAACCATTCTGATAGTGGAAGACAGCGAGCCGGCTATCATTCAGCTTAAAGACATTCTGAACGAAACAGGCTTTCAGGTATTGATATCACACAACGGTCGCGAAGCGTTGGAACAAATTGCCAGAACACTACCCGATGCCTTGATTTTGGACTTGATGATGCCCGGCATAGATGGCTTTCAGGTACTGGAAGCTGTCCGTTCCAATGTGGATACCGCCGAGCTCCCCGTGTTGGTACTTACCGCCAAGCATCTCGAAGGAAAAGACCTGAAAAATTTAAAGCACAACCATATCTATCAATTGCTTCAAAAGGGCGATGTGAACAGGGAACAATTGTTGCAGTTAGTTTTTGACATGGTGTTTCCTGAAAAGGAAACAACCGGGGAAACAGAGAAAAAAAAGGTAAAAACCCACAGGAATATAAAAACACAATCGGGAGAAAAACCGCTGATTTTAGTGGTTGAAGACAATGTGGACAATCTGCTCACCTTAAAAAGTCTGCTCAGTGAAAATTACCGCACAATAGAAGCTTATGACGGCCAGGATGGTATTATCAAAGCCAAAACATATCATCCCGACCTCATCCTGATGGATATTGCCATGCCTGTAATGAATGGTTTCAGGGCATTTGATGCCATTAGAAAAGAAAAAAACCTGAAGCATATCCCCATTGTGGCCGTAACCGCCAGCGCCATGACCGCTGACCGCGACGAAATACTACATTACGGATTTGACGGATACATTTCAAAACCCATCGATATCGACAAGTTTGAAAAAACCATAAATAACTTTTTTAAAGAACAATAAAATGACTTTAAAAATTCTCGCCATCGATGATATTCGGGATAATCTGACTGTTTTAAAAGCAGTGATAGAAGATGCCTTTCCGAAGGCAGCCGTTTATGCCGCCCTCAACGGAAAAGATGGAATAGCGTTGGCTTCGACCGTGGACCCGGATGTAATATTACTGGATATTATTATGCCCGTCATGGATGGGTTTGAAGTTTGCCGCCGGATGAAACAAAACGACCAGCTCAGGCACATTCCTGTAGTCTTTCTAACAGCACTGAAAACTTCTGCTGAAAGTCGTATAAAAGCTTTGGAAGTAGGTGCCGATGGATTTTTATCCAAACCGGTGGAGAGGGAAGAACTGATTGCCGGGATAAGAGCCATGGTTAAAATTAAAGCTGCCGAAGAAAGAAAGAAAACAGAGAAAGAACAATTAAAAAATATGGTGGCGGAGCGAACGGCTGAGCTGGAAGAAGAAATAAAATTAAGGATAAACACCGAACAAGAGTTACGCGAAAGCGAAGAAAAGTACAGAACCGCTTTTAAAACAATTCCCAGCGCTGCTGCCATCAGTAAACTCGATAGTACTTATATGGATATTAATGAGGGATTTACCATAATTACAGGATATACAAAAGAGGATGTCGTAGGAAAAACAGCCACGGAATTAGGGATTTGGGCTATGCCTGAAGATCGTGATAAACTAGTGGCAGAACTAAAAAGCCACGGCCATGTGGATAATATGGAAGCCCTTTTCCGATGCAAAGACGGCAACCTGAAAACAGGTTTGTTGTCAGCCAATCTGATTACAATTCAGGGGGAGCCCTACATACTGTCCATCACACACGACATCACCGCCCGGAAAACGATGGAGCAGGAGTTGTTTGAAAGCGAAGAAAAATACCGTACGGTATCCAACCTCACTTCTGATTATATCTTTCAAACACGTATCAGAACTGATGGCACAAGCGAAAAGGCATGGGTTGCCGGCTCGTTTGAACAAATTACCGGTTACCCTCTCGAAGAATATATCAGCCGCGGAGGCTGGCAAAAACTGCTACATCCCGACGACGTGGCCAAAGACCGGAAGTCCTTTGAAAAATTAATGAACAACCAAAAGGTAGCCGTTGACCTGCGAATTATTCATAAAAACGGAAAGATTATTTGGATAAGAAGCTCCAGGTTTCCCGTCTGGGATCATCAGAAAAACAGATTAACAGGTATCATAGGTGCCGTAAAAGACATCACCGAAGAAAAAATACACCGGCAAATGCAGGAGATTTTGTTTGGCGTAACAAAAAAAATTCTTATGGCAAAGAACCTTCCCGTTTTGTTTGCAGCTGTTCAGCAGGAAATGAACAAGGTGATGGATGCCGGGAATTTTATGGTTGCACAATGGGATGAAGCAAGCCAGACGTTTACCGCCAAATTTGGCCGGGATAAAAAAGACCTTATTACAAAATACCAGGCCAAAGGGACCCTTTCTCTAAAAACAATAAAACAAAAAAAACCGCTGTTCCTTTTAAGAAAAGATATCCTGAAGTTGGCGGAAAAAGGAGAGATTACCCCGAAAGGCACTATTCCCGAAGTATGGATGGGCACTCCTTTATTTCAAAAAGAACGGATATATGGGTTGATGATGGTTCAACATTATCAAAATCCGGGTGCTTATGACAAACTCTCTTTTCAGATTTTTGAGGCTGTGGCCAACGAATTGAGTGTTTACCTTGGCCGGAAAGAAACAGAAGAAAAAAACGCAAGCCTGTCAAGGGCCATTCAGCAAAGTCCCATTGCCACGCTCATCACCGACCCGGAGGGCAACATACAATTTGTCAATCTCTCCTTTTGTGAAATCGCAGGATATACCAAAGAAGAGCTTCTGGGGCAGAATGCGCGCCTGCTGAAACCGGAAAAATATTCGGTGAAAATTTTTACTGAGATTGCCGAAACCCTCGAAAAAAGCAGAAGCTGGTACGGAGAAATTTTAAATAAGAAAAAAAACGGAGACCCCCAATGGGTGAATACCATCATCTCCCCTTTGTTTGATAACCAGGGAAATATTAACCAGTTAGTTACTTCCCTGGAGGATATTACAGAAAGGAAGCGAAGCCATCAATTTCAGGAAATCCAATTCAGCATTGCCCACAGCATGGTT
Source organism: bacterium (assembly GCA_036244975.1). GTDB lineage: Bacteria > Bacteroidota > Bacteroidia > Bacteroidales > F082 > Sulfidibacterium. The sequence continues at coordinate 25,968 of BTTE01000013.1, read as the reverse complement.
ACCTCTTCCTCGCTGAACGAGCTGTTTTTGACAGTCAAGGACGCGTTAAACAAGATTATCTATGCAAAAAACTTTTCTATTGCCCTATATGATTCCCAAACAAATACCCTCACAGCACAATTTGGCGAAGACGAAAAGGGATTAGTCGATAATATTCCACCTGAAAGGTCATTGTCGGGCAGAGTTATCAAAGCTGAAAAACCGTTGCTTTTTACCCGGAAAGAAATTAAAAAGCTGGCCGACGAAGGAGAAATTGATTTGGTGGGTAAAAGATCGGAAGTATGGTTAGGTGCACCGCTCATTATCAAGAATAAAGTTTTGGGTGTAATTTTCGTACAAAGCTACGATAACCCAGGTGCTTACGACGAAAAAGCAGTGGAAATCATGGGTATTATTGCCAGCCAGCTCAGCCTCTATATCGAACAAAAACAGACGGAAGAATTTAACCAGAAACTTTCGAAAGCTGTGGAACAAAGTCCGGCAGTGATTGTAATAACTGATACAGAAGGTATCATAGAATATGTAAATCCGAAATTCGCACAAATTACAGGTTACACTCCGCAGGAAGCACTGGGACAAAATTCAAGGATACTTAAATCAGGCGAACACGGCGAAGCCTTTTATAAGAGATTATGGGATACTGTTTTGGCCGGGAAAGAGTGGAATGGCGAATTTCATAATAAAAAGAAAAACGGCGAACTCTATTGGGAAAGTGCGCTCATCTCTCCCATTTTCAACGACGCCGGTGAAATTACCCATTTGATAGGTGTTAAAGAGGATATCACGGAAAAGAAAAAAATGGTGGCCGAGTTAATCAGCGCCAAAGACAAAGCGGAAGAAAGCGACCGGTTGAAAACAGCCTTTTTACAAAATATGTCGCACGAAATCCGCACGCCTTTGAACGGCATTCTTGGCTTTGCCGATTTGCTAACCGGTGATATTATCGATATCAATGAAACGAAAACTTATGCCGAATATATCAGAACCAGTGGAAACCGGTTACTGTCTCTTATCAATAATATTCTGAATCTTTCCAGAATAGAAGCCGGGAGTATTTCCGTACGGCTAAAACCTTTTCTGATAAACAGGCTGATGAAAGAAGCCTGGCGATTGTTTCAAATAGAGGCGAAGAAAAAAGATATCCGGTTTAAATATCATCTCCCTTTAAAAGATGACAAAAGCATTTTGGTATCTGATGAGAATAAAATTAATCAGGTAATCATCAATTTGCTGGGTAATGCTTTTAAGTTTACCGGGTCGGGAAGTATTGATTTCGGTTATAAAATATCGGAAGACGAGCTGTTGTTTTGGGTAACGGATACAGGAAGAGGAATAGCGCCGGAGCATCAAGAGCGAATATTCGAACGATTTTATCAGGCCGACATGTCTATCTCAAGAGATTTTGAAGGCGCCGGTCTTGGCCTGCCTATTAGTAAAGGTCTTGTTGAGCTTCTCGGTGGTACAATGTGGCTCGAATCGCAAGTGGATAAAGGTACATCGTTTTATTTTACGCTTCCTTATCATGCTACGAACAAACGATCTGCCAGTCAAACTAATGACCAAATATCTATCCAAATGGAAAACAAAAAACAGGTCATCTTAATTGTTGAAGATGACGAAACAAGTTTTCTCTTTTTAGAAATTGTGCTCCGGTTAGAAAAACTAAAGATATGGCATTCCACATCCGGCCAGGGAGCCATAGAAATGTGCCGCAATCAACCGGAAATCAGTCTTGTATTAATGGATATTAAGCTGCCGGATATGAACGGGCTGGAAGCGACACGGAAAATTAAAGCTTTCCGCCCCGACTTGCCGGTGATAGCACAAACAGCCCATGTATTTTCGTCAGACCGGCAGGAAGCACTCGATGCCGGTTGCGATGATTTTATTACCAAGCCTACGCCAAAAAATGAATTAGTGAAAATTATCGCTAAATATCTTGGATAGACATGTCCGGGACGATGTTCCATCCGTTCCCACAACAGATGAGAATTTGCAGGAAAGCATTTTATCCATTCATAACGTCTTGAAAAAGGCCGGAAAAACTACTGAGGTCATCCTGTTCATTATAGCCCCGAAGCCAGCACATCTACAATGTGCGCCACTTTGATGGGAAGATTGTGTTTTTTTATGTAACCGTACTGATGCAACAGGCAGGAGGAGTCGGTGGAGACAATGTATTCGGCGCCTGTTTCCAAAGCATTTTGCACCTTTTGTTCAGCCATAGCCGTACTGATGGGCTCAAATTTTACGGAGAAAGTACCGCCAAAGCCACAACAGGTTTGTGTTTCTTTCATTTCAATCAGTTCCAGACCTTTCACGTTCTTCAGCAGTGTGCGGGGTTCGTCCGTCAGGCCGTATTCGCGTAAAGCGGCACACGAATCGTGGTAAGTAACTTTATGTTCAAACACCGAACCGAAATCAGTTTTATGAAGAACATTTACCAGAAAATCGGTAATCTCAAAAATATTCTGTTTCAATCGTTTATACTCCAAATGGTAGGATGAATTATGAAACAGTTCCTGATAATTATTTTTAATGTATCCGGTACAACTCGCCGAAGGTCCCACAATGGGACGACCGGAAGCAAAGTCATTCATAAACTTGATGCCCAGCTTTTTGGCCTCATCCCAAAAGCCGCTGTTAAAAGCCATTTGTCCGCAACAGGTCTGGTTGGGATTGTAATGCACCTTTACCCCTGCTTTTTCCAGCACTTTCACCATATTAAAGCCCGTCTGAGGATATACCTGATCGATAAAACAGGGGATAAAAATATCCACATCCGTTATTTTTTCCGTCATCGCTCTCCTTTAAAAATTTTTAAAACTACCGATTACCTCACTTTTCATTCCTCTAACTTACTAACCAAAATTATCTTTGTTTATCTAATAACTTTAGGCACTTCATTTTACTTCTCTATTCTTCCGCAGTTTCCAGCGTAAAGACGCCGGTCTTCCGCAACGCATCCCAGAACCCCGGATAAGATTTTTTCACCACATCCGGATTTTTTATGGCAACTGTTCCGAACTTCATGGCCAGCGGTGCAAGGCTCATGGCCATCCGGTGATCGCCATGACTGCTAAAAACCAGTTTTCCGGCAGCCTTTTTTCCCGGATTCAGCAGATAGCTTTCGCCCTCCTGAACAATTTCGGTTCCTGTTTTTCCCAGCTCCTGCTGCATACTTAAAATACGGTCTGATTCTTTTATACGCAGATGTTCAATCCCACAAAAATGACCTTCTACCCCTAATCCGGCACAAGCTACCATCACCGAAGGAACAATATCAGGCGCTCGGGTAAAGTCAAAGTCAACAGACTTTGCCACCTTACCGGTATGGCTCAAAACCAGGCCATCATCTGTAAAATCAGACTGTACGCCCAGTTCCGTAAACACTGTGGTCAGAAAACGGTCGCCCTGCACACTGTTTTCTGACAATTGAGGCAACAGCACTTTAGCACCGGGATTAAAAGCCACCATCTCATACCAAAAAGCAGCCGAGCTCCAGTCAGGTTCCACACGAATCTTTTCAATACGATAATTTCCTTCATCCACCTTTATCTCTTTTTCGGCTACGGACACTGTTACGCCGAAGTTACGCATCTGCGTAGCCGTCATTTCAATGTAAGCGGAAGAAACAGTCTCTTTCTTAAGCCGAATGACAAGTCCGCCGGGTAGATGGGGTGCAATAAGCATCAGTGCCGAGACATACTGCGAGCTGGAGGAAGCATTCAGCTCCACTTCTCCCCCGTTTAAATTTTTACCGTTGATAATCAGGGGCGGGAACCCCTCTTTTTCAGAATATTTGATGTCTGCACCAAGGCTGCGTAAAGCATCCACCAGCGCACCAATGGGACGCTGCTGCATACGTTCGCTTCCGGTGAGCAACCACCGTCCCTCCTGCCGCGAAAGATAAGCAGTCAAAAACCGGAAAACAGTACCCGCATTGTGTGTATCCAGCGACAACGGAATAGTTGAACCGGCACAGGTATTGATAAAGCTGAGATAAATCCGCATCATGCAAGTATCTTCGGCCTCGGAAAGATTGTCGAAAAGCACTTTGCTCCGCTCAAGCGAACGCATCACCAGCAACCGGTTACTGACACTTTTGGAAGCCGGCAGACCGTAAGTTCCGGCTATATCCTTATTATTATAACTAATTTGTAGCATATTTATGGCTCATTGGTTTCGCAAATAAAATCTAAGACTTTCCACCACTTTTTCCTCAGTTACAACAATATCCGGCACAGCGTTGCCCAATTTGGAAAGCAGCGTGAAATAAATCTCTCCGGCTTTTACTTTTTTGTCGTGCTGCATCAACCGCATAATCTCAGGAATATCTTTGACGGAAAAAATTAGTCGTGGAAAATTCCGATCAATCATTTCATAAATTAATTCAGGTGAATGGCAATCAAAGCCCGGCCATTGGGCAGAAATCCTTGTGGCACAAATCATTCCCGCAGCAACAGCTTCACCATGTGTAACAGGCGCATCCGTTTTTAAAAAGAATGTCTCCAATGCATGCCCCACCGTATGCCCGAAGTTTAGCACTTTCCGTAAGCCGCTTTCGCATTTATCTTTTTCCACGATGGAAATTTTATCACTGACCGCCCGGATAATCATTTTGTTTAAATCCGGCTTCATGGTATTGAAATGCCGCATATCCATCATCTTCCACAACGGTTTATCCATAATTAACGCATACTTCAGCATTTCGGCAAATCCCGATTGAAGGAAAACATCATCGAGCGTATTTAGGAAAAGCGGGTCAATAATGACCGCTTTGGGATCGGCAAAAAGACCTACCTGATTTTTAAATTCTTTGAAATCGATACCTGTTTTTGAGCCGATGGCCGCATCGACCTGTCCGAGCAGGGTGGTGGGAACATTAATAAAATCCATTCTCCGTTTAAAGGTTGCTGCCGTAAATCCGCCGATGTCAGTAATAACCCCGCCACCAAGATTTATCAGCAGGGAATTACGCTCCGCCCTGAAGTGTGTAAGTTGTTCCCATATATCAGAAGCCGACTGAATATTTTTATTCAGTTCCCCGCTTTTAATTTTTACAACACCTGTTATGCTGACGCCGGGAAGGTTATTACGAAACACGGGCAGACAAAACCTCTCCGTATTTTCATCAACCAAAATAAATTTTTTTGTATAGCCTGAAAAATAAGGGGCAGCCTGCTCAAGAGCTCCCGGACCAACAATGTGGGGAACCGACTGTAAGTCCAATAAAACAGGTTCTTTCTGCATGGTACAAAGATAGAATTTTTCGGCATGAATACGAACGAAATTACCAAACCTGAATTCTTAAACAAGCTTGTCCCGCCCCTCTCTCTCAGCTCAGACAAGAGACGAAATTAACCAGCGTTCAGTGTACCACATTACCACATCCAACATCCTCACATCCTAACATCCTCACATCAAAAAAAGCCATTCACCGAAGCAAACAGCCTTTATTTAAAACTTAACAGGCGTCGGTTATGCACCCACCACTTTGCTCACCTGCTCGGCGGCCTCCTGCAGAAGAATGGCAGAGAGTACTTTCAGACCTGATTTATCAATCAGTTCTTTTCCCTCTTCGGCATTGGTCCCCTGCAAACGAACAATGATGGGAATTTCAATTTCGCCAATACTCTTGTAAGCATCCACAATTCCCTGAGCCACGCGGTCGCAGCGGACAATACCACCGAAAATATTCACCAGAATAGCTTCTACATTAGGGTCTTTCAAAATAATCCGGAAGGCGGCTTCCACTCTTTTGGCATCAGCCGAACCGCCCACGTCGAGGAAATTGGCAGGATCGCCACCCGACATTTTAATCATATCCATGGTTGCCATAGCCAGGCCGGCGCCATTAACCATACAACCTACATTACCATCTAATTTTACAAAGTTCAGATCGTAACTTCCAGCTTCCACTTCAGCCGGGTCTTCTTCCTGAATATCACGCATGTGTGCAATATCTTTATGACGGAAAAGAGCGTTGTTGTCAACCACTACCTTCGCATCGGCAGCATAAATTTTCCCATCAGCCGCTTTAATCACAGGATTGATTTCGAAAAGGCTGGCATCAATACTCTCATAAGCACGGTAAAGTGCGGAAACAAATTTTACCATCTCTTTAAAAGCTACTCCGCTCAGGCCCAGATTAAAAGCAATACGACGAGCCTGAAAATCCAGCAAACCCACTTTCGGGTCAATAACCTCCGTGAAAATCTGGTCGGGAGTTTCTGCTGCTACCGATTCAATGTTCATGCCGCCACGGGGCGAGTACATCACCATATTACGCCCGAGACCACGGTTCAGCAGGATACTCAGATAATATTCTTCCACATTTTCCGGGCCGGGATAATAGATGTTCTGCTCAATCAGAACCCTTCTCACCAACTTTCCTTCTTTCCTGGTCTGGGGAGTAACCAAATGCATACCGATAATCTGGTCGGCATACTGTTTCACTTCATCAAGGCTTTTGGCAATCTTCACACCGCCACCTTTTCCGCGTCCACCGGCATGTACCTGAGCTTTTACCGCCCATTTGTCCGAGCCGGTTAATTTTTGGATCTCTTTGGCTGCCTTAACAGCCTCATCGGGCGATGAAGCCACAATGCCCACGGGGACAGACACCCCGTAACCCTTTAAAATGGATTTCCCCTGATATTCGTGTAAGTTCATACGATTTAACTTTTATACTGTCATTAATGACGACCCAAAAGTAGGATATTTACTTTTTCATGGACACAAAAGAGAAGATAAATATTAAAAGGATGCTTATATTTAGAACCGTTTTTAAATAGGTAGTCCAATCCGTCTCCGAAATAGCGCAAGTTTTGTGCACAAGCTAATTTGTACCTTGATTAACTCCAAAAAATCTTAGCTTTGCCACATAAAAAAACCCGGCATTAAAGAACAAAACATGGAATTAAACCTCAAACGTCCGCTTGCCTTCTTCGATATCGAAAGCACCGGCCTGAATGTCTCCAAAGACCGTATTATCGAACTTTGTATCATAAAAGTAAACCCCAATGGCACCACTGAAACCAAAACCTGGTTGTTAAATCCAGGTTATCCCATTTCGGCGGAAGCCGAAAAAATCCACGGCATATCGCAGGACGATATCAAAGACAAACCCACGTTTAAACAGGTGGCCAAAGACATAGCCCGCTTTCTTGCCAACTGTGACCTCGCCGGTTACAACTCCAACCGCTTCGACATTCCCATGCTGGTGGAAGAATTTCTACGTGCCGACGTAGATTTTGAGGTGGAAAACCGCCATTTTATCGATGTGCAAAACATCTTCATGAAAATGGAACAACGCACGCTGAAAGCCGCTCACCGCTTTTACCTGCAAAAGGAGCTGGAAAACGCCCATTCGGCTGAAGCTGATGTAACCGCCACCTACGAAGTGCTGAAAGCACAACTCGACCGTTATGCCGACACGACTTACACCGACAAGGAAGGCCAAACAACAATGCCCGTGAAAAACGACATGGAAGCGCTGGCGAAATTCTCCACCCACCACCGCAACGCCGACCTCATGGGGCAAATTATTTATAACGACAAAGGCGAAGAGGTAATTAACTTCGGCAAACACAAAGGCAAAACCGTGGAGGATGTGTTCCGCAAAGAGCCCTCCTACTACGACTGGATGCAAAAAGCCGACTTCCCTCTCTACACCAAAAAACTGCTCACCAAAATCAAGCTGCGCATGGCGGGGAAATAACCATTGCCTGACAACTGCCTGACCATCGATTGACAATGAATAACAACCGAATAACCACAAAAAAAATATGAAAATTATATGTATCGGTCGCAACTACCGCGAACATGCCAAAGAGTTGAACAACCCCATACCGGAAAAACCTGTCTTTTTTATGAAACCCGACACGGCGCTGCTGCAAAAAAACAATCCGTTTTTTTATCCCGGTTTCTCAAAAGACGTGCAGTACGAAACAGAAATCGTGCTGAAAATCAACCGCAACGGAAAACACATCGAAGAGCAGTTTGCTCACAAATATTTTGATGAAATCGGTATTGGGATCGACTTCACTGCCCGCGACCTGCAAGCCGAACAAAAGAAAAAAGGACTCCCCTGGGAGATTGCCAAAGCTTTTGACGGCGCCGCTCCGGTAGGAAAATTTGTGAATAAAAACCGGTTTCCCGACATCAACAACCTGCATTTCTCACTGAAAATAAACGGCGAACTCCGGCAGGAAGGCAACACCGGCGACATGATGTTTAGTTTCGACCGGATTATCGCTTACGTATCACAGTTTATCTCCCTTAAACCCGGCGACCTGATTTTCACCGGTACTCCTGCGGGCGTCGGGCCAGCAAAAATCAACGACCGTTTTGAGGCCTTCATCGAAGACGAAACGCTGCTATCTTTTAATGTGAAATGATGAAGGAAAAGACAGAAGTCTGCTGTTTCCCGGGTTTTTGTCAGGATAAATTGTATGTTTGGTGTGGGTAAAAAAGTTAGCGTGGTTATTAAAATATCCTTAAATTACAAAACTCCCCCCTTGCCATACGTAATACCAAAACAAAGCAACAAAAATGGTATTTTTGCCTAAAAACAAAACAGATTTTGAAAATTGCCGTCAACACCCGGTTACTGCTGAAGAACAAATTAGAAGGTATCGGCTGGTTCACTTTCGAGACGTTCAGCCGGATAGTAAAAGCTCATCCGGAGCACACCTTTTATTTCTTATTCGACCGGACTTATGATACTTCCTTTATTTTTTCAGATAACGTTATCCCCGTGGTTGTTCCTCCGCCGGCACGACATCCGGTGTTGCACTACTGGTGGTTTGAACAAGCTTTGCCGCGGGCGCTCAAAAAGATTGCTCCGGATCTGTTCATATCCCCTGATGCCTACAACTCGCTAACATCACCTTTTAAAAATCTGATGGTTATCCACGACCTGAATTTTGTGCACCACCCGGAAATGATGCCCTGGCTGCCACAAAAATACTATAACTACTTTACGCCCCGCTATGCCCGGAAAGCAGACAGGATACTGACCGTTTCGCAATTTACCAAACAGGACATCGTAAAACAATACGGTATCGAACCTGCAAAAATCGATGTGGTTTACAACGGCGCCAACCCACTTTACGCCCCGGTATCCGAAAAACAGCAGCAGCTGACGCAGCAGAAAACATCACAAGGTTGCCCCTATTTCATTTTTGTGGGCGCTCTGAATCCGCGGAAAAACATTGCAGGGCTTGTTAAAGCTTTTGACCAGTACATACGGGAAACAGCCGCCGACACTTGTCTAATAGTTGTAGGCGAAAAAATGTACCGGGACAGAAGTATCAAAAAGGCTTTTGCGGAGATGAAGCACAAGGATCGGGTGATTTTCACCGGCAGGATGGAACCCGATGAGTTAAAAAACGTGATGGGTTCGGCGCTGGCACTAACCTTTGTCCCGTTTTTTGAAGGATTTGGCATTCCCATAGTGGAAGCTTTCAGAGCCGGTGTTCCGGTGATTACGTCCAATACCACCGCTATGCCGGAAGTTGCGGGCGATGCAGCACTGTTTGTCAATCCATTTCAGATAAAAGAAATTGCCGGAGCCATGAAAAGCATTACTTTTGTCCCTGAATTAAGGAAGAAATTAGTTGAAAAAGGTTTCCAAAGGAGTCAAATGTTTAGCTGGGATAAAACCGCTAAACTGTTTTGGAAGTCCATAGAAAAGACCATGCAGTAAGTAAAAACATAAAAAGATGAATATCTTAATATTAGGATCCGGAGGCCGGGAGCATGCCCTTGCCTGGAAACTGGCGCAAAGTCCGAAAGCAGAGCAAATCTACATTGCTCCGGGCAATGCGGGAACAGTTCTAACCGGAATCAATGTCCCCATCGACCCGGTTGATTTCGAGTCGGTGAAGACTTTTGTTGTTGAGAAAGAAGTTGACATGGTGATTGTAGGCCCGGAAGTACCGTTGGTAAACGGTATCCGGGATTTCTTTTCTGAAGATAAAATTTTACGGGATGTTGCCATCGTAGGTCCCGGAAAAGCAGGGGCGCAACTGGAGGGAAGCAAGGATTTCGCCAAAACTTTTATGAAAAGATATGAAATTCCCACGGCACCTTATGAGACTTTTACGGCAGAAACACTTAAAGCCGGAGAGGCATTTTTAGACAATATCAAAATGCCCTATGTTTTGAAAGCCGATGGGCTGGCCGCCGGAAAAGGAGTTTTGATTCATAACAATTTGAAGGAAGCCAAAGCGGAATTGCGAAGTATGCTGGTGGATGCCAAATTCGGTAAAGCTTCCGGCAAAGTGATTATTGAGGAGTTCCTTGATGGTATTGAGCTTTCTGTTTTTGTGCTGACCGATGGAAAAGACTACGTTTTACTACCTGAAGCCAAAGATTATAAACGTATTGGTTTGGGCGATACCGGCCTGAATACCGGAGGCATGGGTTCCATTTCGCCGGTTCCTTTTGCCACCGGTGAATTCATGAAAAAAGTAGAAGAACGTATTATTCGTCCCACCATTAGCGGTTTACAACAGGAAAACATTGTTTATCAGGGTTTTATCTTTTTCGGACTCATGAAGGTGGGCGATGATCCTTTCGTCATTGAATATAACTGCCGCATGGGCGATCCGGAGGCGGAATCCGTGATTCCGCGGATAAAAAGCGACCTGCTGGAACTTTTCGAAAGTATGACAAAAGGAAATCTTAGCGAGGCCAAACCGGAGGTGGATGAACGCTATGCCACTTCGGTCATGCTGGTCTCAGGCGGTTATCCCGAGAATTATCAAAAAGGGAAAGTCATCAAAGGATTGGACAACCTGAACAACTGCGTTGTCTATTATGCAGGCGCCAGCAATGATGTGGAAAACAACCTGATAAAAACCAGTGGAGGTCGTGTTTTGGCTATCACTTCTTTTGGCGACACCATGGAAGAGGCCTTAAAAAACGCTTACGCCAACGTGGGTCAGGTCGATTTTGAAGGAAAATACTACCGAAAAGATTTGGGCTTCGACTTAAAATAATATCGCCCATGATTATACGATTTTTCAGGTCTTCTTATCATACGCAGCTGTTTGCGCTGGTACTGGTAATCCTTCTGTTCTGGTTACCTGAAATATTTGTACCTGCCGGAAGCACAGCTGTATGGGAAGTTGTTTCCCTGCCGAACTTGCTGTGGTTACAGCAGCTTGTGGCTATAATTTTATTTTTTTTCACCACCCTTTTTGTAAATCATGTAGGCAGCAAACATCGCCTGTCGGGAAGAAACAGCTATTTCGCAGCATTCTTTTTTATCCTTGCTGGAAGTGCACCGGGTTCTCTTACTCAAATGAGCCCTTATATTTTCGGTATATTCTTTTTTGCGCTTTTTTATCAGAAAGTCTTTGATTTTCAAGCCAGTACAAAAATAATCACAACCGCTTTTGACGCCGGACTATCCCTCGGAATAGTCAGCCTGTTTTATCCCCCGGCACTATTTTTACTTCTGTTTATCTGGCTTGCACTGCTCACCTACCAGGTCGATGAATGGAGGCCCTATTTTACGGGGATTGTCGGAATGCTGCTTCCCTGGTTTTTTATATTGTCGGGTTTTTTCTGGTTTGATAAATTGCCGGAAGTTTTACAATACTTTCTGCAGGCTTTTCACTTTCGTGAGATTTGGTTTCCCTTCACCCGTAACTTCGATGTGATTTTATTTACCATAACCGCATTGACAACACTAACGGGTGTATTTTCTCTACTCGGCAAGTTGTCATCTTTCAACATTAGTCTGCGTCAACATTCCGTGGTAAGTCTTTGGGGATTAGTTTTTAGTTCGCTCATTGTTTTTCTGTTTGCGGCTCCCGTGCAGGCTCTCTTGTTGTTGGCCTTACCGGCCTCTCTGATTCTCGGCGCATTTTTTTCGCGAATAAAGCAACTCAGATGGGCAAATCTGTTTGTCCTGTTCTGGATACTTCTTATTTTTCTAAACCATTATTTACCCTTGTTTCATGTTGCTTAAGCACTATTCCGGAACGCCGCTCACGGAAGCCGGTTGCGATGAAGCCGGACGAGGTTGTCTCGCGGGTCCCGTATTTGCTGCAGCTGTTATTTTACCCTGTGATTTTGAAAATGAGTTACTGAATGATTCCAAGAAACTAAGTGAGAAAAACCGTAACTTGTTACGCACCATCATCGAAAAAGAGGCCATCAGTTGGGCGGTGGCTTCGGTAAGCCCGGCAAAGATCGATGAAATTAATATTTTAAACGCCTCTATTCTTGCCATGCACCGCGCCATTGCCAAGCTGAAAAAAAAACCTGATTTTTTGCTTATCGATGGTAACCGGTTTAAGAAATACAAAAACATTCCCCACGCCACCATTATAAAAGGTGATGGAAAATACATGTCCGTAGCGGCGGCTTCTATCCTGGCAAAAACCCACCGCGATGCTTACATGCGCAAGTTGCATGGCGAATTTTCATATTATGGTTGGGATCACAACAAAGGCTACCCCACACGGCAACACAAGCTGGCCATTCAGGAGCGCGGAGGCTGCATTCATCACAGGAAGACTTTCCGTTCAGCCATTCAAACCCGCCTGGAGTTTTAATTTTCTGTCAGAGGATCTATTAACAAAGTATTGTTAAATCAATACTCCGGTAAGTTTTTGAACTCGACTATAATACGAAACATAACACCCTGATATTAAGTAAATTGACTATTCTGTGCCTTGTTTGTTAATAAGCTTATTTTCAGGTTGTTAGAAAAAGTTACCGGACTATTGTTAAATAAGAACGCATCCGGTACGGATAAAGCGCATAATCTTTCGTATTTTTGAGTTTTCAACAGGCACACATGTTATGAGCAAAAGATATTTCATTTATCTGTTTCTTCTGCTTTTGTTTATTGTGGCAGGGGCTCTTTACTGGTTTAACATAAAAACGGTACGTCAGGGTAATCTTTGGGAAATGCTTCCCAACACGCCGGCGCTGGTGGTTCAGTCGGATAATGCCGGCGATTTCATCAATAAGGTCACGGAAAACAATGAAATCTGGTCTGCCTTCACTCGAACAAACAGTTTCAAACCGGTTTACCGGCAACTGACTTTTGTCGATTCTCTTTTCAGATCAAAAAAACAGTGGACGGAAAGTTTCCGGCAGGGGGAGCTTTTTATTGCCGTCTATCCCGGGAAAAATCAATTTTTATTTCTACTGCAAAACAAAGGGCTGCCCCATATTGAGGAGATAAAAAAATTTCTGGAGACAACATTGGGCAAAAACTTTGTAGTTATTTACAGACAACGGAGAAACTACCCTGTTGTCGTCATAAAAATTTTCAACATAGTAACCGGTAAAGCGTACTGGTTATGGAAGATGGATGGAGCACTACTTTTTACCGGACAGCAGAATCTTATGGAAACATCCATAGCCGGCTACACGTTGCAGGAAATGCACTTCAGCGAAAGTGCCGGTTTTAAAACAGTAGCTAAGACAAGCGGGAAGATTGTCGATGCCCGGCTTTTTGTCTATTATCCGGTTCTCGGAAAATTTTTCTCCAGTCTGGCCGGAATCGGATTCCAGAAGATTACACATAATCTCAGCCGGTTTGCCGGTTGGGGAGAAACAGACCTGATTATCCAGTCACGCGATATTATTTTCAGCGGATATACCGTATCAAAAACCAAAAGTTTTTTGGGACGGTTCAAAAGTCAGCAGACTGCGCCCATGAATGCCTATACCCTGTTTCCTTTTAACAGCAATTTCTCCTATTCGCTGGGCTTCTCCGACTTTCCTGCCTTTGCAGGGAAAAAGATTTCCGCAAAATTTAAAATAGCTTTCCGGAGTGATATTCAAAATCTTGTTAAACTTACCGGAAACGAAGTTAGCCTTGTTTCAAATGCGCTGAACAGTAAGGAGATACCGGACAAAACATGGGTAATAGTACAGTTGAAAGACGTACCCCGCGCAACTCGTTTATTAAAAAATATTGCCTCCAAAAGTGGAAATCATAAGTTTTTCCGTTCGGGAAATTATACCATTCGCAAGATAAATATCCCCCGTTTTTTACCGGATATTTATGGAGAAGGCTTCTCAACCATTACACAAAATTACTATTGTATCATTAACGGTTATGCGGTTTTTGCCAATTCACCTCTCGCATTAATCAACCTGATACAATATATCGAAACGGGAAAAACGCTGGATCTCGACAACAATTATAAATCCTTCTCCAACAACCTCGGCAGCACTTCCAACATTCTCATTCAAATAAATCCCCGAACCTTGTCGGGGCTATTCTCACACTTTCTAAGTAAAAAAACGGCAGCTGTCCTTTCTGCAGATAAAGCCTTCATAAAAAATATTCAGGGTATTGCTTTTCAATACAGCCGGGATGGCGCTATGTTTTACACCAATTTCTACATTCGGTACAATAAGTCATACAAAGAGGAAAACCTGGCTTTATGGAAAACCGGATTAAACAGCCCCATTGTGGGCAAACCTTTTTTGGTAAAAGACCACAACAGCAAAAAATATGATATTATCGTTTTTGACCGGGAAAACAGGATGTATCTTATCAACCATACGGGAAAAATTTTATGGACAAAACGGCTGCCGCAGCTTCCCATGAGTCCCATATATCCGGTTGATTTTTATAAAAACGGCAAGATTCAATACCTTTTTAATACAAAAGATAACCTTTTCCTCATCGACCGAAAGGGAAGATATGTAGCAGGCTATCCCATTGCTGTTCATCCCTCCGCCACCAACGGATTAAGCCTGTTCGACTACACGCATCGCAAAGATTATCGCATCCTGTTGGCGCAGGCCGACAAGCGTATTTACGATTACACCATCCGGGGCAACCAGGTTAAAGGCTGGCGGAGACCCCGCATGCAGGCCATTGTTTCACAAAAAGTTGTACGGCTGCTCGCCAATGGAAAGGATTACATTATCATCAACGACAATGCTAACAATGTCAAAATTGTTAACCGGAAAGGACAACAACGGATTTACCTGAAATCGGCAGTTGACAAGGCGAAACATTCCACTTATTTTGTCAATAAGACCAACAACAAGGGGCTTATTCTTACGACCAACACTTCCGGGAAGCTGGTGTATATTTCCGCCAGCGGAAAACTCCGGTTCACAAATTTTGGCTCTTTTTCACCTAACCATTACTTTCTTTATGACGATTTTAACGGCGATGGAGTAAAAGATTTCATTTTTGTTGACCACAACAAGCTTAAAGTTTTTAACCGGTTTAAAAAGCTTTTGTTTTCCTATACTTTTTCCGAAGACATTCGTGTGCAGCCGGAGTTCTTTTCGCTTGGCAACAGGCAGAAAGTCTTAGGAATAGTAGCTTCCCGTGAAAAAATCATTTATCTTTTCGATAGCAAAGGCAACATCCTTATTAGCAAAGGAATAACCGGCGAAACACCGTTTACCGTAGGCAGTCTGAACAACAACCGCGAGGTAAACCTCATCACCGCTACGGGAAGTACTTTGTATAACTACAGAATCAAGTAGTTTGGCGTGAGCTAAATTCGAATTTGTACTGACCGAATTTATTTGGAATAATCCTTATGCAACGGGAATCTTACAAAACCACGATTAATCCGGAAAATATCTGCATCTTCTGTAGCCTGTCCCGTTTGAAACGGGAATTAAGACTTTACCGCATATCTTCCAGTTCGTAGCCGGGAAATTCCTTGGGATTATAGGTAAAAGTACCTTTCGGAAAATTAATATTCGCTTTAAAATTATAAATGTCGTAAGTGAATACATTCCCGTCATTATCATACAAAGAAAATCGCTTTACAAGGAAACGGGAGGCGTCAATAACAATGGTTACCTTATCAAAAGCAGCTCTCTTTTTGGAAGTAAGCAGCAGGGTTTTTAAGGCTCTTCTCCTATGGCCCTTTTCAAATTTTGCCTTATAACCGGAATACTCCTCCAATATTTTGGTAGGCGACACATTAGAAGGGTCGTTAGGATCCAGCGTACTCAGTATCACCTCTTTTGAATCCTTAATGACTGTCCATATATCTTTTCCATCCGAAATAATAATCTGTCCCATTATATCGATGCGGAATTTATCTCCTTCCACCAAAATAGTACCCGTTTTCTTTTCATGGATATTGTTTTGCTTATTTACCATGGAGTAAGCCAAACCGGATTTAAAATTCTTATAGGACGACATTTTATCTAATGTCTTTTTTAACAGGCTCTGCGCATTGTTTTGCGCGTAAAGCGTTCCCGTAAACAGAAGCGCAAAGAGTAGTATCGTTATTTTTATTCTAATTTTCATATCTGACAATCTCAACCATTAAAAATCATTTTTCTGTTCCAAGTCCCTCAAAAATTGTTCCAAAGCCATTTCGTTGGCCACTCTTACCTCCCGGGCCTTGCTTCCCTCAAAAGGACCGACAATTCCGGCAGCCTCTAACTGGTCGATAATTCGTCCTGCACGATTGTAGCCCAGCTTCAGCTTTCGTTGCAAAAGCGAGGTGGAACCCTGTTGTGTTTGCACAATAAGACGGGCAGCATCTTCAAAGAGTTCATCCCGCTCGTTTAGGTCAACGGATCCCACACTTTCCGTTTCTTCATCATAATATTCAGGCAAATGCAAAGCATCGGGATAGGCACGCTGCTGTCCGATGTAATCCGTGATTTTTTCCAACTCATCGGTATCAATAAAAGCGCACTGCAAGCGAATCAGGTCGCTACCGGTAGACATCAGCATGTCGCCACGGCCTACAAGCTGGTCGGCGCCACTGGTATCGAGAATAGTACGGGAATCGATTTTTGAAATCACACGATAGGCAATCCGGGCAGGAAAATTAGCTTTGATGGTGCCGGTAATAATGTTTACCGATGGCCTTTGGGTAGCAATGATAAGATGAATGCCCACGGCACGCGCCAGCTGTGCCAGCCGCGTAATAGGATTCTCCACTTCTTTGCCGGCTGTCATGATGAGGTCGGCAAATTCGTCTACCACCAGCACAATGTAGGGCAAAAACCGGTGCCCGTGGTTTGGATTCAGTTTACGTGCTTTAAATTTCAGGTTGTACTCTTTAATGTTTCGCACCTGTGCATCTTTCAGTAGCTCATAACGGTTATCCATTTCGATACCGAGTGAGTTGAGCGTCCGCACCACTTTCCGCGTATCAGTAATGATAGCCTCTTCAGAATCGGGAAGTTTGGCAAGATAGTGGCGTTCGATGCGGGAAAAAAGTGTCAGCTCCACTTTCTTGGGATCAACCATAACAAATTTCAGCTCGGCGGGATGCTTCTTGTACAAAAGCGAAGCAATAATGGCATTCAGCCCCACCGATTTTCCCTGGCCTGTAGCTCCGGCCATAAGAATATGCGGCATTTTGGCCAGGTCAACCACATAACTTTCATTGGCAATGGTTTTGCCAAGGCCGATGGGCAACTCCATGTTTGCATGTTGAAATCTTTCCGACTCAAAAATAGAACGCATGGAGACAATAGAAGGATTTTTGTTGGGAACCTCAATGCCCACCGTTCCCTTTCCGGGAATGGGTGCAATAATCCGGATGCCCATGGCCGACAGACTCAGGGCGATGTCATCTTCAAGATTTCTGATTTTTGCAATGCGAATACCCGGCGACGGAACAATCTCATAAAGGGTAACCGTCGGACCAATGGTTGCTTTAATTTTTACTATAGAAATATTATAATGGTCAAGTGTATCCACAATCTTTTGTTTGTTGGCCTCCAGCTCTTCACGGTCAACTTTTACGCCTTCATCATAACGATTCAGCAGGTCAAGACCGGGGAATTTGAAATCGGGCAGATCCAGCGTGGGATCAAATTCCGTATCCAGTCCTTTGTGCTCGCCGGGAACTACTTTTGCTTTTGTCTCCTGTTTGGGTCTTTCGATGGTAAGTTCAAGACTGTCGGGTTCATCCTTACCTGGATTTCCTAAATTGGCTTTGGCCACCACCTCCTTTTCAGAAATATCTAAAACGGCTTTGTCTTCATCTCTATCCGGTGATTCGTCATCAACAGAAAACTCAACGGTATTGTATTTATCTTCCGGGTGCAGAGAATTTTTAGCCGTTTTACCCTGTTCTTCTTTCTGTTTATCTTTGCCTTTTCTTTTAAAAGAAAATCTATAGCGGATAAGGATGAAAATGGCGGGAATAAAAATAAGGAGCAAAACCAATCCTAACGTGCCTATATATCTTGTCAGCCAGAAATTTAGCTTAAAGCCGAAAAGGCCTCCGAGGATGTTGTCGGGATGACCGGCAAACAGCATCCCCACAAGCATGGGAAGCCAGAAAAAGCCTATCAGTATTACCTGAAACAATTTCCAAACGGAAAGCAATCTGATTTTAAACATCAACCGCAGGCCCCACACAAACAGCAGGAATACAAGGAAATAGGCACCCAGCCCAAAGCCATTCTGCACCAGCCATTTGGAAATGAAAGCCCCGAGGTTTCCTGTCCAGTTTTGTACCAGAACTGTATGATTATTGAAATAATGACCAAGGCCGAGAGTGCGGGTAAGCACATTAGTGGGATTACTTTCGAACCAATTGATAAAAAAAGAGGTAAATGCCACTACGAGGTAAACCGAAACAACAATAAGGAAAAAGCCCAATATTTTCGCTACCTGCGGATCGATTTTCCTTTCCACGGAGGCAGATTTTCTCTTGCTTTTCGACTTTTTGTCCACCTTTTTCTGCAGGGTTTCCTTTTTAGACTCCTTGAATTTATTCGTTTTCAGCTTGTTGCTTTTTGATGGCATGAAAATTATTTTTGAGCAAAAATACGGATTCTACAATAATAAACCACGTATGTAGTCCATTTTTGATTGAAGTTGTTTAAAGTTTAAGGTACTACTGCAAATTTTGTGGAGAACTGTTGTATCGTGTAATTATTAAATCTAAATTGCCGGAAGTCAGAAGTCGGAAGCCGGAAGGAAATAGTATCCTGACTATAGTATCTTTAATATACAGTAAACAGTATAAACAATAGATTTATTGCTATTGTATTAATGAAAAACTTCGGTCTTCTGACTTCTCCCAAAGGGATCCCTTTGGTACGACAAAAGCAATTTACCCACTAAAATGGTAGTAGAGCCAAAGTTAAATGGTATTTTCGAGAGAAATATATCGTCTCTAATGGCAAAGCCCGGTTTTTATTTCATAGCTATAAAAAATAGCTGAAGTCCAGTGAAGTCAAGGTGTTTATCGTAGATTCTCCGTTTACTTTAAATCAACTTCTTTGTAAAAAAACATTTCTGGATACAATTTTCCCAACATTCTTTTTGGTTTTGTTACCTTTGTATCCCATTTCAAAAAGATGAGCAGTAACAACAACATTCGCATTAAAAACAAAAGGGCAACGCGGGAATATTTCATCCTCGACCGTTATCTGGCAGGCATTGTGCTGACCGGTACGGAGATAAAATCCATCCGCAACGGAAAAGCCAGCCTCGCCGATGCTTTCTGTGTGTTTGAAAACGGAGAGTTGTTTGTCAGAAGCATGCACATTGCCGAATATAGCTACGGCTCGTACAACAACCATATTGCCAAACGCGACCGGAAGCTGCTGCTGACGGCACGCGAATTAAAAAAACTAAATACCAAGGTCAAAGAAAAAGGTTTTACCATTATCCCGACTGTACTTTTTATCAACGAGTGCGGACTGGCGAAACTGGAAATTGCCCTGGCACGCGGAAAACATTACTACGACAAACGCGAAGATCTGAAAAAACGCGATACACAGCGTGAAATTGACCGGCACATGAAACATTAGTAAAAAACCGCTGGATAAACCGCTCGAACTTGTGCCACTCATTCCGGTGATATTGTGCCACTAAAACAGCTATTGATTCATCCTGAATTTCGCCTCTCTTTCAACTTTCAGCTGTGTTATTTCTCTTTCTTCATATGGCCAAAGAAAAATTAATGCACTTTTATCGGGCGAAGGGATTGTAAGAAACAAGTTAAAAATCAATTCGACAGTAACGAACACAAAAGCCTTTTTAGACATCCAAAACGAATACGGAAGTTTTGATAAATTTATTTGGCGTTTTGTCAATGGAAAACCAACACGAAACAAATTGTTGGCTTAAATCGCATAAATTTTCTGATTATTATCCAATATATATTTACTTTTATCGCCCGATGAGATATCAATACAAAATATCGAATAATGCTGTTGTCTTTTCAAAATGGACAAGAAAGAGCTATGCCGTTTTTGCAAGTCTCCACAGGGTTATAAATATTGCCCGCCTGTCTATTGATATTTGTGTCGCCTCATTTGGCAAGATACAAGCAATGCTGCGTTTATTAAATCAGGGAATCGGAATAGATGCCAATGAGAACGACTCCCCGGAAAGAGGGGGAGAGTTGTCAGAATGGATTATGGAACTTTTATTAAAATCGGGAATAACTAAAATTAACGAATCGTATAGTTATAAAAAATTAAATAAGGTACTGATCAAAGTCCGTATTCTGCATTACGCAGAATACGGACTTTTTTATTAAAAGAAATTATGATAGAAATTTGCAAACAAAAAGTGCTGGATGGCATCGAGCTGAGTTATGACGAAGCACTAAATCTCAGCAAAACCAATGACAAAAAGGCTTTATATAAAGCGGCTGACGAGATTCGCGAATACTTTTGCGGAAACATTATTGACCTTTGCTCAATAACAAATGCCAAATCAGGAGCCTGTTCAGAAGACTGCAAGTGGTGTAGCCAGTCGGCACGGCATAAAACAGATGTTGAGGAGTATGAAATAGTTGACAGAGAAGCAACCGTTAAAGAGGCGCTCGAAAATGCAGCCAAAGGCGTAAAGCGACATTCCCTTGTAACAAGCGGGCGACGTGTAACCAATAAAACCCTTGACAAACTAATTCCGATTTATAAGGAGATTAAAGAAAAAAGTAACATCAGCCTTTGTGCCTCAATGGGTTTAATAGATGAGCAGCAGCTTAACCGGTTGAAAACAGAAGTCGGGATAGAGCATTACCATTGTAATTTGGAAACGGCACCTTCGTTTTTTTCAAATGTTTGCACAACGCACACCATTGAAGAGAAAATAGAGACTATAAAAAGTGCTCAAAAATTAGGTATAAAAGTTTGTTCGGGTGGTATTATCGGGATGGGTGAGACCATGGGACATCGAGTGGAGTTGGCTGTTACTTTGCGCGACTTAGGTGTGCAATCCATTCCGATTAACATACTTATGCCGGTTGAAGGTACTCCATTGCAAAATGCCAAGCCACTTAGCGAAGAAGAGATACTGACGACAATAGCTATTTTCCGGTTTGTAAATCCAAAAGCGAATTTACGCTTTGCCGGCGGAAGGCTTCAAATAAAACATTTTCAGCAAAAAGCTTTGCATGCCGGCATTAATGCAGCCTTAACCGGCAATTATCTTACTACGACAGGCTCAAATATTGATGAAGATATACGGGATTTTACCCATTCGGGATTTGCAATCAACAACTAATGAGTATGGATATTAACAGACTGGTTGAATTCGATAAAAAGCATATCTGGCATCCATACACTTCGGCGACAAAAGCATTAGACTGCCTTGTTGTAAAAAGTGCCAAAGGCGTTTATATCGAATTGGAAGACAACAGAACCTTAATTGATGGAATGTCGAGTTGGTGGTCGGTTATCCATGGCTACAATCATCCGCAATTAAATGCTGCACTAAAAAAGCAGGCCGATGCTATGGCACATGTTATGTTCGGAGGGCTAACGCACAGACCCGCCATCGAATTGGCAGAAAAGCTATTGAGTATTGTCCCGAAAGGATTAGCACATGTTTTTTATAGCGATTCGGGCTCGGTGGCTGTTGAAGTAGCTATGAAAATGGCTTTGCAGTATTGGCATGCAGCAAGCAGAAGCACAAAAAATACATTTCTTACCATTAAGAATGGTTATCATGGCGATACCTGGCATGCTATGTCTGTCTGCGACCCGGAAACAGGGATGCACCATATTTTTAATAATAAATTACCAAAACAATGTTTTTTGCCATCTCCAACATCCGCATTTTCAGATGAATTTAATCCGGACGATATAAAACCTGTTGAGGAATTTCTCGAAAAAGAAAGCCGGAATATCGCAGCATTCATACTTGAACCAATTGTTCAGGCTGCCGGCGGAATGCGTTTTTATCATCCCGGCTACCTGAAAGCAGTAAAAAACTTATGTGTAAAGCATGATGTTTTGCTTATAGCCGATGAAATTGCTACAGGCTTTGGACGCACCGGAAAACTATTTGCGTGTGAGCATGCTAATATTTCGCCCGATATTTTATGCGTGGGAAAGGCGCTTACGGGAGGATATTTATCTTTCGCAGCTACCTTTTGCAGCCATAAAGTTGCTACAACCATCTTGAAGGCTTCGCCGGGTATTTTTATGCATGGCCCCACATTTATGGCCAATCCATTGGCATGTTCGGTAGCACTGGCAAGTGTAAACTTACTGCTGAAAAGCAATTGGAAAGAAAATATTAACCGAATTGAGCAACACCTGAAAAACACTTTGCCTGAACTGGAAAAGCTGGAGGCTGTCAGCAATGTGCGCGTTCTGGGGGCAATTGGTGTTGTT
This sequence comes from bacterium, assembly GCA_036244975.1. GTDB lineage: Bacteria > Bacteroidota > Bacteroidia > Bacteroidales > F082 > Sulfidibacterium. Next base: position 3,393 of record BTTE01000013.1, on the reverse strand, counting down.
GAAATGAAAAGTCCCGTGAACATGAAAGAAATTCAAAAGGAATTTGTTGAACAAGGTATCTGGATGCGTCCTTTTGGGAAATTGATTTATACCATGCCTCCCTTCATTATCTCCAGTAAGGAGTTGTCTAAACTAACATCAGGGATTTGCCGGACAATTAAAAAGCTCTATGGAAACTCAAAATAGATTTAGAACGACATTGGAAAACCTGAAAATCGCAGATAATTATCGTTTTCTTCCGGAAGACAATTCTGCTGATCTACTCGATTTATGCTCAAACGATTATCTGGGTTTAAACAACGATAAACAACTGTATTCCGGATTTATAAATACACTTGGCGGCAATGCCTTTAAGTTCAGTTCCTGCTCGTCGCGCCTGCTCAGCGGCAACTCCATCGAATATAAAAAGCTTGAAAAACTTATTGCCGGTAGTTATCAATCGGAAGCCTGCCTTTTGTACAATAGTGGTTATCATGCTAACCTTGGAATTATCCCGGCCTTAGCCGGCAAAAACGATTTAATTTTAGCTGACAAGCTTGTTCATGCAAGTATTATTGACGGGGCAAAATTAAGCCCCGCAACAGTAACCCGCTTCAGGCATTTAGATTATTTACATCTTGAAAAGATACTCGAAAAAACCAGAAATACTTATGAAAATGTATTTATTATGAGCGAAAGCATTTTCAGTATGGATGGGGATATTGCCGACCTTGAAAGACTGGTTGAACTGAAACAAAAATTTAATTGCCTGTTGTATATCGATGAAGCACATGCTGTCGGGACAAGGGGTAAAAACGGGCTGGGTTGTGTTGAAGAAACGCAGGTTACAAAAGATGTAGATCTTGTTGTGGGTACTTTTGGTAAAGCTTTAGCCTCAATTGGTGCTTTTGTGGTTTGCAGCAACCTGTTTAAGCAATATCTTATTAATCATTCCCGGACACTTATTTATACAACTGCCCTGCCCCCGATAAACCTGGCATGGACAAGATATATTTTTGAAAAGCTGCCGGAGTTAAACGAAAAAAGAGAAAGATTAAAAAACATCAGCACTCAATTCTCCAAGTCGCTGAATTTAAAACCGCAAAGCCATATCATCCCATTCATTATTGGAACAAATAAAGAGGCTGTTGCGGAATCACACATATTAGGACAACATGGGTTTAAAGTATTGCCAATAAGGTATCCTACAGTGCCAAAAGGGACTGCCAGACTGCGATTTTCGTTGCATGCAGATATGAATATAAATCAGTTAATGCCCATTAAAAGCATACTAAAAAAGGATGAATAAAATCTGGTTAAATAAACAGGGAAACAAAAACTGCATATTGTATTTTAATGGTTGGGCTGAGGATGAAAATGCTGTTAACCACCTTGATGCAGGCGATTTTGATATTTGCATGTTTAACGATTACAATCCAATTTCTTCAATAGATGAAAAACTTAACGAATACAGTACGATTTATCTGGTAGCATGGTCGCTGGGCGTGTGGGCTTCGGCAAAGTTATTGTCGCAATCTCAAATTAAAATCACCAAAGCCATTGCCCTAAACGGGACGCAACAACCAATTGACATAAACCAGGGCATTTCGCCATCGGTATTTAAGGCTACGCCTGACACCTGGAACAAGAAAAACCGCAATAAATTCAATATACGCATAATGGGAGGCCGGAAGCAATATGCTCAACTCATCAAGCGTCTTTCTACAAGAGAGGTCGAAAATCAAAAGAGTGAGTTGAGCAACATATTACAGGAAGTATCAGCAAATAAGACAGAAGATATAAATTTTGATTGTGCGCTTATTGGAAACAATGACTTAATATTTACGCCGGCCAATCAATTTAATTATTGGAATACCAGGGCGAGAATAGTGGAAACAGATGTCCCGCATTACCCATTTGCCGTTTTTGAAACCTGGAACGAAATAATCGGACTTTAAAAAGATGCATATTACGGATAAGCAAATCGTACACAGATGTTTTAGCAGGACTTTGGGAACCTATAACCATCAGGCTTTTGTACAACAACAAACAGCTTCAAGGCTGGCTGGTTTACTATTGAATTATAACAAGAAACACTTTAAACGCATACTTGAAATCGGGTGCGGCACCGGGTTTCTGACACAAAAGATATTAAGCAACTTTTCTGTTGGAGAATATGTGTTGAACGATTTGGTGGATTCTGCTTTTAAAGAAGTCCGGCAGGTAACCGCCGGCTTAAATTTCGGCAGGTATAAATTTATTCCGGGAGATGCCGAAACGACAGCTTTTCCTAATAATATTGATGCCATTCTTTCCTCTTCAAGCTTTCAGTGGTTTAATAATTTGGAATCCTTTATTTCAAGAATGTACGGCTTGTTAAACAGCGGTGGCATTATTGCCTTTAGCACTTTTGGTGAAGATAATTTCAGAGAGATAAAAACAATATTAAATATAGGGTTAAATTATAAAACCCTACCCGAAATAATAAGCTTTGTTAAACCAAATTTTAATATTATCCATGCTGAAGAGTGGTGGCAGCAAGAGCAATTTCAATGCCCGAATACTGTATTAAAGCACATGAAACTGACGGGTGTCAATGGCTTGAAAAAAAGCTTTTTCGGCAAAGCAAAGCTTCTGACATTCGATGAAAAATACCGTCAGCTATTCTCAAATAAAGATAAATCTGTCAACTTAACTTATCACCCGATAATTATTATAGCCCAAAAAAAAGCGAGATGAAAGGGATTGAATATTGTGTAAGCGGAATAGACACCGATTGTGGGAAAACCTACATTACCGGTTTATTGGCTTACCATTTGAAAAAAGCCGGCGTGAAAATTATAACTTCAAAGCTTGTCCAGACAGGCTGCCAGGGTATTTCAGAAGACATATTGGAACACAGGCGAATAATGGAAAGTGAAATATTACCCGAAGATAAATCCGGTTTAACATGCCCTTATGTTTTTTCATACCCTGCTTCACCGCACTTGTCGGCTAAAATAGATAATAAGCCAATTGACACGAGTATTATCAGAAAATCTACCGAAAGGCTTTTAAATAACTATGACATCGTACTAACCGAAGGAGCCGGCGGATTAATGGTTCCGGTAACTAGTAGTTACTTCACAATTGACTATATAAAAGAGCATGCGCTTCCACTAATTCTGGTTAGTTCTGCAAAATTAGGAAGTATAAACCATACGCTTATGAGTATTGAGCTTTGCTTGCATCATAATATAAATTTACACACGTTTGTCTATAATAAAATGCCAAACGACGACCCTGTCATAGCCAATGATTCCTTTGCTTTTTTTAAAGATTATCTGAAGATAAAATTCCCGGATGTACATCTGGTTCATAGCGATTTACTAGATAAAAAGTCGGAGATGACTGTCGTGGACTTTCTTTTGTAAT
>BTTE01000012.1:0-49404 GCA_036244975.1 bacterium | reverse complement strand
CCATCGGCGGCGCTGGAGATGATGCCTCCGGAAAAGCCGCTGCCTTCGCCTGCCACATAGAGGTTTTGGAAACCGGAGCAAAGTCCGTTTTTTTCGCGGTCAACCTGAATTGGCGCTGATGTTTTACTCTCCAGTCCCAGCAGGTTGCCCTTTTCAAAACCTTTCATTTTTCTGCTGAAATCTTTGAGTCCTTTTTGCATGGCCCGGCTTATCCCGGGCGGAAGCAATTCCCACAGCGGTGCCTGCACAATACCCATGGGATAGCTCGTTTCTTTGTATGCCGTTGTCTCTTTTTGCCGGATGAAATCTTTAATGCTGCAAATTGGAGCGCTGTAGCCGGATGCGTATTGGTAAAAGTTTTGCTCCAGTTCCTCCAGCCAGTCCAATGTTTCCTGTGCGGAAACTTCGCGATGCAGCAGATTGTTCAGGTTGACACCGGCTACGCAGGCAGCATTGGCAAAATTACCGTTGCGCAGGTAACGGCTCATGCCGTTCACAACATTGGTGTTTTCGTAAGCGGTAGCCGGAACAACCACGCCGCCCGGGCACATACAAAAACTGTAAACCGGGTGTTGCCCATCACCGGGAGAGGCTAACCGGTATTCGGCAGCTTTGACGCCTTTGAGCTTTTTGATGCCCCATTGTGCCTCGTTAATGAGTTCCTGCGAATGCTCCATGCGGCTGCCCAAAGCAAAGTTCTTGGTATGAAAGCTAACTCCTCTTTTCATAAGCATCCGGTAGGTTTCGAAAGCGGAGTGTCCCTGTGCAATAATAAAAAAATCCGCCTCCATTGTACCTTTATCTGTTTCTATGGCTGTAACCCGCCCGTTTTTTACCAGCAGGTCGGTCATTTGTGTTTCAAAGAGCATTTGGCCACCCATGTTTTCAAAAGAATGTCGCAGGTTTTCGACAATCTGTTTCAGCTTATCGGTTCCCAAATGCGGGTGGGCAAGGTATTGAATCTCCTCCGGTGCACCGGCTTCCACATAGCTTTTTAAAATAAACTGCCTTTCAGGAGAAATGTGTTTGCTTCGTGAGGTGAGTTTTCCGTCGGAAAAGGTGCCGGCACCTCCTTCACCAAAAGCGTAGTTGCTTTTGGGATGAAACACTGCGGTTTTTTCAAAAAGTTCAATTTCGCGAGTGCGTTTGGAAACTTCTGTTCCCCGTTCGACAAGCGTAGTCTGCATCCCTGCTTTTTGTAAAATATAAGCAGCAAAAAATCCTGCCGGACCACTACCGACAACTACCGCTGTTTGGTTTCTTTTTTTGAAAGGAACTTTCAGACTTTCCTGCTTTGGTGGCATGCCGCCTTTCAATTCGGGCGATTGTACCAGCAGTCTGATCTCCCAGTGAATGAAATTTTTTTTGCGGGCATCGAGGCTTTTATGGATAATCTGAAAAGAGAAATCGTTGATATGCAATGATTTGAATACTTTGTAACGGAGTTGTTCCGGTGAATAATCCGGCGGAAGTTTTAATGATAGTTGTTTGAATCCCATGGCTGGTAGTTTCGTGGCAAAGATACGAATAGAAAATGAACGATGAGGGGCAGGCGCAAGCGAGATGCTTGCGCCATGGAAGGGCACGCGAAATATTCGCGCGCCAGGGCGGGCACGCGAAATGTTCGCGGCCAGGGCGGCCAGGCACAAGTCATCGGCGCACAAGACTTGTGCGAGTCGGTACCGGGGTGCCCGATTAAAAAAAGGACAAGGGTTTATAACTGCGGGCCTGCTGCAGCAACCAAACGTTTACCTTCTTTATTATCGGTAAAATGCCCGAAGTTGTCTATAAATTTCCCGGCCAGTTTTTTAGCAGCTTCATCCCAATCTTCAGGGTGGTTCCACAGATTTCTCGGATTAAAAATTTTACTGTCAATGCCATGAATAGATTTGGGAATTTTCAAGTTAAAATAGGGTATGGTTTCAAATTCTGCTTTGTCAATACTGTCGTCAAGAATAGCATCAATAATTTTACGTGTTACAGGCAGGTCAATACGTTTACCAAAGCCATAGGCCCCGCCAATCCAACCTGTATTTACCAGGTAGGCTTCAGAACCATGTTCTTCCATCTTGCGGATCAGTTCTTCAGCGTATTTGGTTGGGTGAAGTAAAAGAAATGCAGCTCCGAAACAAGCGGAAAATGAGGGTTGAGGTTCGGTAATTCCGCGTTCGGTACCTGCAACCTTGGCGGTGTAACCGCTTAAAAAATGATATTTGGTCTGGTCGTGTGTTAATTTGGAAACGGGAGGCAGTACGCCAAAGGCATCAGCCGTGAGGAAAATAACTTTTTTTGCATGACCGGCTTTTGATACCGGTTTTACAATATTTTCAATATGATAAATCGGATACGACACACGGGTATTTTGTGTTTTCAGGGTACTTGAAAAATCAATACGGTTAGTGAGTTTGTCCACTACTACATTTTCCAGCAAAGCATCTTTTCTGATGGCATTCCAGATATCAGGTTCACGTTCTTTGCTCAGGTCAATTACTTTGGCATAACATCCCCCTTCAAAGTTAAAGATGCCATCATCATCCCAGCCATGTTCATCATCGCCAATCAGTAATCGTTTAGGATCCGTTGAAAGGGTTGTTTTTCCTGTTCCCGAGAGCCCGAAGAAGATGGCTACGTCTTTTTCGCCTTTATCGGTATTGGCCGAACAATGCATGGCAGCAATACCTTTTAATGGCAGGTAATAGTTCATGATTGAGAAGAACCCTTTTTTTATTTCCCCCCCATACCAGGTGCCGCCAACGATTGCCCTTTTTTCTTTCAGGTTGAAAACGGTGTATACTTCCGAATTCATGCCCATTTCTTTCCATCGCGGATTTACAGTCTGGCATGCATTGAGCATGACAAAATCCGGTTCAAAGCTTTCAAGTTCTTCATCCGTGGGACGGATAAACATGTTTTTAACAAAATGAGCCATCCATGCCACTTCGGTAACAACCCTGATTTTCAGACGTGTGTCATCATTGGCGCCGGCATATCCATCCTGAACATAGATTTTCTTTCCGTCCAGACGGCTTGCACTTAAATCGTAAAGATATTTCCAGTTTTTTTCTGAAATGGGTTTGTTATCGGAAGAAGTCCGCAACTCGTTTCGCCACCAGATGTTATCTCCGGAGGTTTCTTCTTCCACAATATACTTATCTTTAGGCGAACGGCCTGTAAAAATTCCTGTGTCAACGGCTACAGCCCCGTTACCGGTAACTGTTCCTTTTTGATAACCTTCGTTTTGATGGTGAACTTCATGATCATACAATTCATCATAAGAAAGATTATAATTTAATTCAAGAACATCATTGATGCCATAGGTTTTTAAATCTTCGCGGATTTTGTCTGAATTTTTTATCATAATAATAGTTTTGAGATTTATAGCATGAAAAATTTTAAGCAGCTACAAAAATAGTAAAGTCACACAAAGTTTCCAGAGTGTGACTTTAGGGGACTTCTAATAATTAGTTTCAACCGAAATTACTATTATTTTCTTTTCCAGCTTCTCTTGTTCATGATATTTGCCTGGGCGGCTGCCAGGCGTGCAATCGGCACGCGGTAAGGCGAGCAGCTGACGTAATGCAGTCCGACGCGGTGGCAAAATTCGATGGAGCTCGGCTCGCCGCCATGTTCGCCGCAGATACCCAGTTTGATTTTCTTCCGCGTTTTGCGGCCTTTTTTCACAGCCATTTCGACGAGTTGACCCACACCTTCCTGATCAAGGACCTGGAACGGATCGTTTTTCAGAATACCTTTTTCAATGTAAACGGGCAGGAATTTACCGGCGTCATCGCGCGAATAACCGAAAGTCATTTGTGTAAGGTCGTTGGTACCGAAGGAGAAAAACTCAGCCGATTTAGCAATTTCGTCAGCGGTAAGTGCTGCACGTGGCACTTCGATCATGGTGCCTACCAGATAGTCGATACGCATATCTCTTTCTTCAAACACTTTTTCGATGGTTGCACGAACAATCTGCTCCTGCATTTTCATTTCGGACAGCGTTCCGGTAAGCGGAATCATAATTTCCGGATGTGCATCGATTTTGCGGGCTTTCAGGTTGAGTGCAGCCTCAATAATAGCACGGCTCTGCATCTCGGTAATTTCCGGATAAGTATTTCCCAAACGGCATCCTCGGTGGCCGAGCATAGGATTGACTTCGCTTAAAGCTTCTACTTTGGCTTTAATGGTTTCGGGTGAAACGTCCATAACTTTGGCCATTTCTTTTTGTCCTTTTTCATCGTGAGGCACAAATTCGTGCAACGGCGGGTCGAGCAAACGAACGGTTACGGGAAGTCCCTGCATAGCTTCAAAAATACCTTCGAAGTCTTTACGCTGAATGGGAAGCAATCCGGCCAGGGCTTTTCTTCTGCCTTCTTCATCTTCGGCAAGAATCATTTCGCGCATGGCAACGATTTTGTCGCCACCGAAGAACATGTGCTCGGTACGGCAGAGTCCGATTCCTTTTGCACCAAACTCGCGGGCAACGCGGGCATCCAGTGGTGTGTCGGCATTGGTTCTTACGCCCAGTCTGGCTTTTTTGTCGGAAAGTTTCATGAGTTTACCGAAATATCCACTCATTTCCGGGTCAACGGTTTTAATCATGCCGTCATACACTTCGCCGGTAGAGCCGTTCAGAGAGATAAAATCACCCTCTTTGTATTTGTTACCGTCCATCTCCAGCGTTTTGGCTTTGTAATTGACCTTGATGCTTCCGGCTCCGGAGACACAGCATTTACCCATTCCGCGTGCTACTACGGCGGCGTGAGAGGTCATCCCGCCACGGGCGGTAAGGATACCTTCGGCAGAGTTCATGCCTTTGAGGTCTTCGGGGGAAGTTTCGATACGCACCAGCACGACTTTTTTGCCATCGGAAGCCCATTTCTCAGCATCATCAGCATGGAAAACGACCTGCCCTGTAGCTGCACCCGGAGAAGCGGGTAATCCTTTGGCCACTACTTTGGCTTTGTCCACAGCCTCATTGTCGAATACCGGGTGCAGGAGTTCATCCAGTTTATTTGGCTCAACACGCATGATGGCTTCATCTTTTGTGATGAGTTTTTCATGCAGCATATCCATGGCAATCTTCACCATGGCAGCGCCGGTACGTTTGCCGGTACGGGTTTGCAGCAGCCACAGTTTTCCATCCTGGATGGTAAACTCCATATCCTGCATGTCGCGATAGTGTTTTTCCAGATTTTCCTGTGTTTGGAAAAGATCTTTGTAAACTTCCGGCATGGCTTCTTCGAGCGAAGGATATTTCTCTGCTCTTTCTTCTTCCGACACGTTGGCCAGCTTTGCCCATCGTTTGGAGCCTTCCAGCGTAATCTGCTGCGGTGTACGGATACCGGCAACCACATCTTCGCCTTGTGCATTGATAAGGTATTCACCGATAAACATGTTTTCGCCTGTGGCAGCATCGCGGGTAAAAGCCACGCCGGTAGCCGATGAGTTACCCATGTTTCCAAACACCATGGCCTGAACACTAACGGCCGTTCCCCATTCATCAGGGATTTTATTCAATTTGCGGTAGAGGATAGCTCTTTCGTTCATCCAACTGTCAAAAACGGCCATGATGGCTCCCCAAAGTTGTTCCCACGGGTCATCGGGGAAGTCATGTCCGGTTTGTTTTTTCACGGCAGCTTTAAATTGTGCTACCATCTCTTTAAGGTCGTTGGCAGAGAGTTCTGTATCAAGTGCTACGCCACGTTTTTTCTTCATTTCTTCAATGATAATCTCAAAAGGATCTTCGGCTTCTCTTGACTCGGGTTTCATGCCCAGTACCACATCGCCATACATTTGGACAAAACGGCGGTAGGAGTCCCAGGCAAAACGCGGATTTCCAGACTTGGCAGCAATACCTTCAACAGCGTTGTCATTCATCCCGAGGTTGAGGACGGTATCCATCATCCCCGGCATGGAAGCGCGGGCACCCGAACGTACAGAGACAAGCAAAGGGTTTTCCTGGTCGCCGAATTTCATTCCCATAATATTTTCCACATGGGCAACGGCAAGGGTAACATCCTCTTTGATTAGGTTGATGGCATAATCGCGACCTTTTTCATTGTAAAGGGTGCAAATTTCCGTTGTGATGGTGAAGCCGGGAGGAACCGGCACCCCGATAAGATTCATTTCAGCAAGATTGGCTCCTTTGCCACCAAGGAGATTTTTCATTTTTGTATTTCCTTCGGCTTTGCGATCACCAAAAAGATAAACATACTTTGCTTTAGACATTTTATTTGGATTTTATTTAAAAAAAAATTTCAATTTTGGTGTTACAAAAGTACTAAAAATATGTTCCTGCTTTTTCTCTGTCAGCAAAATAGCTGTTAATATTTGTCAAAAAGCAGGGTCGGTTTTCTCTATAGAAAAATAAGGCCTTTCAATCGTTTGCAATAGCAAAATCAGGGAATATCTGTATCAGAAACCATAGGCGGCTGTAGTTTATATTTTTTTAATGTAGCAACTAAAATCAGTAAAACACCTATTTTTATATCAATCCATAATTTCATAAGTTTGCCTTCTGAAAAAAACAGATAAAGATGAAACATAAGATAGGCATTCGTTACGAAGATAAATATCTGATGGAGCGCAGGGTAGCCCTTGTTCCTGAGCATGTCAGACAGCTGGTTGAAAAAGGCATAGAGATACAGGTTGTGCCTTCGGGGAAGCGGGTCTTCAAGGATGAAGAATATCTGCAGGCCGGTGCTGTGTTGCGTGAGGAACCCTTAGATGCGGATGTGGTGCTTGGGGTGAAAGAGATGCCGATAGATTACTTTAAAGCGCACAAAACCTATATCTTTTTCAGTCATACCATTAAAGGCCAGTCTTATAATATGCCGCTGCTTCGCAATATGATGGAGCATAAGATCAACCTTATAGATTATGAGAGGATAGTGGATACACAGGGCCGCCGGTTGATCTTTTTCGGCCATTTTGCCGGTCTGGCCGGGATGATTAATTCGTTGTGGTCACTGGGACAACGGATGAAAAGAAAAGGGCTGGATACGCCTTTTTTAAACTTAGAACAGACCCACCATTATGATTCGTTAGAAGATGCGAAAGCTGCGGTATCGGCTGTGGGTCAGGAAATTGCGCGTAACGGATTACCGGAAGACATGACTCCTGTGGTGGTCGGAATCACAGGCTACGGTAATGTCTCCAAAGGTGCACAGGAAATTCTCGGCCTTTTACCGGTTATTGAAATTTCTCCTGCCGATTTGTTGCAACTGAAAAAACAGGAGCATCTGCCTGCCAATGTGATATACAAAGTGGTCTTTAAAGAAATGCACCTCGCACGTCCGAAAGAGGCCGGTAAAAGTTTTGATTTACAGGAATATTATCATTATCCCGAACGTTTTGAGGGCGTTTTTGAACAATATCTGCCGCATCTCACCGTGCTGATGAATTGCATGTACTGGGATGACCGCTATCCGCGTATTGTTACCAAAGATTACTTAGAAACATTGTGGAAAAATGGAAAGCTGAGGCTCGAAGTCATCGGCGATGTTACCTGTGACCCCGATGGCTCTGTAGAAATTACCCATGCAGGAACCGCCATTGAAGATCCTGTTTTTGTTTATCATCCGGCAACCCGCGAGCCGGTGATGGGCTTTGATGGTGAAGGCGTTTTGGTTATGGCCGTGGATATTTTGCCCAGCGAGTTGCCGCGTGAAGCTTCGCAGGCTTTCAGTGATGCGCTGATAAAGTTTTTGCCGGGTTTGTTAGAAGCCGATTTTGAAGCTGCCTTTGACCAGCTTACTATTCCCGATCCGTTGAAAAAAGCCATGATTTTATACCATGGCGAGTTGACCCCTGATTATAAACATCTCGAAAAATATTTAAACCGGTAAATTTATGGCCATCGAGAATATCAGTGGCCTTTTTTAAAAGCATATAAAAATAGTTTTATGAAAAATATCCTTGTTCTCGGTGCCGGCTTGTCCACCCAAAGCCTCATTGAATATTTATTGGAAAACGCTCCTGAATATGACTGGCATATCACGGTGGCTGATATAAATGAAGTGCTGGCACATAAAAAAGTGAACGGTAATTCCAGAGGAAAAGCCATTGTGTTTGATATTACCAATGATATGGAGAGTTGGCGGGCCATTGCCAAGGCAGACATTGTTATTTCCATGTTACCGGCTTTCATGCACCACTTAGTGGCTAAAAAATGTATTGACCTGAGGAAGCCCATGCTTACAGCTTCTTACGTTACGGACGAAATAAAAGAGTACGATGAACTGGCCAAAAAGGCGAAAGTACCTATTTTGATGGAGCTTGGTGTTGACCCGGGCATCGACCACATGTCGGCCATGCGGGTTATTCATCGTATCCAGAAAACGGGAGGTGAGATTCTTTCTTTCAACTCCTTTACCGGCGGGTTGGTAGCTCCTGAAAGTGACAATAATCCCTGGAACTATAAACTGACATGGAATCCCCGCAATGTAGTTCTTGCCGGAAACGGGGTGTCGCAGTTCATTCAACGCGGGCGCTACAAATACATTCCGTATTTTAAGCTGTTCGACCGTGTTATGATGCGTAAGATACTGCAATATGGTGATTTTGAAATCTATTCCAATCGCAATTCACTAAAATACCGTGAAATCTATGGTTTGAAAGACATTCCCTCCATGTATCGCGGCACCATACGCCGACCCGGCTTTGCCAAAGCATGGGATATCTTTGTGAAGCTTGGGGCTACGGATGATACTTATCCGATGGAGAATTCTGAAAATATGACCTATCGCGATTTTATCAACTCGTTTATGCAGTATGAGCCTAATGTGCCTGTGGAGATAAAGTTGCAGGAATATTGCCAGAACGCTGCCGACCCGGTGGTGTTTGAGAAGCTGAAGTGGCTGGGAATATTCGACAAACGCAAAATCGGATTGAAAAATGCTACTCCGGCGCAGATTCTGCAAAAACTGCTGGAAGAAAAATGGGCCATGGATCCCGACGACAAGGATTTACTCATCATGCAGCATGAGTTTAAATATCGTTTGGATAATGAAAATAAAATGATAGTTTCTGCCATGGCGGTGACAGGGGAGAACCGTGAAAAAACGGCTATGGCAAGAACGGTTGGGCTGCCATTGGGCATTGCCACCAAACTACTGGCCACCGGAAAAATAAATAAAACAGGTATTCATCGCCCCATTGATAAGGACATGTACGAACCGATTTTGAAGGAGCTGGAAAGCTTTGGCATAAGCTTTGAAGAGAAAGAGTATATGATTGACCAATCTTAAAAATTTTCAGCTATGGAATTTCTTATTCTGCTTTTTTTAATAGCCCTCGCATTTTATTTTATCACGAAGTGGAAGCGACCGTCATTATCACAGAACCCCAAAGGCGGGAGAACGGCACACAACAGTAATTTAGGAGGTGCTTCTTCTCACCGTGGCGGTGCAGGCAGTTATGCCAAATGGGTCGGTGGCGGACTCGGATGGGCTTTTGGTGGCCCCATTGGCGGTATTTTGGGCTACGTGCTGGGCTCCATGTTTCAGGGACAGCAAGCTATGGGCGGAAGGTCTTTTCGCCCGGGAATGCCCACCACATCAGGCGACTTCAATGTGAGCCTGCTGGTGCTGACGGCTGCTATTATGAAAGCCGATGGCACCGTTAAAAAATCGGAATTGGAATATGTGAAGAAATTCTATGTGGCCAATTTCGGTGTGGAAGGGGCGAAGCATTATATCAAATTGTTGGGAGATATTCTGAAAAAAGATTTTGATGTTCTGGAGGTAAGCCGCCAAATTGGCCGGTTTATGGACTACGCTGCACAGTTGCAGTTAATGCACTACCTTTTTGGCATTGCGCTGGCAGATGGTAATGCCGATAACTCGGAAGTGGAAATTATTGAGCGGATTGCTATGGCCATGGGCCTTGGCTCTACCGATTTCCAATCTATAAAGGCCATGTTCGTAAAAGATACGGAGAGTGCCTATAAAATTTTGGGTATCACTGCTAATGTTACGGATGAGGAGGTGAAAACCGCTTATCGCGAAATGGCCAAAAAATACCATCCGGACAAGGTGAGCCATTTGGGAGAAGATGTAAAAAAGGCCGCCGAAGAAAAATTTATGAAAGTAAATGAAGCTTACGAGGCCATTAAGAAAAAGCGGAGAATGAAGTAGGAAATGGAGAATGGAGAATGGCGTGTGAGGGATGATGAAAAAATGAAGAAAATATTATTACCGAACAAAACAAAGGGCATCTTCTGCCTCTTTTTTGCAGGTAGCATGGCAAAGTCAACATACCGGACAACAGACGAAAGAATGATAAACCACAGGGAAAATGAGTCGAAATTTTTATATTTTTCTTACTTTTGGAAAAACATTGGGCCATGAAAACGAACCAGGAGTATCTTAACAAACACGGCAAACTGAGAAACAGCGTTTATGAAGCTAAATTAAAAGAGTTACAAATAGAACTTGTAAAGCTTCAGGAGTGGGTGAGAGTAAAAGGAAAGAGGGTGGTTGTTATTTTTGAGGGACGCGATGCAGCGGGAAAAGGTGGTGTCATTAAAAGAATTGCCGAAAGGTTAAATCCGCGTGTTGCCAGGATTGTAGCTTTGGGCGTGCCTACCGAAAAAGAGAAGACACAATGGTATTTCCAGCGTTACGTACCTCATTTGCCGGCAGCAGGCGAAATGGCTCTGTTCGACCGCTCGTGGTATAACCGGGCCGGAGTGGAACGGGTTATGGGATTTTGTACTGATGGGCAATACTGGGAATTCCTCAGAGCATGTCCCTATTTTGAGCGGATGCTCATTCGTTCGGGAATAATTATTATAAAATACTGGTTTTCAGTAAGTGAGGAAGAACAGGAAAAACGTTTCCAGGCACGGCTGGAGAATCCGACCAAACGCTGGAAACTCAGTCCTATGGATGTTAAATCACGTGAATTGTGGGTAGATTATTCCCGGGCTAAAGATGAGATGTTTTCCTACACCGACACAAAAATTTCTCCGTGGTATGTGGTGAATGCCGATGATAAGAAACGTGCCCGACTCAATACCATTCATCATTTGCTTAGCTTAATTCCTTACGAGGATATGACACCTAAGCCGATGGATTTGCCTCATAGAAAAAAGGAAAAAGGATACGTTCGTCCGCCTATGCAGGAACAGACATTTGTTCCGGATATTTTTACCGAAAAAAAATGATTTCCTGATAAAGCGGAAAAATATCTCCGCGTAAAACGTTACCGGTTTAAAAAGAACATACAAAAAAACTAAAATTTTATACAAATAATCCATAATTCCGTAAAGAATCAGGTCAGGAATTAATAGAATTTTGCATCGCCAATAAAAATGATCTTGCAAAAAGGCATCATCGTTACGTTGAAGTAGTAAGGAATAAAAATTTTATTGAAGATTATCATGGAAAGAGTCGCTATAAATACAAAGAACCACAGGACAGAACCAATATATCTTCCCCGGTCAGAGTTTCCCCGGATTGTTGTTGTTGGCGGGGGATTTGCCGGTCTGGCCATAGTTGAGAACTTAAAAAATCAACCGGTACAAGTGGTACTGATAGACCGGAATAACTTTCACCAGTTTCAGCCCCTGTTTTATGAGGTTGCTACCAGCGGACTGGAACCTGACAGCATTGTCTTTCCGTTCAGAAAGCAAATCGGAAGGATCAAAAATGTAATTTTTCGTTTTGCAGAAGTGGAAGAGATAAATACGACCGGGCGTATTGTTATAACCAATAAAGGTTTCATGAATTATGACTTTTTGGTGTTAGCCACCGGTACTACTACTAATTATTTTGGGATGAGCAATGTTGAGCAGCACAGTATCGGCATGAAAAGTATCCGCGATTCGCTAAACATACGCCATATGATGTTGCAAAACCTGGAACAGGCAGCCATTACCTGTAATGAAAAGGAGCGTGATGCTCTTACAAATTTCGTTATTGTGGGAGGCGGACCGGCAGGTGTGGAAATGGCAGGTGCCCTGGCAGAATTTTGTAAATATATACTGCCCAAAGATTACCCCGAATTTCCAGCCTTAATAATGAAAATTTATTTGCTGGAGGCTATGGACGAATTACTGGTAACCATGTCGGAAAATGCATCGATAAAAACTTTAGGGTATTTAAAGGCGCTTCATGTAAATGTTTTGCTCAACGAATCGGTAATTGATTATGATGGGGAGGTTGTTAAAACGAAAAGCGGAATAGAAATCTACTCAAGAAATTTAATATGGACGGCAGGAGTAAAGGGTCAACTGCCAAATGGTATTGATAATCAAGCTGTAACGAGAGGGAATAGGCTAAAAACAAATGGATATTTAAAGGTTGAAGGATACGAAAATGTATTTGCAATAGGTGATATAGCAGCACGGATTTCAAAAGAAACACCGGGAGGACATCCTCAGGTGGCCCAGGTGGCCATTCAGCAAGGGCGATATCTCGCCAAAACAATCATGCAAATCATTGGGCAAAAGCAGCCTGCGGCGTATTTTAGGTACAAAGATAAGGGATCGCTTGCCACCGTCGGGAAACGGCGTGCTGTTGCAGATTTGGGGAAATTCAAATTTAGCGGATATCTGGCATGGTTGTTATGGTCTCTTGTTCATCTTATGTCTATTAGCGGATTTAGAAATAAAATATTCGTTGGGATCAACTGGGCGATCAGTTACTTTAGTTTTGAAAAAAGCAACCGTGTTATTATCCGGAACTTTAAGCCCAGAGTATAAGTTGCGAAGCACATGAGTTACCGATGGACATAATTTTAAGGTTAAACATGGCGTATTTTCTGTGAAAATCATAATAAATTTGTCCTATAATATATATTATGTTAAATTGAGATTCTCAAATAAAGGGGAAAGAAAATCTAAATACTTCCTTCCCCCCCCTCATTAACTTATTTATGACTACTCATAAGCGCTTTCAATTTATCTTTCATTTTCAGACGGGCATAAGCTTCTTTCAAACCACTAATAGTCGGCTTGTCATTCGGCTTAATTGCCAATGCTTTTTCCAGCCACGGAATAGCCTCCTTCAAATTGGTGTTGGCCTCTTTATTCAAAATATTGTACTCTTTGGCCTTGCTTAGTGGAAGACTATTCGCTTCTTTCTGCTGTTTGGCAGCTTTGTTTATATAGATGGCTCCAATATTATAATAAGCTTCAAAAAATTTCGGATTTGCTTTGATAGCATCTTTATAAGCCATGGCAGCAGTATCGGATATGCCCATATCATCATAGCTCTTTCCAATTAAAAAATGAAAATTAGCATTAGCAGGATTATCCGGTTTCCTGGCTATGGCTTCTTTCAGACTGTTAATCAGCTGCCGGGCCTGACCTCTTTCGAGGTACAATTGAGCTTGTTCGAGAAGCAGACTAAGGTTTCCGGGAAAACGTGAACGACCTAATTTGATAGCTGATTCTGCTGCTGCAGTATCTCCCAACTGTTGCAGTGCCCGGTTATAATAGATATATAATTTGGGTTCCCTAAAATTAGCATCCACACATTTTTTAAGATACTCCACAGCTACTTTAGGTCTCTTTCCGAGAACTCCGGTTATTCCGACATTAAAAGCAGCGGTTGTATCAAACGTGCCTAACACACGTGATACCTGAAAGGCATCTTTAAAATATTCGATAGCCCTATCATAGTTTTGTTGCTTAAATACTTTAGCACCTCTGGCGTAGAAAACCGCTGACAGTTTTTTAATGTATTCATTGGCTTCTTTGGTTACCCTTTTCTTTTTACTGGTTGCATCTAAAGATTTTGCTTTTTTCAGCCCGTTAAATGCTTTGGTAGCAGCAAGGGTATCCAGTTTCTGAAATGCCGGTAACGGTGAAGTAGCAATGTCGTAATAAATTTCACCGTAATACAACCAGGTTTTGGGGTCGTTTTTGGTCTTTTCATTTTGCACTGCTTTGTCAATAGCTTTTTTAGCATTTTCCAGTTGGCCTTTATCCTTATACATGTAAGCGCTGGTTCTGTTACTCTTCTGTGCAAAGCCAACGGCGATAAACAGCAAGCTCATTGAAATTGATAATATTAACTTTTTCATATTAAAACATTTTTTGAATGGCAAAGATATAATTTACAATAATTGTGCCTATTATTTTCTTTATTTATTGCGACTCTAAATTATTCCTTTTTCAGGATTTTCCGTATTGCCATCTTTTTCCTGAGTAGTTTCTGATTGTCCGGCCTCTCCTTCTAAATCATCTTCGACTTCCAAATATTCGAAGGCTTCCACTTTGGCTACGGCTGCGATTTCATCATCGTTCTTCAAATTGATAAGCCTGACGCCCTGTGTGGCACGCCCCATAACGCGAAGAGCCGAAACAGGAATACGTATGGCAATCCCGGATTTGTTAATAATCATCAGGTCATCATCGTCTTTTACGTTTTTAATGGCAATCAGATTACCGGTTTTTTCCGTAATGTTCAGGGTCTTCACTCCTTTTCCGCCTCTGTTTGTAACACGGTAATCATCTAATTTAGAACGTTTTCCGTATCCTTTTTCCGAGACAACCAAGATGTCATATAAATCGTCTTCCACACAAATCATTCCGATAACTTCATCTTTTTCAGAGGCGAGTCTGATGCCCCTTACGCCGGCTGCGGTACGTCCCATGGCTCGTACTTTACTTTCGTTAAAGCGGATAGCTCTACCCGATTTCAGCGCAAGCAAAACCTCATTAGTACCGTTGGTCAGCCGTGCTGCGAGCAGCTCATCGCCTTCGTGAATAGTAATGGCATTGATACCATTCGTCCGGGGACGCGAATAGGCTTCAAGTGAAGTTTTCTTTATGGTTCCGTGTTTCGTAGCCAAAATGATGAAGTTATTTTTAATATACTCTTCATCTTTCAAATCTTTGATATTCATATAAGCTTTAACCGAATCATCGGGACTCAGCAGGATGATGTTTTGGATAGCCCTGCCTTTTGAGATTTTATTTCCCTCGGGAATTTCAAAAACCCTGAGCCAGTAAACCTTACCCTGTTCGGTAAAAAACAGCATGTAATTGTGATTTGTAGCCACAAACAGGTGCTGCAGAAAATCCTCATTGCGGGTGGTGCTTCCGCGCGATCCGCGGCCTCCCCTGCCCTGCACATGGTATTCGGTTAGCGGTGTCCTTTTAATGTATCCCAAATGTGAAATGGTAATCACCACCGGTTCGTCTGGAATGACATCTTCCATCCGGATATCTTCGGCAGTATAAACAATTTCCGAACGGCGTTCATCCCCGTACTTATCTTTTATGCGGAGTAATTCGTCTTTTATAATATTCATACGAATGTTTACATCTCCGAGTATCTTTTTCAATTCGGCAATCAACAGCAACAAATCATCGTAATCGGCCTTCAGTTTTTCTCTTTCCAGCCCTGTAAGCTTTTGCAGGCGCATATCAAGAATAGCCTTAGCCTGAATATCTGACAGCTCGAAACGCTGCATTAATCCCTGTTTGGCTTCATCCGGTGTTTTGGAAGCTCTGATCAGTGCAATCACTTCATCGATATTATCCAGTGCAATAATCAGACCTTCAAGAACATGCGCTTTCCGTTCGGCTTCTTTAAGATTATATCGCGTACGTCTGATAACTACTTCGTGGCGATGATTCACATAGTGCTGAATAAGTCCTTTTAAATTGAGTGCTTCAGGCCGTCCATTCACCAAAGCAATATTATTTACACTAAAAGAGCTTTGCAAAGCAGTCATTTTATATAATTTATTGACTACTATACTGGCAAGAGCATCTCTTTTCAAATCATAAACAATACGCATGCCGTTACGGTCCGACTCATCATTAAGATCCGAAATACCGTCGATTTTTTTCTCGTTAACGAGATCGGCGGTTTTTTTAATCATATCCGCTTTGTTAACCTGATAAGGTAATTCGGTTACGATAATTCTTTCACGCCCGCTTTTTGTTTCTTCAATGGTTACTTTCCCCCGAATGACAATGCGTCCACGACCCGTTTCAAAGGCAGATTTAACGCCTTCGTAACCATAAATTATACCACCGGTAGGAAAATCAGGCGCTTTGATATAATTCATCAACTCACTGATGGTAATGTCATTATTGCCAATATAGGCAATAATGCCATCCACAATTTCCGACAGGTTATGAGGCGCCATATTGGTAGCCATCCCCACAGCAATACCTGAAGCTCCGTTTACCAGCAGGTTAGGGATAAGCGCAGGTAATACGGTAGGTTCATTAATGGTATCGTCAAAATTAAGCTGATGCTCAACTGTATCTTTGTCTAAGTCAGACAGCATCTCTTCTGCAATTTTCTGTAACCGGGCTTCGGTATACCGCATGGCAGCAGGGCTGTCACCATCAACAGAGCCAAAGTTTCCCTGGCCGTCGACCAGCGGATAGCGCAACGACCAGTCCTGGGCCATACGTACCATCGTGTCATAAACAGAACTGTCACCGTGGGGATGAAATTTACCGAGCACCTCCCCTACTATCCTTGCCGACTTTTTATAGCGCTTGTTTGAAAACACACCCAGTTCGTACATTCCAAATAAAACACGACGATGAACGGGTTTCAACCCATCACGTACATCAGGCAGCGCCCTGGCTACAATCACCGACATCGAATAATCGATGTAGGCCGATTTCATTTGATTTTCTATGTTAATTTTTACGATTCTTTCACCGTCATGAACACTTTCCATGTATTCAATTCCTCCTCTATTAATGATTGACAAATATATAGCTTGCAAAAGTAAGCATTTATGCTAATTTTAAAAAACAATCAACTCATAAAATTTACTTTTGTGTTAACAACTTCTTGTTAACAATTTTGAAATATTTTATGTCAGAGTCAACAATCTGCTTCTATATTTGTTAATGTGGAAGAGAAAATCATTTCTATCAGGTGTCAAAAAGATTTGAGGTAAATGTAAAAATTATGAAAAATTAACAATATTCTACATTGGAATGATTTTGGTAAAAGGCTTATATGTAATTTTGCACTGAAATTTTTAATGTATATGGATACAAAATTTTCTAAAAGGATGAAAGATGTTATGTCGTATAGCCGTGAAGAGGCTGTGCGGCTGGGAAATAACTATATTGGACTTGAACATTTTCTGTTGGGCATCTTACGGGATGGTGAAGGAGTGGCTGTTCAGATGTTGCTCTACTTTGGCGTTGATTTAAAAAAACTGAAGCTGGAAATTGAAAGTGCAGTGCGAACCCCGGACGGTGTCGGAGTGGAAATGGAAAATATTCCGGTTGTCAAACAAGCTGAAAAAGCACTGAAAATAACCTATCTCGAAGCCAAAGTCTTTCAGAGCGAAGAGATTGGTACCGAGCATTTGCTGCTTGCTATTTTAAAAGATGATAATAATCTCGTTACGCATAAGCTGGCGCTTTCAGGCGTTGATTACCAAACCATAAAAGATGAACTGGGACATACCTTAAAGGAGAACAGGCTGAAAGGGAACTATCCGGAAACCTCGCCGGACGTGAGAAGTGAAACAGGCAGTGAGATTAGCGGTTCTGATAAGCCCTCCTTTGGTGGTGGTCCGAAAAAAGCATCTGAGCCCAAATCCAAAACTCCTGTTCTCGATAATTTCGGGAACGACCTTACGCATGCAGCCGAAGAAGGCAGATTAGATCCCATTGTGGGGCGCGACAAAGAGCTGGAACGCATTGCCCAGGTGCTGAGTCGCCGGAAAAAGAATAATCCCATCCTGATTGGAGAACCCGGGGTGGGGAAATCTGCTATTGCCGAGGGGCTGGCCCTTCGCATTATCAACAGAAGAGTTTCAAGAGCATTGTTTAACAAACGCATCGTAACACTCGATTTGGCTTCCCTTGTGGCCGGTACAAAATATCGCGGCCAGTTTGAAGAACGCATGAAAGCCGTTTTGAATGAACTGACAAAAAATCCGGATATTATTCTTTTTATTGATGAAATTCATACCATTGTCGGCGCCGGTAATGCTTCCGGAGCGCTCGATGCCTCCAACATGTTTAAACCCGCTCTGGCTCGTGGCGACCTTCAATGTATCGGAGCTACTACTTTAGACGAATACAGACAGTATATTGAAAAAGATGGTGCATTGGAAAGAAGATTTCAGAAAGTGCTGATAGATCCTACCACGCCGGATGAAACCATGCACATCCTTGAAAATATAAAGGAAAAATATGAGGATCACCATTTGGTGAAATATACACATGAGGCCATCAGAGCCTGTGTAAACCTGACTAACCGGTATATCTCCGATCGCTATCTGCCTGATAAAGCCATTGATGCATTAGACGAAGCAGGCGCCCGGGTGCATATCAGCAACATCCATGTACCGGCAGAGATTATCAATCTCGAGAAGTCAATCGAAGAGATTCGGCAAAAAAAAGTTCAGGCTATAAATCAGCAGAAATTTGAAGAAGCAGCACAATTCCGGGACATTGAACGTCGTTATACCGAAGAGTTGGAGCGTGCGAAAAAGCGATGGGAAGAAGACGCCCAACTGAACCGCGAAGAGGTGGATGAAGAAAAAGTGGCAGAAGTGGTTGCCATGATGACAGGTATCCCGGTTACCAACATCGCCCAAAGTGAAAGCCACCGGCTTATCAACATGGAGCCTGAACTTCAAAAAGAAGTCATCGGTCAGCCGGAGGCTATTAAAAAAGTCGTTAAAGCCATTCGGCGTAACCGTGCCGGATTAAAAGACCCTGACAAACCCATCGGCTCCTTTATATTCCTGGGCCCTACAGGCGTGGGAAAGACTTATCTCGCTAAGATGCTGGCAAAGTATATGTTCGATACGGAAGATGCCCTCATCCGTATTGACATGAGTGAATACATGGAAAAATTTGCTGTTTCCCGTCTCGTTGGAGCTCCTCCCGGATACGTGGGTTATGAAGAGGGCGGCCAGCTGACGGAAAAAATTCGCAGAAAGCCCTACTCTATCATTTTGCTCGACGAGATTGAAAAAGCACATCCTGATGTCTTCCATCTGCTGCTTCAGGTATTGGATGATGGTGTTCTGACAGACAGCCTCGGGAGAAAAGTCGATTTTAAAAATACCATTATAATTATGACCTCTAACATTGGTTCACGGCAACTGAAAGATTTTGGCCTTGGTGTGGGTTTCAGTACAGCTGCCAAAAAACAGAGCCGTGCCAGCCATGCCCACGGAGTTATCGAAAGTGCCCTGAAACGCTCCTTTGCTCCGGAATTTCTGAACAGAATAGACGATGTGGTTATTTTTGACTCACTCGATAAAGAGGATATTTATAAAATTATTGATATCGAATTGTCTCATTTGTATGGTCGCATCAACGAAATGGGATTCAAAATAAGTGTTTCTGCCAAGGCAAAAGATTTCATTATCGAAAAAGGATGGGATGAGCAGTTTGGCGCCCGTCCGTTAAAACGTGCTATTCAAAAATATATTGAAGACCCGCTTGCTGAGGAAATTATTCAGAGGACTCTCAATGAAAATGATGTGATTAAAATTGATTATGACACCAAAAAGGAGGAGCTTAAAGTGAAAATCAGTCCAAAGCGCATAACCCCGGCTAAGGGAAAAATGGCAGGCAACAAGACAGTTTAAACAAATCTGTCTCAACGCAAAGCACCCTTGCCAGCCTGGTATAATTCTCCAGTCACGAGAGAATTCCGGAAGCGTAATTTTTTATGGGGTAGCGATATGTTCCTATTTCAGGATAGCTTTTCCAATGACAAGCCGCTGAACCTGATTGGTTCCTTCATAAATCTGACAAAGTTTGGCATCACGCATCATTTTTTCCACGAGATAATTAGTCGAGTAACCATCCCCTGCCATAACCTGAACAGCATCGGTAGTAACTCTCATGGCCACATCCGAAGCATACAGTTTAGACATTGCTGACAAGACACTTTTAGACTTTTGGCCATTATCGTAGGCCCATGCAGAATGCCAGGTAACTAATCGGGCGGCTTCGATCTCTGTGGCCATATCTGCCAGCATAAAGCTTACGCCCTGGTTTACGGTAACGGGTTTCCCAAACTGGATACGATTTTTCCCCCAGAGAAGAGCCGTTTCATAAGCAGCTCTTGCATTCCCGACGCTGAGTGCAGCCACTCCCGTACGCGTACGCTCAAAAGTCTTCATGGCAAGAATAAATCCCTGGCCTTCACCGCCAATAAGATTTTCTTTGGGAACCTCAACATCCTCAAAAACAAACTCCGTTTGGACGGAA
Source organism: bacterium (assembly GCA_036244975.1). Classification (GTDB taxonomy): domain Bacteria; phylum Bacteroidota; class Bacteroidia; order Bacteroidales; family F082; genus Sulfidibacterium. The sequence continues at coordinate 29,225 of BTTE01000012.1, read as the reverse complement.
GCACGTTGTCCCATTTTCTTCAGGTTTGAAACAATTTTCACACCGGGTGAGTTGGTGGAAACAACAAAAGCACTCAGGCTGCGTGCTCCCTTTTCGGGATTCACCATAGCGAAAACCGTTATAAACTCGGAAACGGCGCCGTTTGTGATAAAACGCTTTTGTCCGTTCAGAATATATTTATCTCCATGTAAAATGGCCGTCGATTTGATGCCTGCCACATCCGAACCTGCATTGGGTTCGGTCAGCGCATAAGCGGCCACTCCTTTGGCTTCAACAATTTGTCCGAAGAATCTTTTTTTCTGCTCTTCACTGGCTCCAATCAAAAGCGGTGTAAGCGCAAGGGTATTGGCATCCATACAAATTCCGATGCCCACACAACCGGCTCCAAGTTCTTCCGATGCCAGCGCACTCTCGAAAATATTGTGCCCGTTACCACCGTATTCCACAGGAACGGGGCCGTTCATCAGACCTTCTACATAGGCCTTTTTTATAATATCCCAGGGAAACGCTGCTGCTTCGTCATATTTTCTGGCATTGGGAATCATTTCACGTTGGGCAAAATCCCGGACTTTCTCCCGGAGTTCAACTTGTTTGGGTTCTAAAGAAAAATCTACCATTTTTTAAATTTATTTTATTAAACAATTCAATTACACGTCTTTTTGCAAACGTTTTCGCGAAGAGAAAACAAAAATAAACTTTCCCTGGAATTTTTCCTATTTTAGTGGAGAATTTTCATGACATAAAACAAAGGAAAAGGCAAATTGATGAAGGAAAATATGTATTCAAAGGGTTTTAAAGCTTTTCTTCAGCTTGAAAGGGCGCTGTCGGAAAATACGGTAATGGCTTACCTGCATGATGTCAGTTTGCTGTTTTCATTTCTTCAGGCAAAAAAAGAGCAGTTACAAATAACAGGCGTTACCCCTGACGACCTCCGCGATTTTTTGCAGTACATTAACGAAATGGGGCTGGGCGCTTATTCTCAGAGCCGTGTGGTGTCGGGCATCAAATCATTTTTTAGCTATTTGATGCTCGAAAAGATCATCGACACAGACCCGGCAGCATTACTTGACTCGCCTAAGCTTGGGAAGAAGTTACCGGATGTACTCTCCGAAACGGAAATGGCTACACTGATTCAATCCGTTGATTTGTCGGAGCCGCTGGGAGAACGCAACAAAGCCATATTGGAAACCCTCTATGCCTGTGGTTTACGCGTTTCGGAACTTACCGGTCTAAAGCTTTCCGATTTGCATTTTAACGAAGAGATCATCATTGTTACAGGCAAGGGAAACAAACAGCGCATGATTCCTGTCGGCGATAGTGCACGAAAGCAATTGCTCACCTATATTCAGCAGGCACGCATCCTTGTTACTCCCCGGAAAGGAGCAGAAAATATTGTCTTCTTAAATCAACGGGGAAGCAAACTAAGCAGACAGATGATTTTCCTCATTGTTAAAAAACTTGTTGAAAAAGCCGGTATCCGCAAAACGGTAAGTCCGCACACGTTTCGCCATTCCTTTGCAACGCATCTTATCCGGCACGGAGCAGACCTGAGGGCTGTACAGGAGTTGCTTGGCCACGTATCTATCAGTACTACCGAGATTTATACTCATCTGAACGATACCGATTTAAAAAATACCATCTTGAAATTTCACCCACTAAATATGAACGAAAAAGCAGAATAGACTTCGTGTTTATCCTGTTCATAACTACCTGGTACTTAGCTGCAAAATTTCATTGCGTTTTTAAAAAATAATTTTAACTTTGACAAGCTTAAAACTTGCCGGTATTATTTCATTTTTTACCTCATGCGTAAATTGCGGATTTTAATTATTGAAGATAACCCCTCGGATGATAAACTTCTCCGGCATGAGCTTAGCCGTACTTTTGATTTTGAAGCAATTACCGTTGAAACAGAGCATGATATCCTTGAAAAACTTTACAGTTTTCATCCCGAATTGATTCTTTCCGACTATTCCATGCCGGGATTTTCAGGTATGCGGGCACTTGAGATTTGTAATGAAAAATCACCATTTACCCCGTTTATCATTGTTACAGGTTCCATTAATGAAGAGGTTGCCGTTAAATGTATCAAAGCCGGGGCATCCGATTATGTTACCAAAGAGCATTTGATGCGCCTGAATGTGTCCGTAAAAAGCGTTTTGGAACAGCAGAAGATTCTTGTGGAAAAAGAAAAAGCAAAAGAAGAGCTTTATGAAAGTCTGGAACGTTTCAGGAAATTTGTGGAAAATGACATTTCAGGTGATTATCTTGAAACCGAAGACAAGGTAATTTATTGTAATAAAAAAGTATTTGACATTTTTGAATTTGATGACCTGGACCAGCTCAATGCTTATGGCACCAAAAATCTTTATGAAGATCAGAATGACCGGGAAAAGTTTATGGATGAGCTAAGATTGAAAGGCAAAGTTGAAGGTTTTGAGGTAAGGATGCATACGCGCACAGGCAGAAAAATTGTTCTGTTGGAAAATGCCTATGGCGAATTCGATGAGAAAGGCCGGCTTCTTCAGCTTCAGGGTTATCTTATTGATATCACCCAGCGAATTTCGGCTGAGGAAAAACTTAAACATTCCGAAAATTTATTCCGAACGCTCGCAGAAAATACATCAGCCGGGATAGTCATTTATAATTATGAAAAATTTCTATACGCCAATCCTGCAATTACCCATCTTCTCGGATATTCGGAAGAAGAGATGAAAGCCATGCATTTTTGGGATATAGTGCATCCTTTAGACCGCGCATTGGTAAAAAGACGGGGCCAAAGGCGTGTAAAAAAAATGAGTGTACCTAAAAATTACCAGTTTAGAATGCTGACGAAAACCGGCGAAACACGCTGGGTTGACTTTACAGCAGGTTATCTGCAATTTGAAGGAAAGAATGCCGGTATCGGCAGTATTCACGACATTACCAAAGAGAAACAGGCCGGCGAAGAAATCAGAATGCTTTCCGCTGCCGTTGAACAAAGTCCGCTTTCTGTTGTCATTACCAATCTGGATGCGAAAATAGAATATGTCAATGATAGTTTTACCAGAATTACCGGCTACACTTTTCAGGAGGTTGTAGGACAAAACTCGAGTATTCTGCAAAGCGGGGAAACACCACAAAGCGTTTATGATGATCTATGGGAAACGTTGTTGAAAGGCAGGGTTTGGAGAGGTGAATTCATCAACAAGCGAAAAAACGGTGAAAACTATTATGAATATGCCGTCATTGCTCCCATTAAAGATGAAGCGGGAAAGGTAAGACGTTTTATTGCTATGAAGGAAGACGTTACCCGACGCAAACAGTTAGAGATTGATTTGCGTGTTGCCAAAGCAAAAGCTGAAGATGCCAACCGCTTAAAAGCAGCTTTCCTCGCAAATATCAGCCACGAGTTACGTACTCCCCTGAATGGAATTCTGGGATTTTCCGAACTGATACTTGAGATAGGCGAGATTGAAACTATCCAGGAAATGAGCCGTTATATCAACGAAAGCGGACAACGGCTATTGCGCACTTTGGATATGATTATTGCCATCTCAAGATTGGATTCGGGTACTTATGAAGTTAAAAAGGAAGGGCTGGATGTAATAGCCGAGTTTCGTAATATTTACACGAAAAGATTGCCACAAGCCCAAAGTAAAAATCTGAAAATGATACTTGAGACGGAGTTTGAGCGCTTTGAACTTTTGGGCGACCGGAACATTATCTCGGAAGCCATAGAAGAAATAGTGGATAATGCCATTAAGTTTACGAATGAAGGAAAAATAAACCTGAAGGCAGGAAAAACTATAATAAAAGAGAGAGAATTTATTTATTTCGAGATAAAAGACACAGGGATCGGCATTTCTAAAAAAAATCAGGAAAGTATTTTCGAAGATTTCCGGCAGGCCAGCACGGGTTATGGCCGGAAATACGAAGGGAACGGACTGGGGTTAAGCCTTGCCCAAAAGTATGTTGAGCTCATTGGTGGCTTCCTGAAACTAAGGTCTTCGGAAGGCAAAGGCTCTGCTTTTACTATTTATATTCCTGTTAAACAAACTGTTACTAATGTATTGCAATCAAAAACATAATAACTTATTTAAAAATTTCTAAGCATGGAAAACTGTTACGCTCGTAAGAGAATTTTGTATGTTGACGATGATCTTCAAAGCCGTCTTCTCGTAAAACATATCATTGGCCGGGTTTACGACCTGTTCCTCTGCTCTACCGTTGAGGAAACTTTACAATTACTCAAAACCGGTACTTTTGACCTTTTTCTGCTGGACATCCGTTTGGAAGGAGAAATAACAGGGATTGAATTACTGGCAATGATACGTAAAATGCCTCCTCATGCAGAAACGCCTGCAATAGCTGTAACGGCCTTTGCCTTTGATGAGGATAAAAAATACATCTTATCGTCCGGTTTTGCCGATTATATTACCAAACCTATTAACTTGCATGATTTTAAAGAAAAAGTCAGAACTTATCTCGAAAATCAAAGCGTTGATTCTTATTGAAAATCAGAGATGGTTCTTCTTCATAGAAAAAATTGTGCTCTCCGGAGAAATCTTTCTACAGTCTCAGGATGCTAAAAGTTCCGGTTTCCTCCAATTTGATAATTGTTGAAGGCCGGATGGTGCGAATTCGCGATTGATAAATATCAACCACATAATCCACTCTCTCCTTAATAATATCTGCAATCTGATTAAAGATTTGCGGTGCCGGCTCACCTGATAAATTAGCAGAAGTAGATACCAATGGATGGCCCAGCTTTTTTATCACCTCCAGACAATAATCCTCCTTTACAATCCGAATGGCAATACTTCCGTCAGAAGCGATTAGTTTTTTCGACAGGTTTCCGGCATTATTGTAAACAATTGTGATGGGTGATGCTGCATTTTCGATAAGGTCAAAGGCAATTTGGGGCACCTTATCAACATAAAGGCCCAGCTTGTCGGCACTATCCAACAAAACAATCATGCTCTTCTGCTTATGGCGGTTTTTTAGCTTGAAAACCTTGTCAACAGCTTTTTTGTTGGTAGCATCACAGCCAATTCCCCAAATAGTATCCGTAGGATAAAGCAGAATTTTTCCCTGTTTCAGCAGGGCAACCGATTTTTCAATTTCTTGTTTTAATTTTTCAGGCATAACAACAATTGTTTTGTCTCAATAGTTTCCGCACACTTAAAATGTTTTTTTGGGCAAGCCTTTTTCCCGTGAAGACCACAGGGCCGGCAGGGCAAATTTTCCGTCGTTTGAATGACAAATGAAGTAGCGGAGAGCGGCCCGAAACCGAACTCCGGAACGGTAGAGCAAAAGATGACAGCCACGGGCGCATTCATGGCAGAAGCAAGATGCGTGGGAGCAGAATCGTTGGTGTAATTCATTAAAGCATCACGCATGAGTGCCGCCGATTCCAAAAGTGTAAGTCTCCCGGCGAGGTTCAGGCTGCCGGCATGGCCGGAGTCTTCCATAATACGGCCAATCTTTTGCCGTTCTTTGTCGGAACCGAGAAAATAAACTGCAAGGTCTTCATCTAATTGCTTTATAAACGCTGCCCACTTTTCAGCAGGGTACTCTTTGGTAAACCACAAGCTGCCGGGAGAAACGGTGATAAATTGTTTGGTTTTATACTGCGAAACCCGTGCAAAATCGTGTTGTGATGGATAGAGTTTTGGTTTGAAAAACGATGTATCGGTAAAAATATCAATCAGTCTCAGGTTACGTTCCACTTCGTGCGGACTTCCCTCCCTTGCAGATATTTTATGTGCCAGGCGATAAGTATAAAAAAGTGAAAATGGATTTTTTTTAAATCCGGTTGTTTTCCGAGCGCCTGCAAAAGCAGTCAGCAGCCCGGTGGAAGCAAATCGCTGTATATTGACAATCAAATCGTATTTTTGCTCACGAACAATGCCGGTTAGCTCTTTAAGTTTAAGGTATTTCTTTTCCGATTTATCCCACACAATAACATGCTTCAAATAAGGATGGTATCGCAGTAACGCTTCGTTTCCTTCCTTCAGCAGAAAATCAATACGTGCCTGCGGAAAAAAATGATGCAGTTTCTCAATCAGCGGTGTTGCCAGCACAACATCGCCCAGCGAAGCCGTTTGTATGATTAAAATTCTTTTCATCTTCAGCGGTTAGACAGCTACCTGAAAATCACGTAAAGCCTCATTTAGCGATGTTTTCGTATCGGTAGAGGCCTTACGTTTACCGATAATTAATGCGCAGGAAACCTGGAAATCACCTGCAGGAAAATGTTTGGTATAGGTGCCGGGAATGACCACCGAGCGTGGTGGAATATACGCTTTGTATTCGACCGGTTCAATTCCGCTCACATCAATAATTTTTGTGCTTTGCGTGAGCACCACATTGGCGCCGAGAACCGCCTCTTTTCCCAGTCTTACGCCTTCCACTACAATAGAGCGGGAGCCGATAAAACAATTGTCTTCAATAATTACGGGAGCAGCCTGAACCGGTTCCAGAACGCCACCAATACCCACGCCTCCGCTCAAATGTACATTCTTTCCTATTTGCGCACAGGAACCTACGGTAGCCCACGTATCCACCATGGTTCCGCTATCCACATAGGCCCCGATATTCACATACGAAGGCATCATAATTACTCCCGGAGCCAGATATGCACCATAGCGGGCAATGGCATGAGGGACTACGCGTACATTTTGGGCAGCAAAATCTTTTTTCAATGGAATTTTATCACGAAATTCAAACATACCGGTTTCCATGGTTTCCATTTTCCGCAACAGGAAATAAAGAATAACCGCTTTTTTTATCCATTCGTTTACCTTCCACTCTTCTACTACGGGCATTGCCACACGCAATTTGCCTTTGTCCAATGCCTCAACTGTGTTAAAAACCGCCTCTCTAACCTCGTCTGTTTTGTGTAAATTACGGTTTTCCCATGCCTTATTTATCAGTTGTTCAGCAGTATCCATGTGATTCAATTTTTGAGCCAAAATAAACATTTCCGCAATAGGCCAAACAATAATTTTTTATTCTGAAAATATTTTTATACTTTTAAGCCCCGCAATTAAATGAAAACTTTTTCCTGTTATGAATACACCTGTTGTCAATGGGTTCCGAACCTCCAAAATTATTATTCTCTTTCTGATATTTTTTGTTTCCTCACAGCATGCTTTTGGTACTGGATTGTGGCCACCGGTTGGCGCCAGGGAGGCAGGACTAAACTATAGCTCTGTTGCACTGAGTGACTTCTGGAGTATTCAGAACAACCAGGCTGGTATGGCGCTGATAAAAAATCTTTCGACAGGTGTTGCTTACGAGAACAGGTTCCTTGTGCCCCACATGGGAACAGCAAACCTTGCCGTAATTTACCCTTTGAAATTTGGCAACATGGGGCTCAGTCTGAGTTATTTCGGCTATACTTTGTATCACCAAATGAAAATAGGACTGGCCTATGCGCGCTCTTTTGGCCCCAGGTTAAGAATAGGCGTACAACTTGATTATTTACAAACCGGACTGGGCGATATTTATGGCAGCCAAAGCAATGTAACCTTCGAGATGGGAGCACAATCCGATGTTACCGAACATCTGACCTTCGGGGTTTATGTTTATAATCCGGTACGCGTTAAATTTTCCGATTATGCCAACGAAAAAATTCCTGCGGTCTTTCGCTTTGGTATGGCTTATCGTTTTTCCGATAAACTGCTCACCACAGCAGAGGTGGAAAAAAACACCGATTACCAGTCCGTAATATTGAGAGGTGGCATAGAATACAGGGTTAAAAAGCAGTTCTTTTTCCGTGTTGGCTTCGGAACTTCCCGTGATATTTTTTCTTTCGGATTTGGCTGGCACAAAAAACATATACAATTCGACATTGGCACCACCATGCATCAGTCGCTGGGCTTTTCACCGCAAACATCACTTGTACTTTCCTTTTAATATGAAATGGTATTTTACATATTCCCTCCTTCTGGCTTCGGCTTTAATCCTCATTGCATGGCAAAATGCGGATGCCCGGAATGGTGATACGCTACACAGTTCTACTGAGTTCCTGACCAATCAGATGGAAAATATCGCAAAATCTTCAGACAGACAGCAGGATTATTCCGACCTTGCCGACGATTATATTTACTATACCAAACATCCTATCAACATTAACGGGCCTGATGCGAATCAATTACTTCGTTTGCGTTTGCTTAATGAGGCTCAACTCGCCTCTCTGAGAGACTACATTCATGAAAACGGCGCTATTCTCAGCATTTACGAATTGCAGTATGTTTCCGGTTTTAACGCACGAACCATTCAGCAACTGAGTCCGTTTATCAAAACCGGAAATCCGGAAAAAGGGAAACCCTTTTCCTGGAAAAAGGCTTTTAAATATGGCGGTCATCAGGTTTTGATGCGTTACGGGCAGGTTCTTGAACCAGTTGCCGGTTACATAATTCCGGCCGATTCGGCCTATGTAAAGCCGGGCTCCGTTTATTTGGGAAGCCCGCAGAAACTATACCTGCGTTACGGCTTCCGTTCCGGCAATCATTTGCGTTGGGGATTTACCACAGAAAAAGATGCCGGAGAAATATTTTTATCTAACCATTTAGCTGACAGCGTTAAACATATGTTGGGCAGTCAGAAACCTCATTTTCCTGACTTTTTCTCGGCTTACGCTTATGTGTCAGATTTGGGGATTTTGAAAAAGGCCATCATTGGTGATTATCATCTTGAGTTCGGCCAGGGTCTATGTCTTTGGACGGGTCTAACGTTCGGGAAATCGGCGGAAGCCACTGCTGTTAAATATTACGGTACCGGCATTCGCCCCAACACCTCGGCAAACGAGAACAGGTTTTTCCGTGGAGCGGCTTTTACACTGGGAATAAAAAATATTACGCTGACCGCCTTTTATTCTCACAATAAAGTGGATGGAAGTTTCTTTATAACACCCACAGGTCAGGATGAAATTTCAACGATTCTTGAAACCGGAAACCATCGCACCATCAATGAGTTACTCAACAGACACCGGCTTGTTATCGATGCTTTTGGCGGGCATTTGGGATACCTGTATCACTTTTTTAAAGTAGGCGTAACTTATTACCAAACGCGGTTGAGCCTGCCACTGGAGCCGAACCAACAACTCTACCGGCAATTTCTGTTCCGTGGAAAACGGCTCGGTAATGCTTCGGCTGATTTAAATTTCGAATTTAAACGTTTATCATTTTTTGGTGAACTTGCAGCCAATCCGGGCGGAAGCATGGCAGGAACAGCTGGTATCGATGTCTATCCCTCCGACCGGCTAACCCTCACGCTGAGCTATCGCAATATTTCCCCATCCTATAAAGTTATTTATGCGGCTCCGTTTATGGAGTCGGGAAGTGTAAACAACGAAAAAGGCGTTTATCTCGGGGTCAGGATTTTGCTTTCGCGCCTGTTTACTTTTACGGCTTATGCCGATTATTTCTCTTTTCCATGGTTAAAATTTCAGGTGAACGCCCCGTCTGCCGGAAAAGCCTTTCTCGCCCAACTTGAGATGGTTCCAAAGAGAAATATCAACATGTATTTTCGATTTCGCTATCAGCAAAAAGCGGAAAACATTTCCAATGCAGAGGGCTATCACCCTTTACTGGCAGCTAAGCGTTATGCCGATTTTCGTTATGCCATCTCTTATTCGGCCCTGCCCCGGTTGATTTTTAAAACACGTATTGAATATGTCCGTTTTGCCAAAGCGTCTGACCGCGAAAGAGGTTTTCTTATATATCAGGATATTGAGTACCGGTTTGTGCATTTCCCGTTAAAAATTAACTTTCGGTATGCGCTTTTTGATACGGATAGCTGGAACAGCCGCATTTATGCTTATGAAAACGATGTGCTTTATGCTTTTACTGTTCCGGCATATTACGACAAGGGTCAGCGGGTTTATTTGCTGTTGCACTATCAGTTAAAAAGGCACATCGTCCTTTGGCTAAAAGCAGCCCGGACTGTTTTCTTTAACAGGAAAAATATTTCCTCCGGCCCGGATGCCATAGCGGGAAACCACAAAACAAGCGTCAAATTACAAGTGCAGCTAAAATTCTGATACTAAAAAAGGAGTGACACGTGCGCTCCCTTAGTATCATTATTTCGTAATGTTAAAGGTGTTGTTCCAGTTTATTGATTAAAACCTGTTTGGGAACCGAACCAACCTGCTTATCTACTACTTCTCCGTTTTTGAAAAACAAAATGGTCGGAATATTACGAATACTGTAACGACGGGCGATGGATGGATTGTGGTCAACATCCATCTTGCCAACCAATATTTTATCGCCGTATTCCTCGCCGATTTCCTGAATGACAGGGCCGACAACACGGCAGGGGCCGCACCATATTGCCCAAAAATCAACAATTACCGGTTTGTCCGATTGTAATACAAGTGAGTCAAAATTTGCATCTGTGAATTCTAAAGCCATTTTTTTATTTTTTATTTGTTTGTAAAATTAAGAAAGAAACTGATATAGACAAATGTGTAAATATGTAAATGTTATCCGGCCTATTTGCTCAGCATATATTGGAACGCCCCCACCCTGCTGAGATTATTTAGAAAATGAAGAGCATCCACCTTTCCCGATTTGCTTTTTAGAACCAACGGTCTTTTTTTATCAACGGCGTTCAACGAAATCATTAATTGCGTTTCACCGGGATAGTCCTGTTTCATTTTTACCAGTTCATTTATTATCTCATCAGTAATCTCCTCAGGATTAATATACAGGGTAAGTTTTTTCATAACCTTATTCATGGCATCTTCCAATAGAGAAATATCACGAATGTTAATATTTATATTATTTTCATCATAGCGGCTGGCTTCCACTTTGGCATGTACCATCAGATTATTGCCCACCTCAAGCATGTGTTTCAGCCGCAAATAAGTTTCCTTAAAAAGTCGTAAATCTATCGAGCCGGAATAATCTTCCAACGTCATAACACCAAAAAGAGATCCGTTTTTCGTCGTCCTTTGCAACGCCGAAGTTACCATGCCGCCAAAAACTGTCTCCTTATTTTTATAATTGGCCAGGTTATTACGCAACCGGGCAATATCCACATTACAGAGATGCTTCATAGTCAGCTCAAAAGTATCTAACGGATGTCCGGAAATATAAAACCCCGTTACCTCCTTTTCGTACCGTAACAGTATGGCTTTGGGCCATGGGTTACAGGCGGGAATAGGCGGATCCCGTACTTCAAAATCATCGGTATCACCAAAAAGAGAAACCTGGGCAGAGTTCTTTTTTAGCTGATATTTTGTAGCAAACCGGATAATCTTTTCAATAAATTCAGGGTCGTTTTCATTTTCTTTATAAAAATATTGTGCCCGATGCGTATTGGTAAAAGTATCGAACGCCCCCGCTTTGGCCAGGGCTTCAAAACTTCTTTTGTTCACCGATTTCAGATTTACCCTTTTGGCCATATCAAAAATACTTTTAAAAGGCCCGTTCTTTTCCCGCTCGGCAATAATGTCTTCCACAGCGCTACTCCCTACTCCTTTGATAGCCGCCAGACCAAAGCGAATAATACCATCATTGTTAACGGTAAAATTCAGCGAACTTTCGTTAATATCCGGTCCGAGCACCTGAATACCCATACGTTCCGCCTCTTTGGTAAAGAAGGTTATCTTATCGATATTGTTCAGGTTGCGACTCAGCACGGCAGCCATAAACTCTGCCGGATAATGTGTTTTCAGATAGGCAGTCTGATAGGAAACATAGGAATAGCAGGTAGCATGAGATTTGTTAAAGGCATATTTAGCAAATTCCTCCCAGTCTTTCCACACTTTTTCCGCTTTGTCTTTGGAAATACCGTTTTTTTCACAACCTGTCAGATACTCCACTTTCAGTTTGGCCATTTCAGCCAGCTTTTTCTTTCCCATGGCTTTTCGCAGCGAATCGGACTGGCTGCGGGAAAAACCGGCCATCAGACGGGAAAGCAACATTACCTGCTCCTGGTAAACCGTAATTCCGTAAGTTTCTTTCAGGACTTCCTCCATCACAGGCACATCATACTGAATCTTTTCCAGACCATGTTTACGTTTGATAAACTTGGGAATATACTGCATAGGCCCGGGACGATACAGTGCATTCATGGCAATCAAATCTTCAAAACGGGTGGGTTTTAACTCCTGAAGATACTTCTTCATGCCATCTGACTCAAACTGGAAAAGACCGGTAGTTTCGCCCCTGCTATACAGCTCATAAGTCTCTTTGTCCTCTAACGGCACATTATCAATATCAATATCCACCCCTTTTGAACGTTTGATATTTTCCAGCGCATCTTTAATAATGGAGAGCGTTTTTAATCCCAGAAAGTCCATCTTCAGCAGCCCCACATCCTCAATATATTTTCCATCGTACTGGGTGGCCAGCTCCAATACCGATTCTTTTACCGTGGAAACAGGAACGTATTTATCCAGGCTGTCGCGGGCGATGATGATACCGCAGGCATGGGTACCGGTATTTCGTACAGAGCCTTCGAGGGTAAGGGCATTTTTCAGTACCGAAACAATTTCAGGCTTTCCATTTTCCAGTTCACGCTTTAACCCGGGCACTTCTTTAATGGCTTCGTCCAGTGTAACGCCCGGACGATCGGGAATCATTTTTGCCAGCCGGTCGGCTTCCTTCAGCGGTAACTTTTGTACCCGGGCCACATCACGAATGGCAGATTTTGCAGCCATACTTCCAAAAGTAATCAGATGTGCTACCCGTTCTTTTCCATACTTTTCGGATACGTAATGCAGCACTTTTTCCCGGCCATCATCGTCAAAATCAATATCAATATCCGGCATGGAGATACGGTCGGAGTTCAGGAAACGCTCAAAAAGCAGGTTGTATTTAAGGGGGTCTATCTGGGTAATCTTTAGGCAATACGCTACAACGGAACCGGCAGCGCTTCCCCTTCCCGGGCCAACCGAAACACCCATTTCGCGTGCTGCTTTCAGAAAATCCCACACGATGAGAAAATAATCGGGAAAGCCCATGGTTTTGATGGTCTCCAACTCAAAATTGATGCGCTGACGGAGAGCATCATCCATTGCGGGATAGCGTTCCTTAGCTCCTTCGTCAGTAATGTTACGCAGATAGGCATTTGCATCTTCAAAAGGAGCGGGAATCTCAAACTCAGGCATGATGGGCTTATGGTCGAGTTTGTAAACCTCCACTTTATCTGCTATTTCCTGTGTGTTGGCGACAGCTTCGGGGATATCGGCAAACAGGGCACTCATCTCCTCATGTGTTTTAAACCACTCCTGCTGTGTATAATGCAGGCGTTTAGGGTCGTCTAAGTCGCGGGCGGTACCAATACAAATCAGCCGGTCGTGTGCTCCGGCATCCTCCGCATTAACAAAATGCACATCATTGGTAGCCACTACTTTGATACCATATTTTACCGAAAGCTTCAGCAGCTCGGTATTGACATACTCCTCGTCTTCATACACACGTCGATCCATTTCCGGGTCTCCGCTTTTGTGGCGTTGCAGCTCAAGATAAAAATCATCCCCGAAAATAGCTTTGTATTCGGGCAATACCTCTTCGGCTTTCTCCACCCCTTCGTTAACAATTTTAAAAGGTATCTCACCGCCAAGACATGCCGTCAGTACAATAAGTCCCTCGTGATGCTTCTTCAGTAAAGCTTTGTCGATACGCGGTTTATAATAATAACCTTTTGTCCAGCCGGCGGAAACCAGTTTTAAAAGATTATGGTAGCCCGTTTCATTTTTGGCCAGCAACACCAAATGCCATCCTGAAGCATCCACTTTGGATTCCTTTTTTTCCAGGCCGCGACGGGCCACATACACTTCACAACCGAGTATGGGTTTGATCCCTGCTGCGAGGGCCGTTTGATGGAAACTTTTTACCCCGAACATGTTGCCATGATCCGTAATAGCCACAGCCGGCATGCCATCGTCTTTGGCCTTTTTTATGAGTATCGGTATTTTCGACAGGCCATCGAGAACGGAGAACTGTGTGTGCACATGCAAATGTGTAAAAGACTGCGCTGCCTGCCGAACAGCAACTTCTTTGTTAGCAACAGGTTGTGGCGTTGGCTTTTCTGTTTTCGGTTTCTCTTCATAATAAGCCTCTACCTCTATTCCAATGGGCTCTATCGGCACAGGATGCAGCGCTTTGAATTTCCGAATAGTTTCTTCAGACAGCCCGAGCATGGTTGCTGATATCACATCCAGACGAATCAGTTCCAGAAAACAACGGGCAGTAGCCTGAACATCTGCCGAAGCATTGTGAGCAGCATCAAAAGTTTCGCCAAAAAGTTTGACATGAAGTTCCGACAGTTTTGGCCATTTAAACTTCCCGCCTCTGCCACCCCGGATGGCACAATAATTGGTAGAAACTTCTTGTGTATCCACAATAGTCTTTTCCGTCAGCAGGCAATTCAATGATTTCCGCATGTATTCAACCCGGACAACGTTGTTATCGAAATTAACATTATGGCCGGCCACCACTTTTACTTTCTGCAAGGCTTGCCCAAACGCTTCCAATACCATGCTAAGCTCTTCTCCCTCTTTCAGGGCACGTCCGGTGGAGATACCGTGCACTTTCTCCGCAGCCCGTGGAATCACAAAACCTTCCGGCCTGACGATGAAATTTTTCACCTCAACCAGCGCTCCTTTTTCATCATGAATTTGCCAGGCAAGTTGTACCAGCCTTGGCCAGTTGTCAAAATCACTTAAAGGGGCATTATCATTTACAGGCAAACCGGTGGTTTCTGTATCATAGATTAAAAACATAGCCTTATTCAATGTATTAGTCTGATTTGATGATTAATATATGTCGGATATCTGTATAAACAAAATTAGTTAAATAGCCAATCGAACGGTAGTCTGTTAATAACTTTCGGTAAGTTTTTACAACGAATTGAAAAACAAAGATAAGAGACGAAAAGCCGAAAACTATCTGCAAAAAGATATGAACAATTATAGTTTTGCGTATCTTTACAGCGATGGAAAAAAACAGAGTAAAGGGAATGTCCGGGCAAACTAATAAGAATGGAAATCAAAAGGTTGAAAAAAAAAGAGACCATTTGATTTTTCTTGTTTGTCTTCTGTTCGCCGCTTTATTTTGGCTACTCATCAAATTATCAGATAATTACTCTGTAAGTTATCGAATGGGAATAAAATATAACCACCAGCCGGCAGGGAAACTGATTACAGCCCTGAACGACAGTACGACAACCGTACACTTAAAATCCAACGGATATAATCTTCTGGATCTTCTGCTACATGGCAGCCTTGACAGCCTGAATGTGGATCTCCGGCAACACGACATTAAGAAGGATGCTGATGGTCAGTACTTCATTAATACCGGAAGCTTACGGGAAAGTACAGCGCAACAGCTGGGAGTAAATGATCGGGATATTGAGTTTTCCAAATCAAAACTCAGTTTCTCAATGGAGCTCCTTCATAAAAGAAAGATGAAAGTTTCCGCCCTGTTAGATTTAACCTTCAAAAGCCAGTTCAGGCTCTACCATTTTAAAATTATTCCCGCTACCATCACCGTTTACGGGCCAGATAAAATTATGGATACCCTGAAAGGGCTGAATACGGCAATGATTCACCTGGAAAATTTGGAAAACAGCCAAAAAGTCAAAGTGAAGATCCACAATCCTTATCCCCGGATGCTTAGATTTCTTCCTCCGAAAGTTACCGTTGATTTGGATGTTGAGAGATATACCGAGCGAAGCGTACAAATCCCTGTCGATGTTTCGGAAATTCGCCCGGAAATCAGAACCTTCCCTAACATAGCTACTGTTAATTTCAATGTTTTTATCAGAGATTACGAAAAGATACGTGCCAACCAGTTTAAACTGATTCCCAATATTAAAAATATTAATCTCCGTAAGGTGAAAAAACTCAGACTTGAGCTGGTTTCCAAGCCAAAGAATATTAGTAATGAGCGAATTGTTCCTTCGGAAGTGGAGTTTATTATTATCAATTAAACGTGAAACGATGCTGAAGACAGCCATTACGGGAAATATAGGAAGTGGCAAAACCACAGTTTGTAAAATATTTGAAAGTCTGGAAGTTCCGGTGTTTTATGCCGATACCGAAGCCAAAAATCTTTACAACGATGCGTCTGTTGTTTCAGCGGTCGAAAAAGCCTTTGGCAGAGATATATTTGATAAAAACCGGCAACTTATCAGGCAAAAACTGGCAGATATTGTCTTCAGTGATGCCACTGCTTTAAAAACCCTGAACAGTATTATCCATCCGGTACTTATGGAGAAGTACCGGAACTGGCTGACCGAAAATGCACAGCATCCTTACACCTTGCATGAGGCTGCCGTGATTTTTGAAAACAGCCTCGCAGAAAAATTTGACAAGATTATCAATGTTTCAGCCCCTGAGAGCATTCGTACGGAACGAATAAAAGGCCGGGATGCCCTCTCCGAAAAAGAAATTAAAAGCCGCATGGTACGGCAATGGCCTAATGAAAAAAAAAACAGGCTTTCGGATTTTGTCATTATTAATGATGGCAGCCGCTTTCTCATTCCTCAGGTTATGGAAATTCACAGAATTTTAACAGAAATAAAGTAATATGAACCTTAAGTCACTCACAAAACAGATAGTTAGTTTATGTAAAGAGGTCGGCCAAATGATTCGCGACGAAGTGGATAAACTCACCGAATCGGATGTGGAATACAAAGGCATCCACAATCTGGTAACTTATGTAGATAAGAAATCGGAGAAGATTTTAATTACAGAGCTGAGGAAACTGTTGCCGGAAGCCGGGTTTATAGCTGAGGAAGATGACAAACTAACAAGAGGCGAACGTTACAACTGGATTGTGGATCCGTTAGATGGCACCACCAATTTTATTCATAAGATTCCGCTTTACTCCATTTCCATCGCTTTAAATGATGGCGACGAGACCGTTTTGGGCGTGGTGTATGAAATCAACCTTAAAGAATGTTTTTATGCATGGAAAGATGGCCCTGCGTTTTTGGACGACCGGGAGATTCATGTTTCGCAAACCGAAGTTCTTGATAATTCGCTTATTGCCACCGGGTTTCCTTACTTCGATTATTCCTGTCTTGATGTTTATCTCATGTTGTTTAAAGACCTTATGCAAAGCAGCCGCGGTGTACGCAGGCTGGGCTCTGCCGCCGTTGACCTGGTTTATGTGGCTGCCGGACGGTTTGAGTTGTTTTACGAATACGGGTTAAACCCCTGGGATGTGGCAGCCGGCGCGCTCATTGTGAAACAGGCCGGAGGACTTGTTACAAGATTCCACGGAGATGCTGATTTTATCTTCGGAAAAGAGATTGTTGCTTCAAATGGTAAAGTGCATGATGAGTTTTTGAAAAGGGTCGGGCTTTATTTTATTTCATAATTTTAAGCCCTCAAAACAAGATAGAATGATGAAATTAAAATATGTAAAAAAAGACAGCCCCACCCGGAGTATCCTGAAAGCTCTTAGTTGGCGTGTCATTGCTTCGGCAACTACTTTTGTGATCAGCTTAGCGGTGCTAAAAAAATGGGAGGCTGCCACGGCTATTGCCAGTGTGGATGTGGTAGCAAAGTTAATTTTGTATTACTTTCACGAACGGTTATGGACAAATATTTACTGGGGAAAATACTGGAGTAAAAAAGCCTGGCGAAGAAAATACCGAAAAATGCATCAGCAACTCAAAAAAATAAAAAAATCATCAGATGATAAAGAATAAGAGATATTTTCTTACGGTTTTTATCCTGACAAACCTTATACTTCTACTCCTTTCTCCCGCATTATCGGCGGGTAATGACTCACTTTCCCCTACCATCGTTTTTACTTTTAACATCAAAGAAAAAATTGACTCTCCCGTGTGGCACACCACCCGGAAAGCCATGGAGCAGGCGGAAAAAGAACATGCCGATATTATTCTCATTCAAATGAATACATACGGCGGCATGCTGGATGCGGCCGATTCTATCCGTACCAAAATCCTGCACAGCAAAATTCCTGTTTATGTCTTTATCGATAACAATGCCGCCTCTGCCGGAGCTTTAATCGCATTGGCCAGCGACAGTATCTACATGAGTCCGGCGGCCAATATAGGTGCTGCCACTGTGGTGGACCAGTCGGGGAAACCGCTGCCTGACAAATATCAATCGTATATGCGCTCGCTCATGCGCTCCACAGCCGAAGCCAAAGGGCGAGACCCCACTATCGCCGAGGCCATGGTTGACCCGCGTATTTTCATAAAAGGCATCAGCGATTCCGGAAAGGTACTTACTTTTACCACTTCCGAAGCTATCGCAAATGGCTATAGTGAAGCCGAAGCCGACAACATCGGACAGGTGCTGAAACACGCCGGCATAGACAATTACACCCTCCTGAGTTATCATATATCCGCTACCGACAGGATCATCAGATTTCTTGTCCATCCCCTCGTGAGTGGTATTCTTATCATGGTTATCGTTGGCGGGATTTATTTTGAGCTACAGACTCCCGGTATTGGTTTTCCGATTGCCGCTGCCGTTGTCGCCGCCGTGCTTTACTTTGCTCCGCTTTATCTCGAAGGATTGTCCAGCCACTGGGAAATTTTGCTTTTTCTGCTGGGACTTGTCCTGATAGTGCTGGAGATTTTCGTTGTCCCCGGATTTGGCATTACCGGTATTCTCGGTATTACTTTTATGGTGCTGGGGTTGACGCTAAGTCTTATCCGCCCGGCAGGTCCCGGCTTTCTGGATTACAATCTTACAGCGTTCGCCAGAGCCCTTTCTATTGTCATCATATCCATGACACTGTCGATTATTTCTTCCATCTGGCTCACTAAAAGGCTTTTTATCTCCGGACGGTTTGCATATCTCGGCTTACAGAAAACCCAGCCAAAAGAGGAAGGCTACACTTCAGCTTCCGCAGAATACAGTAAAATGCTGGGGAAAACCGGTGTAGCACATACCAAATTACGACCGGCAGGAAAAGTTGTGGTTGAAAACGATGTTTTCGATGCCGTTGCCGAATTCAGTTTTATTGAAAAAGATAAAAAAGTGAAAGTGGTTGGTTATCAAAGTTCACAACTAATTGTAAAACAAATAAATGATTAAACCCATGAATACTGCGCATTTAAAAACAGTCAGTAGCGATATCACCCGGATGCATGTTGCTGCGATTGTAAATGCCGCTAACCGTACTTTGCTGGGTGGTGGCGGCGTGGATGGTGCCATTCATCGTGCTGCAGGCCCAGGATTACTGGACGAGTGCCGGAAACTGAACGGATGTGATACCGGCTCGGCAAAAATTACCAGAGGCTATAACCTTCCGGCAAAATATGTCATTCACGCTGTCGGGCCGGTATGGCGCGGCGGCAACAACAACGAACGCGAACTGCTGAAAGGCTGCTATGAGACCGCTCTGAAACTTGCTGCAGAGCACAATTGCAAAAGCATTGCCTTCCCTAACATCAGCACCGGGATTTACCATTTTCCCAAAGAAGAAGCGGCAAAGATTGCCATTGATACCGTCCGCAACTTCCTGTCGGAAAATAGTTTACCGGAAGAAGTTATCTTTGTTTGTTTCGATGCGGAGAATTATGCCATTTACGAGAAAATGTTAAAAGGGTTAAAAGGTTGAAGTATTGTTGAGGTATTAGATGTCAAACGTCTGTATTATTGTTGTTTGCGCTTTCCTTGTTTTGGAAACGCCTGTGCTCTTTTAAATTGGCCTGCCCGCCGTACTACTAAAGCAGGCGGGGCAATCCGAAAACATTAATATCCAATTAAATAGTCCGGGAAATCTCAAAGCCTCTCAGGACATTTTTTATTCACAAGAAATTCAGGGAAAGAAAAGAGTTGCGCCGAAAACTTATCCTGCAGCAAATGATGCGCCAAATCAAACACTTTTACTTTGGTATTTTCAATAATGTTGGAATCGGCTGTACAGATAAAGCCATTTTCAGCGGTTATCAGCTCATGGTCGGGAGAAAAAACCGTTTGCGCCGCC
Organism: bacterium; assembly: GCA_036244975.1. Classification (GTDB taxonomy): domain Bacteria; phylum Bacteroidota; class Bacteroidia; order Bacteroidales; family F082; genus Sulfidibacterium. The sequence continues at coordinate 9,309 of BTTE01000012.1, read as the reverse complement.
CCTGCTATGTTCATCTCCTGCATTTTTTGGCGGGTCATCAGGCACATTTTTCCGCTGTGGCTGATGGGCGTATCAAAATAAAAATGAACGTGGGAAATATCCTTTTCGCGAAGAAATTCCAAAATCAATCTTATTGATTTCTCCAGCACCTCCCATTTCAGCTTTTTACGATGTAGTTCCGACACATCGCGCAGATAGCCGTCCATGCCCACAAACACAGGATTTCCATTCAGATAGCTCCCCACCGTCCGGCAGACATTAAAACCATCGAGTGTTACTTCGGCATGGACCGGAATGTCCTGTATAAGCTTTTGCTGCCGTATCATAACCTGTTGTTTTTTGGCAAGTCCGCGATAGAGCATCACCCTTTCGTGCGAGGGCAAAGCATACCGGTCACCCACCAGCTTCAGTATGGATTTTAGCGGATAATCGCTCTCCAGCAAATAGCGGTAATCGCACACAGCCTGAAAAAAATACTCAGAAAATCTCATAAATTAGCGGCTTTGTCTATTTTTGTAAAAGTATAAAGAAAGAAGATATGGCAAACCGAAAGATACTTATCATCAACGGCCCCAACCTGAACCTGCTGGGAACGCGCGAACCGGATATTTACGGAGACCGGACTTTTGAAGAACAGCTTGCTGCTTTTGCAAAGGAGTTTCCGGAACTGGAAATCGACTATTTTCAGTCAAATGTGGAAGGCGAGCTGATCAACTGCCTGCACGAAGCGGCCAGTGAAAAAGATGGTGTTATCCTGAATGCCGGCGCTTACACCCACACTTCCATTGCGCTGGGCGATGCCATAAAAGCGATTGATATCCCGGTGATTGAAGTACACATCAGCAATATTTTCTCCCGCGAAGATTTCCGGCATGTTTCCTACATCGCCCCCTATTGCAAAGGCTCTGTCATTGGTTTTGGCATGGACTCTTACCGGCTGGCGCTGAAATATTTTGAAAATTTTTTCTAAGAGAATTTTTTTGGATTGAGTGTACTGAAAGTCTTTACCCTTTTAAAAAAATGAGCAAAAATAAGACTACCCCGGTAAACGCCCGAGACCTGCTTTTGTTTTAGTCGTGCTCTTTTTTGCTTCAGGATGCCGAGATGTCCGTAAAAATAAAAATGGGCCTTGACAATAGCAGCGATATCCCGAAAGTGTCCCTGTAGTAAAAACCGTACTCCGGCCAGACCATCGAGAAGAAGCCGGACGGCAAACACTTTCCACAGCCTGTTTTGCGGCAGGTTTTTATATAAGAGCATGAAGTTGTTGCGGAAATTCAGATAAGTTTTGCGCGCCGAGCTTTTGGGCAGCGTCCCCCCTCCTACATGATACACCACCGAAGCAGGCTGTACCATAATTTTATAACCTTCGTTTTTGGCACGCCAGCAGAAATCGATCTCTTCCATGTGAGCAAAGAAATCTTCATCCAGTTCGCCCAGCCGGTGGTAAACATTGGCTCTTACAAACAAACAGGCGCCGGTAGCCCAGAAAACTTCCCGCACATCATCATACTGGCCGTGGTCTTTCTCGACGTTCTCAAAAATACGTCCCCGGCAAAAAGGATAGCCCCACTGGTCGATAAATCCGCCGGAAGCCCCGGCATACTCAAGACGGTCCTTTTGGAAGATTGAACGGATTTTCGGCTGGCAGGCGGCAATGGTTTTATCCGATTCCATCAGATCGATAACCGGTTGCAACCAGTTTGGGGTTACTTCGATATCCGAGTTCAGCAGCACATAATAATCAGACTCCACCTGCGACAAAGCCCAATTGTAACCTCCGGTAAAACCGGCGTTTTCTTTATTTTCCAGTAACCGGATTTGCGGAAACTCATGTTTCATAAACTCCACCGAATCATCTGTGGAAGCATTGTCAGCCACAACAATTTCAGCGCCTTCGCTGTGTCGTATCACCGCAGGGAGGTATTTTTTTAAAAATCCGACACCATTAAAATTTAGAATAACAACCGCCGTGCTACACATAAAATTTTTGTTAACCCTGCAAAAATAAACAACTTCCGGATTATTTCACGAAATGAAAAAAAGCCATGAAACAAGCGAACAATTTTTTCAGCCCAACATTAAAAAAGGAAAAAAAGTGTAAATTTGCGCCCTCGAAGGAGAGTTGGCAGAGTGGTCGAATGCGGCGGTCTTGAAAACCGTTGTCCCGTTTCAAACGGGACCGGGGGTTCGAATCCCTCACTCTCCGCAAAACAAAATCCCGGCCTGAAGGTTGGGATTTCTGTTTTCAGGGGTGTCAAAAGCTTGCTTTTGTAAGTCCCTGAAAATAGAAATCCGGTGAGCAAAGCGAACAAGGGATTTTGCTTTGAATCCTCCCCCAATGGGATCAACGCAGTTAATCCTCACTCTCCGCCTTTTAGCTAAGTAGAAAATTGAAAACCACTGCAAACGACACGTTTACAGTGGTTTCTGTTTTTTGGGCAATGCACTGAAATGCACAAAAACGCAAAATTGCGGTGGCTTATTCGGTGGCTTTTTTTATTTCGCAAAAAAGCCACCGAATAAGGATATTTCTCACTGGTTTGCAGTGGTTTCCAATCAGAAGATGAATGCTTATCTTAAAGAAATCGCCACCCTGTGCAGGATTGACAAAAACCTCAGCACGCACACCGCCCGGCATAGTTCGCCACTACCGTTACCCTTTCCAATCAAATCTCCAACGAAGTGGTTTCCAAAATGCTGGGCCATTCCAGTATCAACATGACAAAAAAATATGCCCGGGTGGTGGATGACCTGATCAATAAGGACATGAAAAAGATTTACGGGAAATTTGAGCAGATCAGGGTTTCTTAGTCGTTTTGATATGCCCCGGATATGGTGATATTTAGCCTTACCGGTGGCTGAATTTAATCTTCCAGTACATGCCTACATAAAAGGATTTGTTTAACACGTCGCAGGAAAAAGAATAGGCATGTTCTTTTTTTGTGGTGTACAGCAAACTGGCTGACAAACCAAACCGGTTGAAATTGCGGCCTGCCCCTGTGTGAAGAAAAAAACCATTTTATACCGTTTGTCAATTAAAATGCTCCTTTGGTGCGCTTCGCTTCCAAAGCCGCTTTAATTGTACAACGGCATTTACCATTGCAAATTTCAAAATGCTTGTTGGCGCATTTTGAAACGCAAATGGTATAAGGTATGGCGCCGCACGCGCGTGCATGGTTTTTTTGGAATCGGCGGTGGAAGGTTAATATACAAGATAGCAGTGGTTTTTAGACGAACTGCCGTTAGGTTTCCTGAAAAAAACGAGCACAATACTGTTAGTCTATTATTGATGCCATAATAGCCATCCAAAAACGCTTGTCATAACCAGCACATAAGCAACTAAAGCATAAGCCCATTTTCCTCCAAATTTTGGAGTAGGAATTGAGGATAAGTTTAGTGCCGATAGAAGCATCAAGAGTGCATAAATTAAGATGGAAAAAGCAGAAGGCGTAAAAATGCCCTCAAATAAAAACACAAAAGCCAGTATAAGTACATTGTTGTCCAAAGGGAAGCCTTTGTATGTTTTGCTATCGATAAGGCCATAAACATTAAAGTAAGTCAATCGGATAGCACTGGCAGCAATAATTACAAATGCTCCAGGTAAAAACCAAATACTGTAATTTCCATAGCTCAAAAGTATAATAGCAGGCAAAATCCCAAAGCTTACAATATCAATCATGGAATCAAGCTGGGCTCCAAAAACACCTTGTACTTTTGTTCTTCCTTTCATTTTTCGGGCTATAATACCATCGTACCAATCGAACAATACTGCCCACAAGACTCCGATTATTGCCGCCTGAAAAATCCCTTGAATGGCAAAATAAATTCCTATTACAGCACTCAATAAGCCCAAAAGAGAACAAATATTTGGCAGATCTTTAATAAAGCTGAATACGCTTGCTTGTTTATTATCGTTCATACTATTTACTTTTTAATACATAACATCCATTAAGGCATCAATAAGTGTGTTGTTTTCTTCTTGGGTACGACTGGCAATCCGAATGTATCGGTCAGCATCGGATTGGGTCTTTCCAACACTATCTTTTATATAAATATTGTGCTCAATAAAAAGACGCTTTGTTACTTCGGGCCCACTTAAAGCCGCATCGGGTAAACGACAATATATATAGTTTGCATCGGGTTTAAAAACGGTCATTCCCTTAATGGCACATAGTTTATTATAAAAAACGTCTCTATCTGCTTTAACTTTTTCACAACTATCTTCAAATTCTTGTTTGTATTGGGGTAATATTCGAAGAAATTCTTCGGCAAATCCATTAATATTCCATATGTGAATTCCATTGCGAACAGACTCAGCAAAATTTACGTTAGCCGTTAACATATATCCAATTCTTAGACCACATATCCCATAGGCTTTACTCATGCTTTTAAGAATAGCTATATTTGGATATTTGTCAATATCCTGTTCCAGGCTTATTTGCTCCTTGTTATCAGCAAAATCAAGAAATGATTCATCGATAATAAGCATGCAATTGTGTTGCTTGAGTTGTTCTGCCAATTTAATCAAATCGGCTTTTGGAACTAACATCGACGTAGGATTATTAGGTGTAACCACGACAGCCATATCAGCACTCACTTTTTTAGCTTCAGCTGCAAATTTATCTACATCGAGCAGGAAAGAAGGAAATTCAAGAGGAAATTCCACAGCACGTCCTTTAGGTGCAGCATTAGCATATTCATTAAAAGAAGGTACAGGTATAATTATTTTTTTTGCTAAACTTCCTGATAGTATTTTTATAATCTCTGCTACCCCATTTCCTACAATAATTCTTTCGGCAGGTTGACTTATTATATCACCAATAAGTTCAGCAAGTGCATTTTGTGCCATTGGATAGTTCAGTACCAAATCGTGTATGTTATCCTTTAAATGGCTAAATACTTCCTCCGGCGGAAAATATAAGTTATACAAGTAAGCATGGTCGGTAAAATTATGTCGATAATAACCACCATGTTGTTTTGCTATGTATTCGTATTTTCCTTCTTGTGTTTTATATTTGCTTTCCATGGTATTTATATCCTGAAATTATGATGCCATTGCATTTTCATACATAGCAACCTTTTTCAATTCCTTTGGGAATAATAATTCCGCTTTGGCTAAATCTTGAATGGTATCAATTTCGTACCATGGTTTATGGTCAAACGAAACCGATTTAAAGGCCAGAGTTTGATTGTCGACCATTTCAGAAAAAACAGTTTCATAGTAACAGTTAACATGACCGGCTTCAATATATTGATTCAATCGTTTAACAATAGCTTGCCATGATGGAAGCGAAAAGCTGTATATATTAACGGTTTTATATCGGATACCAGAATAAGATTCGGTAGTTCCTATTTGAAACCGGGTAACATTATTGGCCTTATCAAGAGAAACCGTTGTTCCGTTTAGCCAAGGTTGCATAAGTGCTACAGCTATCCTGTCCGGATAAACCATATTATCCAGTAAAGTGGATTTCAATACCAAATCATTTTCAAAAAGCACAAAAGGCTCATTTATTATATTACGAGCCATCCAAAGAGAATAAATGTTATTTGTAGTTTTATACAAGGGGCTGTAAACGTATTCAATGCAAATGTCTCCTGATTTTTCGCCAAGATAATCCATAATACATTCTTTTTTGTGTCCCGTTACGATTACAAGCCGTTCAAACCCTTGGTTTTTTAAATTATTGATAAGCCTTTCAAGAATCGATTTATCATTTACAAGAGTAAGGCATTTGGGGGAATTTTGTGTTAAAGGGGAAAGGCGACTTCCGATACCAGCCGCAAGAAGTAAGGCCGTAGTAATGCGATTTTGACTACAATTATTGTCTGAATCACTATTCATATAAAAAGGTATTGATACCATCAAAAAAAAACTAAATGCCCATTGAAGCACCTAGCGTACTAATTATTAGTACTCTGATGTTTGGACTAGTTCCCTGATAATTCAACTATAAGTATGAAGTCTGCCCCTGCGATGAATTTTGCTTTAAAAGTTCATCAACAAAATGGATAGGAACGATTGAAACTAAAAGATTTGTAATCCTTTTACAAAGGTACTCTATTATTCATGAATAACTAATGTTCGTGTTTTTGTACTCTACGTACTAAGAAAGTGATAGAAAGATTTCATTTATGGGAATAAAAGGTAGAAGCACGAAAACCCAACAATTAAGCAGCGTATTACGTCGTAGCGTAACGCAGGGAAGCGGAGATGTAATATGTACTGAATGTGGATATTCCGGTCATATTGTACCAGTGATTCCGGCCAGGCTATGCCAATTGAAATTTCTATTTTGCCATTTTCTTTTGCAGAGTATTTAGAAAGCAGAAACATTGACACAAGCAATAAATACCTGAATTACGAAGCATTGTTTTATGATTATGTTAATGAAACTTCGTTACCAAAAGGTGTACTTCCGTATTGCTAACTTCTAAAATCCTGTCGTTGGAGATAGCCGTTCGGTGGGTGTACCGTCCGAGATAACTGATTACCTGTCTTGGCCCGCCAAAAGGTTGTTTTGCATAAACCACCCAGTCTTTGGCAAACATATTTTCAGGAATGCTACCGCTTATCTTTCCCTGACTGATATATCCGGTCTGCGTTGCCTTTTTCTGTGCTACGCCATTACTGATGCATTCCGGCTTTTCATAAAAGCCTTCTCAGATAAAAGTTTAAAAAATATTTTTTTCACTGTGTAATTTTCCATGCTATTTTTATATATTTGCAATTAGTTGCCCATGACCCTGTAATTACTTCATTAGTTAGCATCTCAGGTATACTTTTTCTACTGATCTTTTCACTGGGGCAAAATGACATAAACAGCCCCGGACTACTACCTTTGGGTTTGTACATATAGGAAGTTTGATTGACCTTTTGGATATATTTCTCGCATTTTGATTGAATAGCCCGCAACTAAGTGACCGACTATGAAAGAAAAGGCAACAATTCAGCATGCTATAACCAATTTTGGGAGAATACCCGGCAGGTAAATTAAATTGTCAGGCGTTTTAAACAATTGGCTTCTAAAAATGTTTTCGGGAAGTCAATAGAGAACGTAATGCGCTACTAATTATACGAATATGAAAAACCCTTCAATGAATTACCTCTTTTTACTTGGCGGCCATGATCTGGAAATGGTTGAGATTGAAAAAATATTGATTCGAAACAAACAGGATTATTTAGATAACAATCTGTCGTGGGGAGCCAAATGGTCCGATTATTCCACAGATATTGAAAAACCGGAATATAAAGATAAAACTTTTGTTGGCATTGAGCTTTCCGGAAAGCAGGATATGCCTTCAAATGCAATTGATATTGATCACCATAATTTCAACTCTGATAAACCGTCATCTATTGAACAGGTATCTGAGCTTTTAGGAGTAAAACTCAACCATTGGCAAGAGCTGGTTGCAGCCAACGACAGGGGATATATACCTGGTATGGAGAAAATGTGCGCCACCGAAGAAAAAATAAAACAGATACGTGATGCTGATAAACAGGCTCAGGGCGTTACTGCAGAAGATGAAAAAAAAGCAGAGGAATCTGTTAAAAACCATCTCGTAGTAATTGACGGCATAGCAATAATAAAAGCTTTAACAAATAAATTCAGCCCCATCACCGACCTGATGTATGGAAAAGCCAATCAACTTATTGTATATAATGATACTTCTCTCAATTATTACGGACCGGTTCCCGACTCACTGATTTCACATTATCAAAGCCATATTGACACTAATAAAGCTTATTATGGCGGAAGTAATAGTAACGGCTTTTTCGGACTGGCGAAGGGTTTCTGGTCAAAGGATGAAATATTGGAAGAGAAAGAAAAAATTATTAAAATTGTTAAAAAGATGCCTTCAGAAAAAATTTTTAGCTATCATATCTTCTTGTTTCCTTTCAGGTGGAAAAATTACGGTTTAGATAATGACGCAACCCTGAAAGAAAAATTTAAATTGGAAACATTTAGGGACAACTTACTGAAAAAGAGCCAATGGAAAAGAAAAACTTTTGAATTAGATTATTTTGATAAATACAACGAGTACAACTATTTTTATGAATATGTAAGGGAAATACTTTACGATTTGGGAGATAACCTGAGAACTGATAAAACAAAGGAAAACGACCAAATAATAAATCACTTTGAATATCAAATCCCCCAAAACGATATTTTTTTCTACAACATTAAACTGAAAGAGAATGGCAATGTATATCATCTTGAAATAGACAGTATTTTATTGAACATATACAGCACAGGAACGGCAGTTCTTTCTTTTCATCTGCGCAATCATCTGTATCACAACCAGAAAGACATCCTCAAAATCAATAAATTCGGAAGAAGGTTGTTCGTCCCTTTTTTCGACCTGAAACCCGACTCAATATATTCCGGCAATAAAGATGAAACAAATCAGGAGTTATTGCTGTGTGCCACCAAAAAAAATGAAATACCCGATGCTATATGGATTGGACAAAAAGAAATACCTGATGACAAGGATAAGTATGAAGATTTTAGCAAATACCTTAATAAAGAAACTTTTAAACACGGCCCCTTTGTTTTGCCCCGGTTTATTGCAGGGCTTTTTCCCAAGAACTTCTTTATCACTCATGAAAAAAAAGTATCTGAAAAGAACACACAAACACAAAAAGATACCGACCATAAAGTTTATTTGCGCCCGGTATTGGATGACAGGATGTTTGTTGTAAGTTGGTATGGCAACAGCCAATTGGCAAAAGACCTGGGAAAGATTTCCAAACAACCGGATTTAGTTATTGATGGACAAAATATTAGGGATAACCGAAAAAACAAGGTATTTTATTCCTATGAAACCAGCAATTGGTGGTATAGTTATATTTATAATGACACCTCACCCATGCACACCGACAAGTTTCAAAAACAGGAACTACTCAAAAACCAAACTTATTCGCGTTGGGTAGAGTGGAAAACACTTTATGGTATGTCGCGATACAGTTTGGTCATGCTCACTGCTGATTTTTCTGATATACCCTCATACTTAGTACGCCATTTACAAAGTATGTACTATAAAATGGCGGAACTCTGTTTGTTGCAGCGTGCTACCATCTTAAGTTTTTCCGGTGAGATCACGGATGTAGCAGATCTAATTAATAACAAAGACAAAGACAAGAGCAAAGACAAAAATATTGCTGAAAAGATTAAAAATCTGTATGAACATTACCTGCTTTTTGTCAATAAAATTTATTTCAGGGAAGTAACTGCACAAGAGCAGGGCATTGAAATGTATGATATGATGCAGAGTTCGCTGCGCATTCCGCAAGAAGTTAAAAAT
>BTTE01000011.1:0-50836 GCA_036244975.1 bacterium | reverse complement strand
TTTGCCGTTGTAAGATGGGTCGATGTTTTTACAAGAGATATTTATCGTGAGATCATTTTGGACAGTTTGAAATATTGCCAAAAAGGAAAAGGTTTACAGTTACATGCTTATGTTATCATAACCAATCATGTGCACCTGATCATTTCAAGGGAAGGAGTGATTGACGTTGAGATGATTGAATGAAGCAAAAAAGACATGAGTATAAATTTAGATTAGAAGCTATAGTTTTGGCACAAGTCAACCGCGCAAAAAACTCACGCCAGTCTGGAAGCCAGTCTGGAGTTTATTCTTTTTTCTGTTGTTTAAATCCTATTCTTTTCCGGTTGGCTTGTTCTATCTGTTGCTGCTTTGATTCTTCTACCTGTTTTAAGTACTCGAAGATCACCATTCTCAGTAAAAGCAAAAGGAATAGCACCACCAAAATGTCTTTTAGAAGGTATCACATTTTGTGATACTACATCATCTATTTCAACATCAGTAAGTTCATACATAAAATCATCAGGAAAACGATCTCTGTTTCTGCGTACAGCTTGTTTTAAAACTCTTGTTTCAACTCCATAAAATTCGGCAAGGTGAACATCAAGTATAACCCTTTCATTTCTTACAGTTATAATCTTACTTGCTATTAATGCTTCCTGCGTTGTTACTGCTTTACTTTCTTTTGCCATAGTTACGGTTTATAGATAACAAAAATAATGATTTAATACCATTTGTATAACAAAATGACCGATAAGTCATTTTGCTTATTACAATGGTTAATGCCGATATTACAGCAAAAGGAGCAGATTGAACGAAGTGAAAATATGCGATCCCGATACATCGGGAATGTTTAATCGGTATTACATGCTTATGTTATCATGACCAATCATGTGCACCTGATCATTTCAAGGGAAGGAGTGATTGACGTTGAGATGATTAAATAAAGCAAAAAAGACATGAGTATAAATTTAGATTAGAAGCTATAGTTTTGGCACAAGTCAACCGCGCAAAAAACTCATGCACAAGACTTGCGCCAGTCAGTGGAGAAATTCAGGTGGAGAATACGCCTGCTTTTGCGAAGGCCCGATGAGTTACAATCGATTATAAAAAAAGCCTTTGGAAGGAAACTTCCAAAGGCTTGATATTCAAGTGATCCCGGAGGGATTCGAACCCCCAACCTCCTGATCCGTAGTCAGGTGCACTATCCAATTATGCTACGGGACCTACATTGAGGCTGCAAAAGTACAAACTTTTTGAATCTACCAAAATTTAACCTCCTTATTTATTCTGCTTTCTCAACGATTATGATACGATTATTAAAAGGAGATATTACAGCTCTCCTGTTTTGATAAAAAGCTAATATAAAATGACATTTTTCGAAAAAGCAATCAGGAATTATCGAAAGAGATCTCACATTACACCGAGAAAAACCGGAAGTCCGGGTAGAACATCTTTAATTTTAATTAATTTTTCCAGGCTGATTTTTCCGATAACATAATTGGACCCGCGTCCGGTATATTGCTCGTACACCTCTTCAAAATCAAAATAGCGCAAATCGTCTTTGCGGTTATACCGCAAATAAAATGTCAGGGAAACGCTGTTGGTAAAAACCGGTCTTTTAAAATACTTCTGCTTCTTATATTCATATTTGTAATTGTAGCTCAGCGCGGTAATATCGGACAAAACGGCTGATCCTGTCGGAAAAGCGCCGGCCCCTTTTCCAAACATAAACTGTTTCTCGTAAAACTTACCTTCGATGACCACCCCGTTGTACTCCTCCTCCACGTTGTAAATATATTCTTCTTTCCGGACGAAACTCGGTGCAACAAACAGGGAAACTTCTCCGGTTTCCGTTTTCATCACTTTAGCTACCAGTTTTATTTTGAGCTCTTTCTCTTTGGCAAATTGTACATCAAAATCCTGAATCTTATCGATGCCAAAGCGGAATATTTCGTCAGGCGAAACCAACAAACCAAAAGCATGCGTTGTGATAATCACCAGTTTATAAAGAGAATCGCTGCCATTGATATCTAAGTTGGGATTGCTTTCGGCGAAGCCCAGTTCCTGCGCCTCTTTTAAAGCAGAAGAATAATCTTTATTCCGTTTAAATATCTGTGTCAGAATGTAGTTGGACGATCCGTTCAGGATACCGGTAATGGAATTGAGCAAGTCGTTGTCGTAGTACTCTTCCAGGTTCCTGATAATGGGAATGGAGCCACAGGCGGATGCATCATACAGTAATGACCTTCCCGACTCCTTTTGTATTTGTATCAACTCCTCCAAATGGGCAGCCAGCATCTTTTTGTTTCCCGACACTACATCTTTTCCGTTAAGCAATGCCTTTTTCACAATATGATAAGCCTCTTCAGCATCATCAATCAACTCAACCACCACATTAATCGCCGGGTCATTAAGAATTTTATTCTGATCGCGTGTGAGCAATTCCCTGCTTATCTTTCGTTCTTTATCGTGTTTAACACATACCGACAATATTTTTGCATCTACCGTTTTGCTTTTTTGCAAGACCTCATACAAACCTTGTCCCACTACACCAAAACCATATAATCCAATATTTAATTTTTTCATTTCGTTGCTGTTTTGTAAATTATTGAAAGCTTCTGTTCCTTATTTTTTTTTACCACGAAGAAATTCCGGTGGCACGATGTATTATTCCTGTAAAAAATTTCTCTACCGTATCTTCATTTAAAGACCGCCATCTTCTTCCATAAAAGTGCGGATAATCTTTGTGAGCGATGCATATTCGAGCAAGAAGCCGTCATGGCCATAGTCGGAGCGCATCCATTGCAAACGTGCTCCCGGAATAAATTTCCTGATGAGTTCCTGATCTTCTTTCGGAAAAAGAATATCACTGTCAATGCCCACAACCAGCGTACGTGCTCTGACCGTAGAAAGCGCCTTTTGCAGGCCGCCGCGTCCTCTTCCCACATGATGGCTGTCGAAAGATTTGGTGAGTGCATAATAAGCATGCGCATTAAAACGCCGGGCAAGTTTTTCGCCCTGATACTGTTGGTATGTTATTGCCTTCAGTTTTCGATAATCATCTGTTGGATCGAGAGGTTGTGTTTTGTTATAGGCTGCGGCATTCCGGTAACTTAGCAAAGCCATGGCTCTGGCTGCTTTCATTCCTTCTTTTCCACCATCCGGAGTAGCGTCAAAAAAACTTTTATCCGCCCGGATAGCCATACGTTGGGCTTCATTCAGTCCTGCCGTCCAGGAAGTAGACTTTGCTCCTCCGGCAATCATTATCAGATGTTTAATCACTTCCGGTTCCATGATGGCCCATTCCACTGCCTGAAAACTTCCGATAGAGCCGCCTGTCAGGACTTTTATTTTTGAAATTCCGAGATATTTGCGTAAAGCAATATGAGCCTTTACCATATCCCGGATGGTTACATCGGGAAAACGGTCATAATACACTGCCCCGTTTTCATCTTTTGACAATGGCCCGGTTGTACCATAACACGAGCCCGGGATATTGGCACAAACAATAAAATGTTTATCCCGGTCAAAACACTTTCCCTCTCCCACCATACCGCTCCACCAGTCGGCCACATTGGCATCGGCGGTAAGTGCATGGCAAATCCAAATCACGTTATCTTTCCCGGCATTGAGTTTCCCATAGGTATGAAAAGCAATCTCTATTTCCCGGAACTGCTCACCGCTTTCGAGAAGGAAAAGTCCTTTCGGCCTGAATTTCTGTAACATAGGCTAACCGTGTTTTAATGGTTATTATGGTTAAAAATTTCCTGATGTATCGACTGTACGGCTTTTGAAGCAAGTTTGCGCTGAACCACAAAGTAAATAGCAACTTCAGAAGCACCTAAAACAATCTGTTGCACGTTGATTTCTGCTTTGGCCAGAGCGGTAAAAATGCGGGCCGCTACGCCTTCTTGTTGATTAATGCCTTGCCCTACAGCCGCCACCCAGGCAATGTCATCATTTATTTCGGTATCAAAATCCAGGTTCCGGTTTATTTCATCCACAATTTGTTTTGCGGCCTGCAGGTCGGTACGTGAGAAAATAAAATGAATGGCCGTTTGCGAAGTTACCACCGAACGGATATTGATACCGGCTTTATCAAACGCTCCGGTAACTTCAGCAAGAATTCCCTTTTTGATTCCCACTCCGCTACCTTTTAATTTAAGCAGGGCAATATCTTCATTACTCGTAACACTTTTTATCACCTGTTTACTTGTTGTTGTTTTATAGCTTATTCGTGTGGCCTCGTTGCGCGTTCCAGGTTCGAGATGTTTTTCAGGATTAAAAAGCCGTACCTGTATCCTTTTGGAGACGAGAGGTCTGATGGTGCGGGGATGCAATATTTTTGCCCCGAAATATGAGAGTTCGGCAGCCTCCTGATAGCTCAAATGTGAAATCCTTTTTACCCCGGGAATAATCTTCGGGTCGCCACTCAGATAGCCTTCCACATCTTTCCACACATCGAGGTAAGATGCTCCTACGCAATGCGCGAGGCAGGCGGCCGAATAATCCGTTCCGCCACGTCCCAGCAAAACCGTTTTACCTTGTTCGCTTACAGCGTAAAATCCCGGCACCACCCAGGTTATATCGGCATCGAGATATCTCTTCAGGTTGCGGGATGACTTTTTCAAAAGAATACTTCCCTGATAAAATCGCTGGTTGCTGACAAAGCCTATCTTCTCAGGCAAGGCCAGACGGCAGGCTACCGCATTAGCTTCGAGCAGAGATTGTATGACACGGGCGCTGAGTTTTTCACCAAAACTCAAAATTTCGTTGATTGTGGCAGCCTGATGCCTCTCTTTTGATGTCAACAATTCTTCCAATGCGGAAAGGCAGACTGTTAGCTCCTGACGGGCACGCACAAGCCGGTCTTTATCCGTAACATAGCATTCGAGAACCTTCCGGTGGACCTGATGCAGATATTCTAACAGTTCACCGGTATAATTCTCATCACTGACTGCCTTTTCCAAACAATCGGTAATGCCGTGAAAAGCAGAGACAACCAAAATTACAGGCTGTTCATACGTTTTCATCAGAGAAATAATCCGGTTAAAATTTTCGATACTTTTCAAGTTGGAGCCGCCAACTTTTAATACGATCTTGTGCATATTTTTCAGAAATTGTTATCAAAAAATGAAAATGGTTTTTTCCCGGCAGGTAAAGATTTACCAGGAGTCTCAGGGACAAGGTTTAGTCAAAACAACCAGTCCCTGTTACATTCGCATAGACACTCCTGAGACAGAAATTCCCGAACTGGTATTATGGGAGGAAAAAATTGTCCTTACCGGAAGTAAATTCCCGTGGCTGCCTGTTGCAATAAAATAATTAATTTTCATTTTTTCTTGTTTAAATTATAACTCCCTTCGGTTATTACCCGAAGTGGCAGGTATTGGCACCTTTCCAATTTGGCAGGTTGCCGGAGCTTCTCTGAGCCTGATCTCTCCACTCCTCTGTATAATTCAAACATTCTATGGTGGGAACATTTGAATAATGGCGCAAAATTATATAAAAAATCCATTCAATCAGAATTCTTTGAATTTTTTTTTGAAATGCTCAGCAACAATCATATAAAGTACCGGATTTATGCGCTAAAGGAAATCACCTGATGATCATCGGTTTCTCCCCGTTAAAGCCGGGATACTGTTTCAGAAAATCGTCAAAACGTTGTTGTATCAGGTCGCAATAGCCGGCATCAATTTCGTAGCCCACGAAATTTCGTCCGGTTTTCAATGCGGCAATGGCTGTGGAGCCTGCTCCCATAAAAGGGTCCAGAATCACATCGCCGGGATTGCTGCTGATTTCAATAAAGGGAATACACACTTTCAGTGGTTTTTGGGTTTTATGCCGGGTACGCTCCTTTCCCATGCAAATGGGGCTTTCGATGAGATTGTCCGGCGTGTCTTTGCGGATGGCCTCTTTCATCAACGCGAGCAGCTGTCCGATTTTATCTTCTTTGCGGTATTTTTCAATCAGCGTTTCAATATCTGCTTTGGTTATTGCCGTATGCCGATAATTATGCATCTCATTCACCGGTTTACAGTTCCATGTTGCAGGGCTTCCTTTTGAAAAATGGATGAGTAACTCCATGCTGTTAGCAAACATTTTCCGGGAAACGATGGCCGGAAACGGATTGGTTTTGTGCCAGTGAATCACTTTACGTACTTTAAAACCGGACGCTTCGATGATACGGTTGAGAAAGGATACGAAATCATCGGCACAAAACAGGTAACCGCTGGCGCCATTTTTGGCCACGCGATAAGATTCTTTCATTACATCTTCAAGAAAAGCGAGGTACTCCTCCTGCGACCGGAAGCCGTCAAATTCAAATTCAGTAACCACATCTTTGTGTTTTTTCAGCCCTTTTACGTTTTGCGCCCGGTGCTGAAAATATGGCGGGTCCGTAAAAATCAGGTTCACCGATGCATCGGCAATCTCCTGCATCTTCGGATGACATGATTTATTGAAAACGGTATTCATGATGTTTGGCAAATTAGAACAGAACCCGGCAAGACAAGAGAGTCTGACAATGTGTTCTTACAACTCCCGGTCAATAAGTTTAATCTTTTCCTTCAGCAAACAAAAATCTTCTTTGGCACGTTCGATTTTTTTCTCAAATTCGCTTCTCAGTGCATTGGACTGCCTGGAGTTGGAAAAGAAACCGATGTTATTTTCCCACAAAGAGATATCCTCTTGTAGTTTCTTCATCTTTGTAACCACGGCCGAACGCTCACGCAACAACCGGTATTTCCCTTCGGGCGATTTCCTGATAACTTCCAGTTTGTTTATAAAGCCCCGCGAACTTAGCTCAACATGAGAAAGATGCATTTTCTCAACCAATTCCTCATAAGCTCCGTGATAGCGTTTATAGATTTTGTCTTTCAAATGAAAAGGTACATGACCAATGTCTGTCCATTGTTGCTGAAATTCTTTAAGAGCCTTCATATTTTCTTCCTTCTCCTCCATAACCTCAAAGGTCAGCATAGAGGTAACAAGCGCTTCCTTCTTTTCCAGGTTGTCTTCTTCCTCTTTATGGTTACTTTTATAAAATGCTGATTTCCGGTTAAAAAATTCATCGCAGGCTGTCCGGAAACGCTTCCATATTTTATCGGAATACTTTCGTGGTACGGGACCAATCTCTTTCCATTCTTTCTGAAGTTGGATTAATTCGTTGGTAGCTTTTTTCCATTCCGAGCTCTCTTTGATGCTTTCAGCCAGTTCGCACAGTTTTATTTTTTTGCTGTAATTCTCCATCTGGCTCTCTTTCAGCGTAGAGAAGAAAGCTCTTTTGTTAGAATAAAAAGTATCGAGCGATGTTTTGTAACGTTTCCAAATCAAATCATTTTTAGACTTGGGTGCTCTGCCGATACTTTTCCAGCGGTTCAACAAATCATTAAATTTGTCGGTAGCCTTTTGCCACTCTTTTACCGAGGAGGGCTGCTCTTCGCTCATCAGTTTTTCGGCTTCTTCGCAAAGGGCCTCCTTGGCTTCAAAGTTTTTCTCCTGCTCTTCGTGAAACTCTTTATAATGTTCACGGCGCATTTGGTTGATCTTATCGGTAGTTGCTTTAAACCGCTCCCACACTTCATCTTTCAAATCGCGGGGCACCGGACCAATCTCCCGCCACTCGTCATGATATTGTTGTAACAGTTTGAAAGAGTTAAGGATAGATTCTTTATCAAGAAGCGCTTCCGCTTTTTTACAAAGTTCTGATTTCAACTCTAAGTTCTTTTTCATATCAAGGTCACGTAACTCTTTGTTGATTCTGACTTTATCAAAAAACTTCTCAACCAAAAAATGATAATTCTGCCACAGGTTGTTCAACTCACCCGCAGGAACCACACCAACTTTTTTCCATTTATCCTGCAAGCGCTTAAATTCATCATAGGTCTTCTTAAGCGTTTCTTCCGATCCAATAAGTTGCTTCAACTCCTCAAGAATCTCAAATTTCTTCTTTAAATTTTGCTGTTTCTCTTTTTCCAGCTCCTCTGAATATTTCGCCCTGTTGTGGCGGTATATGGAAAAAGCATTATCAAAACGTTTTTCCAAAGGATCCGGAACATGTACAAACTCCTCTTCTTCCCCTCCCTCCGCAAGAAACTTCTTTTTTTTATTGCTAATCTCCTCTTTGTTAAGCTGATAAAAAGACCCCTTTATCCTCGCTACACGCGCTTTAATCAGGATAATATCTTTTTCCCGAACCACCTCTTCCAGCATTTCCACCAACTCCTGCTTGTTCAGCCGATCATAATCAATCTCTTGTTCCCGGGCCTGGTGTCCGTCCGCGGTAACCGTTTTCTTTCCGGTATCTCTCAGTAGTCCGAGGATGAAAGAATGTTCTGCTTCGGAAAGAACCGGGATGTTCTTTGCAGCTGTTGTCGCTCTCTTTTTTACAGAGTTTGCAACGGGCATGCTGTTGCTCATTAGTTTCAGGATTTTCTCTTTTAAAACTTTGTTGATTTGTTTTCTTTTCCGGGTTTTTGGTTTTACTATCTTAGGCACTTTTTGTTCACCCGGAGAATGAATCATTTGAAGAATCCTGTTTTTTTCTTCATCGGTAAGGCTTTGGCCGCCTTGTATTGTTGTTTGGGTTGTCTCTTCAACCCGGAGCTTCTCCTCCTGCTGTTTGCCGGCAGGATTTTGACTGATTTGATCTTTCTTTTCCATAATACATTTTTTTTCATATCCGACCTTTTGGCCGGTAGGAGCATTTCAAGGCTTGCAAAAATAGGAATTAATTGAAATATGGCGTCTTTTCATAAACAATACTCCGGTAAATTTTTGAAATTGACTATTACACGAAACATAACGTCCTGATATAAAATAAATTAACCATTTCGCGCCTCGTTAGTTAATAGGCTTGTTTTCAAGTTGTTAGAAAAACTTACCGGAGTATTGATAAAGAAATAGGCTAAATAATATTTTGAGGAATTGTTATCCCAACCCTTCAAAATATTGGTTCTATGTTGTTTTGTGTGGAGTGCATTTTAATGAAATAACAAATAACAATCCACAAAAACCAAATAATCACCAATGATTCAAAAATCAATAACCGTATCCTCCGAAGCATAAGAATAGTCGCCGCTTTCCGGTACAAAGGCGGAAACGGCCGGGGGTTCACTGAGTATCCTTCTTCTTTTGGGTCGTGGCGACATTTGGTTAAGCTCCAGATGCAAATATATTGAACATTTGTTCATCTCAGGCTTTTGTTATGCAGAAAAGCGAAGGTTTTGCAAAAAAAATATAAATAATACATTACCTTTTTATATCAAAATTTTTTGTAAAATTGTATGCAACAATTCACAATGAAAAAATCCTTTCTCACCGGGCTGTTTTTTATTCTCTTCGTATGGACTTTTACTGTTTCCGGGCAGCCGGCAAAAAGCCGGGGAACCATTCTCAGAATAGGTTTTTATAATGCAGAAAATTATTTCGATCCATTTGCCGATTCTACCATCGACTATCAGCAGTTTAACCCGGGTGGCGACCACCATTGGTCTGCCGCACGCTACAAAACGAAACGCCAACATATTTTCAAAGTCATTGCCGCCATGGGCGGATGGCACGGTATGGACATCATGGCTTTCGCGGAGATTGAGAACCAATTTGTGCTGGAAGACCTGTTGAAAGACAGCCCGTTGGGAAACAAAAACTACGGCATTATTCACTTCGAATCGCCCGATCATCGCGGTATTGATGTGGGACTTATCTATCGCAAAGAAAGTTTTCAACCCATCTTCGCCAAAGCCATTCACGTGCATGATTCGGCGGATAACAGACTGAGAACACGCGATATTTTGTATGTCGAAGGCAGGGCAGGTAACGACACGCTCCGGCTTTTTATCAACCACTGGCCCTCACGCTACGGCGGACTCATGGCAACAGTATCGAAAAGGTTGCTTGCAGCAAAGATTCTCCGCCATACAGTGGATTCCATTTGCCAAAAACAACCCAATGCCCACATTCTTATCCTCGGTGATTTTAACGAAACCCTTATTGACAGGGGTTTGCAATGGGTTGTTCAACCGCAAAAAGCCTGCGGCATTACTGCTCTTCCACCCCATTACGACTTCAGGCTGGCACAGGGGAGCATCAAAAACGCTTCCGGCTGGACGCTGTTCGACAGAATACTTTGCTCGAAAAACCTCTTACGCTCCGGGACACACATTTTTGTGATTGACAAAAGCTTTCATATCTTTGATGCACCTTTTCTGTTGGAACAAGACGTAAAAAATATGAGATTAAAACCAAACCGTACATACAATGGATTTATTTATCATGGCGGATTTAGCGACCATCTCCCTGTGTATGTCGATATTATGCTTCAAAAACAAGACGAGCCATGAGAAAGAAATGGTTACCATTGGCTATCTTTTTCCTGCTTGGCTTGTTGATTACGGCATTGTATGTCAGCCGCGATCAATGGGTAGCTTATACTTTACGACGCACGGTGAGCTCGCGGTCAAAGGGGCAAATTTCCCTAAATTTCAAAAAAATAGAGGTCGGCGTTTTTTCCAAAACACTGACCATTTACGAACCTGCTTTAAGATTCAAAAATGTATATTTTAACAAAGCACGGGGCACCACACTTAAAAGGATTGATTTTCAGAAACTTATCCTGACTAATATTTCCCTTTGGGATCTCTTACGATACAAGCAATTCATTTGTGATAATCTGGTACTTGAAAAACCTGTATTTAGCCTGGGAGAAAGTCACATGAAAACAACGGTAAAGACTTCTGCTTTCGATCCAGGCTCTTTAATCAGAGTCCTGCAAAACCACGAAATTACACAACTTAATTTTCCGTTTTTGATTCGCAGCACCCAAATAAATTTTGGAAAGGTAAAACTAAATGAGGGAAAAAAATCAATGACTTACGGAAGTGCGCAGTACAATATTTCCATTGAAAATATGGGAACTATAAAAGCCGGTCACGATACACTTCACCCGCTAAATTTCGGAAAACTCGAAGTAGCCGTCAGAGCGTTTCATCGTTATTCTCCCGTTGACCGGATGGATATTAAACTTGATTCGGCATTTTACTCTTCTCAAACCAATACCCTTTTCCTGAGTGGTTTAAAAATTAATGCATTAGATAAAAACCTGACAAAACCACCGGTAGCCCAACTTTTTTTACGATGGACAAGAATAAGAGGATTGAGTACAAAGAAACAGAAAAAAACCGGAAAAATGCTCCTGCAACTCAATGAAATTAAAGTAGTCGGCGGAAGTTATACGTTCAAATCCCGTTATAAGAAGCAAGAGGAGAAATCGACCTCAGACCTTCTTAACAACCTTTTTTCCAACTATAACATTTTATTGCTTGATAGCCTGAGCCTTAAATATATACATATTTTCCAAATTAATAACGAACAGGATACACTCCTGAAACTCAAACGAATGAACTTTGAATTGCGAAAGGCATGGACCACGAAACGCATTATTAACAATCCGTTGACAAGTCTTCATTACCAAAGCCTCTTCGCTTCTTACCACGAACTGGATTTCGGAGGAAAAAAGAGTCCTTTTTCCGTGCACTCCGGACAGGCAAAGTACTCTTCCGGAAACGAACAACTCATCGTGAAAGATTTAAATGTGAAAACCCGCTGCAAAACGGATACTTCTCTTACTACCCTGTTTAAGACTAAAAAACTTTCTATTGATAATTTATCCGACAAAAGATTATTGGAAGGGAAACATCAGCTTCTCGCCATCGACCTTGATTCGCCCGTAATTGATTGGGGGAAGGACAGCAATTGCAGGCAAAAGCCAATAGCATTTCCTGCTGCGTTAAAGCCTTTTCAAATAGAGAAAATCAGGCTAAAAAACGGAATCTTCGGCTATGAATCAAACAATAACCTTAAACTGACCATTTCCGGAATTAATCTCTATGCCGACGGTCTGCAGGGCACAATCCTGAGTGGCCCTCATGCTGCCATACATTACGATTCGCTCTTTTTTAAGGCAGAGAACAGCCGGCTCAAAGTAGCGAATACCAGACAACTTGTAGAAACAGGAAAGTTACTTTGGGACAACCGGTCTTTTAAGATAGCCGAACTCCATTTTCTTCAATCCGGCTCCACAGAACAGGATAGTCTCAGAATACATTCGCTTACTTTCACGAAGCTCAGACTCAACCCGTTGGTTTTCAAACAAACGCTGATGGCACAAGAGGCATATTTCTATAAGGCAAACTTTAGTGAAAACCATCAGGATGGTGTAAAAACAGCTGACACCCTACCGCCAAAACACTGGAACAGCTTTATAAAAATACCGTTTAAAACAGCCATTTCTTATGTTCGTTTCCGGAAAAGCCGGTTTAGCCTCGCCTCCCGGCAGCCAGGCAAAGACTTTAAAATCAGCAGTGAATTTGACCTGAAACTTCATGGATTCAGGATGGGTTACGATTTGTTACACCTGATTTCCGAACCCAGACAATGGGAAGCAACGTTGCATAAAACTATAATCCGGCAAAATGACCTTACGGCACAATCGAAAAAAATCGTCCTGAATAGTAATTCAGGCACGATACGAATTCAAAACACCTCACTCAAGCAGTTGGAAAACAGCAGACTGCAATTCAGGATAAACATTCCCAACATTGATATTCTTTCATTTGACTATGCTGCATTAATGCGCAGCGACAGTCTTATTTTTGGAAAAGGCGTTGTGCAGCACCCTCAGGCTCACCTGCAGTTGATAGATTTCTTTAAAGACACTATCATCAGGAGAAGGGTCATCCGATGGACTTTTGTTTACGACAGCTTAAAATTTAAGCAGGGACAGTTGCAAATCAAAATTAATAAAGCGGCTGATATTAAAATTGTCAATATTAAAGATTTAAACCTGCTGTATCATCCCAATTTACGACATCCGGTATTGTTGTCAAAAATATCGCAAAATTTAATGAAATATTGGGATTTTAACATAAAAGAGATATCCTTCTCGGATGCCCTGAAAAAATTCCGGATGGTTGCGGACAGGATAACTATTCAATCTTCCGAAAACAGATTAAGTATTAAAAAAATTACAGGTACCAATTTTTCACTTTCCACGCTTAACCCACAATCGGAAACCGTTTACACTTATTTCCTGATAAACAATATGTCGCTTAGCCATATAAACTTAAGTGCAGGAAACGACAATGAACTTCACATTAAGAAATGGTCTGTTCCTGAGATGTGGGTTAATGTCATTGACAATAATTCCGCTAAGCGAAAAAAGTCATTGTCTTTTCTCAGGAGTAATTTTTTCAGCCGGTACTCTCATATTTTAAATAGTATTCATGTAGACAGCAGTATTTTTAATAATGTCAACATCAGCTATCAGTATGACAACATGCGCAAGCTGTTAAATATTAAAAACCTTGGCATCAGCACCAACGACATTCAGCTGGGAAACCGGTTACCGGGAAAATTATCCGGCGCCCTGTTTGGTACGATGTTTATCAATCTTAATGACCGCTCCATTATCAGCGGCGACAGCATGTACACTTTCCGTACAAGGGATATACGTATCAATCTGGCGAAAAGGAAGATAAGCTTCGACTCTATAACGCTTACGCCACGTTTTAACCGGGAAGATTTTTTTGCAAGAGCAGGCTACCAGACCGATCGCATAACACTTTACGGGAAGAGTGCCATATTGAATAATTTCGACCCGGATGATCTGCTTAATAACCATTTTCTTCACTTTGGGAACCTCCGGTTAAATAACTTCAGTCTCCGTTTTGAAAGAGACAGGCATTACCCTCGTAAAAAGGTTGTAAAGCCCATGCTAATCGGATTGTTGAACCGTATTCCGTATAAATTCAGGATTGATAGCGTACGACTTCACAACAGTCTCATATCCTATTTTGAGTATGAGGTTAAATCAAAAAATCCCGGGATATTTTTTATTGATAATTTTAATATCCTCGCTGAAAACATGACCAATGACTTGTCGCAGATAGATTCCAATATGGTATTAAAAGTTCACGGATCGGGAAAATTAATGAAACAGGCCAATCTGGATTTTACGCTGGTAATGCCCTATTTTGCACCGCACAGGCAATGGTGGTTTTCGGCCGAAGCCGGACAAATTGACTTCCACCAATTTAATTCATTGACTGAAAACGTATTGGGAATTACGATTATTTCCGGAAAGGGCAGTTTGCAGGTTCCTCTGATAACAGGAAATGAGACCTTTGCCAAAGGAAGTGTCAATTTTATGTATAAAAAGTTGAAACTCCGACTTTATAGTCGTAAAAAGGCACAGAAAAGCAAAGGTTTTTTCAGCCCGTTTGCCAATTTTATGATGAACAACATCTTGATTAAGAACAACAACCCTCCGTTTTTAGGCCCTATGAAGAAAGGAATTGTTTATTATGAAAGAAATACGGAAAAATCGTTTGTCAGCTATCTTTGGAAAAGTAACCTGAGCGGAATTCTTTCCACACTTGGTTTCAATAACAAACAACAGCGCGAAGGTAAACGGGAGAATAAGAAACTGATAAAAACAGAAAATAAAAATAAAAACAAGCCAAAACCCAAAAAGGGCATGTAATTGCAGATTTTCAAATGCAGGGTTTTTCTTTTGAAAGCAGGGCGGAGATTTGCTTTAAAGTTAGTATTTTGTGTGGCTTAATCCGTTCGATGGCAGCTCTTGGCATAGCCGGACTTTCCGCATCATTTGGATCCTGCACAATTGTGAAACCGCCATTTTTTTTTACTGCGTACAAACCATTGGCGCCATCATCATTGGCACCTGTCAGGATAATTCCCATTAAATGTACCCCATAAACATCGGCAGCTGTTTCAAACAGCACATCAATCGATGGACGGGAATAGTTCACTTTCTCCTCTGCAGAAAATGACAAAGTGTAATCGGCCTCTACAAGCAGGTGATAGTCCGGCGGAGCAATATAAACCGTTCCAGGCTGTATAAGTTCCTTTTCATCGGCCTCTTTTACCGTTAACGCAGAAAGCTCGTTGAGCATACGCGCCATGTAGTTGTCCGAATGCGGGCTCATGTGCTGAACAATCAACATGGAACAGGAAAATGAAGCCGGCAAAGCAGGCAGCAGTTTTTTCAAAGCATACAGGCCGCCTGCCGAAGCGCCCACAACCACAACCTTTATTTCCCTTGTCTTATCCACGTTTTTTCTTAAATATTTTTTGTTTGGCATCAATCGTTTTATATTTTTTCTCTTCATTTGAAAACAACAGGGACTCCTTTGTCCCTAATGCAAGAAAGCCTCCGGTAATAAGGCTTTTATGCAAGAGCTTCAACACGCTGTTTTGCAAATCACGATTAAAATAGATGAGTACATTCCGGCAAACGATCATGTTTACTTCGGCGAAAACGCCATCGGTTACCAGATTATGTTCTGCAAAAACAATATTTCTGTTCAGACTTTTATCGAAAATAACCAGCTCATCATTGGCATGATAATAATCGGAAAACGACTCCTTCCCTCCTGCCTTTTGGTAGTTGGCAGTATATTCTTTAATGTTTCGAATGGGGAAAATTCCTTTTTGTGCTTTATGAATCACAAGCGAATTGAAATCTGTGGCATAAATCTGCGTCCGTTCCAAAAGTCCTTCTTCCTTCAGCATGATAGCAAAAGAATAAACCTCTTCACCCGTGGCACATCCTGCATGCCATATTTTTAGAAACGGGTAGGTTTTCAGTACGGGAATTACTTTTTCACGGATACTTTTATAAAAATCAGGATTGCGAAACATTTCAGTAACATTGATGGAAAAATCACGTACAATTTTTCCGAAACTTTCCTTGTCGTGAAGGATCTTATTTTGAAGCTCCGAAATACTTTTTAAGCCTTCCTGTATCAGGCGGTGTTTAACACGCCGTTTAACATGTGCCCGGCTGTAGTCTCTGAAATCGTATCCATATTGCAGAAAAATAGCCTGCAACAACAATTCAAGTTCAATATTTTCAGTGTTTGAAACATCCCTTACCTCCATGATCGACATTCTGTTATATTATTTGTACAGCCAGACCCGAAGCATGGAAATGAGTTTTTCTTTCTCCACCGGCTTTGAGAGGTATTCGTTTGCACCGGCGGCAATGCACTTCTCTCTGTCTCCTTTCATGGCCTTCGCTGTAAGTGCAATTATGGGTAATTTCTCAAATCTCTTTTCCTTTCGGATGAGCCTCATGGCTTCATAACCATTCATTTCCGGCATCATAATATCCATCAAAACCAGGTCAACTTCATCGGCATGTGATTTTAATTTCCCGATAGCCTCTTTTCCGGTTTTCCCTATAATCACTTTCATACCGTAACTTTCGAGCAAACTGGAAAGGGCAAAAACATTACGCATATCATCATCAACCAGCAAAATAGTCTTATCTTTCAGAATATTTATGTTGTGTATTTTTTCCGTCATTTTTTTCTTAATGCCGGTAAAATCGGTTTCGACCTGATGCAGGAACAAAGTCGTTTCGTCCAACAGCCGTTCAAACGAATGTGCCCCTTTTAAAATAATACTACTGCCATACTTTTTCAGGATTTCGTCTTCATCCCTGCTCAATTCACGGGCAGTATAAATAACAACGGGGACTTTACCTGCATTTTCATCTTTGTGAATTTCCTCGAGTACATCAAAGCCACTCAAATCCTTCAATC
This sequence comes from bacterium, assembly GCA_036244975.1. Lineage (GTDB taxonomy): Bacteria > Bacteroidota > Bacteroidia > Bacteroidales > F082 > Sulfidibacterium. The sequence continues at coordinate 34,229 of BTTE01000011.1, read as the reverse complement.
CCAAATCAAGCACCATGCAGTCGAATTTCTCATCTTTCAGTAACTGAACGGCCTCCTCTCCCGATTCGATAGAAACGATCTCCAGGGTGTCATCTCTCAGCAGTTTCTCAATACTTTTTCTTGTGATTTCCTCATCTTCCACCACGAGGAGTCTCTTTAGCGGTTGAGAGGTAATCTGTGCAATTTTCTCAAAGACGGCATCTACCTGTTCTTTCGTAACCGGTTTGGAGATAAAACCGATAGCCCCTTTTTTCATCAGTTCAATATCGAAATCGCTGGCCGAGATGACGTGTACCGGTATAGCTCTGGTTTTTATATTGGCTTTCAGGTGATCCATAACTTCCTGGCCATCCATACCGGGTAATCCGAGGTCAAGAATAATGGCATCCGGTTGATAATAATCGGCATGATAAAGACCTGTTTCACCGTCTAAGGCTATAATGGCTTTATAGTCGTGCTCATGCGCCAGATCTTTGAGTATCCGGGCAAAATTAATGTCATCTTCGATTATAAGGATTTTCTTGTCCTCTTTCTGCAATGTTCCACGGTCATCTTCCACCAAAGGGATATCAGCGGGCGCTTTTGGTATTTCAGGTACCATTTCCTGTTTTTGAACTTCAGGTATAGCTTTGCTTTTTTTGACTTCCGGTTGAGCACCTGACACGATATCTTTGGTCTTTTCATATTTCCAGGGCAGATAAAGCGTAAAGGCCGTACCTTTATTTTCCTTGCTGATGAGTCCGATGGCTCCGCCAAGCAACGCTGCAAAGCTTTTGGAAATACTCAACCCGAGTCCTGTTCCGCCATATTTCCGGCTGGTGGTTCCATCTGCCTGTTTAAAGGCTTCAAAAATAACATCCTGCTTTCCCTTCGGAATTCCAATACCGGTATCGGCAACCGTCAAAGCAAGCGCATCATCGGCATCCATTCCCAGTGATTTCAGCATTTCCCCATCTTTACAACGTCCCATTTTGAAAGTGATACTTCCTTTTTCGGTAAATTTTATTGCATTGGAAATCAGGTTTTTAATTACCTGCTCCACCCTTTGCACATCGGTTTCGATAAATTCGGGAAGGTTCTTTTCTTTTTCCACTTTCAATTTCAGCCCTTTTTCCTCAACAACCGGCTTAAAACCGGCCTCCACAAACGCTCCCAAATCTTTGAGGTAAAGCCGTTCGAGATTAACTTCAACTTTTCCGGATTCCACTTTTGAAAGATCCAGAATATCGTTAATAAGGTTTAGCAGATCTATTCCGGAGGAGTTGATTGTGCGAGCGAATTCCCGCTCTTTTTCGCTCAGGTTATTGTTTTTATTCTCGCCCATCAACTGTGAAAGAACAATAATACTATTGAGCGGTGTTCGCAGTTCGTGCGACATATTGGCAAGGAATTCCGATTTATAACGGCTGGCGGTTTCAAGGTCTTTGGCTTTCTTTTCTATTTCTTTTCGAGCCTCTTCCAGCTCCTTGTTTTTACGTTTTATGGCATCGCGTTGAATTTCCAACGCTTTCGTACGTTCTTCCAACTCTTCATTGGTAACTTTAAGTTCCTCCTGTTGGGTTTGGAGATTTTCTTCCGATCGTTTCAGCGCTTCAGTCTGCTCCTGCAATTCCTCATTGGCCTGACGCAATTCCTCCTGTTGTACTTCAAGGATCTTGGCTTGTTCCTGGGTCTGCTCAAGTAATTTACGCACTTTTAAATGCGAATTCAGCGTAATAACGGCAAGCGCCAAATCCTGAACAGCCAAATCCATAAAACCAAGCTGAAGTTTCGTAAATTTGTTTACTGAGCCTATTTCCATTACGCCCACTACCTGGCTTTCGAAAGAGAAGGGCACCACGGCAAGCATTTGCGGAATTTTGCTACCCAGGCCCATGTCAATCAACGGCACATCATCACCATTGTTATTTGTAATCGTCAGGCGTTTTTTATCATTAAACACCTGACCTATAATTCCTTCTCCCGGTTTATAGGTCTTCTTTGTTGAGAGGTCATCATCCGAAACAGCGTAAGTTCCCGAAAGTTTCAGCTGTCTGTGTTCTTCATCAAAAAGGTAAATCAGCCCTACCTGAGCATCGAGATAATTGGAAAAGAATTTGATAATTCCGTCGCTCAGCTCATCGATATTATTTTTCCCTTTTAGCACCCCATCAAGTTCGTTAAGCCCTGTTTTAAGCCAGTCTTCATTACGGAATTTTTCAGCATTTTTGCGCAGGATTTCGGTCATTTTAAACAGCGCCTTACCCAGGGTATCGTTTTCGCCACGCGGGGTAATCAGCGTATTGTAGTCTCCTCCGGCAATCTGGTCAGCCTGTTCAACAACTTTCCGGAAACTGGATACCATTTTGTTAATGGATTGCGCCAGCACATCATCTTTCCCCCGCTCTTCCACCTGCCTGCTAAAATCGCCTTTGGCCACTAACCGGGCAATATCCGAATAGGCTTTTAAAGCCTCTACCAGTTGGTTAAAGGTATCTTTCATTTCACCGATTTCGTTACGCGGCGCTTTGATATCTTTCTGAATAAGTTTTCCGGTTGATATCTCTTTCCCCCATGAAGAGAGCAGCTTTATGGGATTGACAAACCAGCGCGTAACCAAAATGGAGATAAGCACAACGATCAAAATGGTTATCAGGAAACTGATTTTTGCAATATCCGATAAGCGCCGGGCAAAAGCAAAAGCTTCCTTGTGGGATATTTCTTCAATCAGTGCCCAGTGAACACCATATTTCTCTAACTGATAAAGATTTCTGTAAATTCCCAATACATAATGCCCCTTACCATCCGTGTCGTAAGTAGTTACCCGCTCTTCGTCCAGTCCGTTTGACTTCAGATAGGCCCTGTCATCCCGGTGTTGCAGAAAATCTTTCCATTCCAGCGTTTTCTTATTAATAATTTTTTTTCGCAGGATTTCGGATTTATCGCCAAAGCGTGTAGAGGAGCGCAGATAAAGGTCAGAGCCAATGAGAAAAGCCTGGCCTGTTTTTCCGTAACCGGCTTCCTGTTGAATCATGCCGTTGATGGTTTGCATGGTTATCTGCAATGCAAATACTCCGATAACCTTTTGCTGCCGGTCGGTAACGGACTGAACGAAAAAGCCCGAAATAATTCCCATGCTTGGCGCATAACGTTCCAAATCGGAAAAGAGCATTCTATGTTCATCAAGACTTTCTTTCACCGTTCGGGAGAGACGTGTATCACGCTTTTTGCCCTGAAAAATATTCGTTCCCAGATCACTCTCTTCTTTGGTGCTGAAAAGGACATTTCCTTTCGTGTCAATAAAGAGAAAATCATAAAAACCCTGCAATTTCAGGGAGGGCTTAATTTCGGGGTAAAGTGGTTTGGTCAGCACCTTCCAGCGCTTGCTATCGACAAATTCTTTCGCATCCAGTTTGCTTTTCTGAAAATCGGAGGCAAGTTTTTCAAATTGTTGTTTTTTCTGAACCGAACTGATGTTGATCTCCAGAAAGTCGCTGGCCTCATTAAAAAAAGTATAGATATATTTTAAACGTAATTGGGATGATGCGTTAAGGGATTTTTCAGCTACAATGGTCAGCCCCTGATAGGCTGTCAAAAAGTTGATGAAACTGACGGCTGCCAACGGAACAAAAGAGATGGCAAGAAACCATATAAACAAGGATTTACCAACACCTATATTGCGCCAGGTACGTAAGGAATATTTCAATCGTTCCCATTTTCCGGCTTCATTATAATCAATATAATCTTTTCTATCCGTCATTTTTGCAGTATTAAAGCCTATCTCTTCGTATATTTCTCAACAATTTCATAAAGTTCATTAGGGTTGACCGGTTTCGAGAGATAGTAATCCATGCCGGCTGCAAGGCATTTCTCTTTGTCTCCTTTCATAGCATGCGCTGTCATGGCTATAATAGGAATATGCGTTTTATGCTGTTCCTCTGTTAGCCGGATTTGCCGTGTTGCCTCAAAGCCATCCATGACAGGCATCTGTACATCCATCAGCACGAGAGAAAATCGCCGGGGATGTTTTCTTAATGTCTCCACAGCCTGCTTTCCGTTTTCCACCACCCGAACACTCCATTCTTTTCTTTCGAGAAACTGGGTTATCACTTTTCGGTTAATCAACTGGTCTTCCGCTATTAGTATTTCAATTCCATCCCCAAACGGAAGGCTGATTTGAACAGCAGAGGAGCCTTTTGCTTTACGATCTTCCACTGCCTTTTTTACCGCTTCTGACATTCTCGACTGTGGTGTAATACCCTGAAAAAAATCTTTCAAATCACGTTGTAACACGGGCTCATTCAGAAAATCGTATTTTTTTAATTTTTTCAGGTGATCAATTTCAGCATTTGCTTTTTGGTTGTTGAGAAAGGCCAGCCGGGTTCCGGCACCGGCAGTAGCGCTTTCGATTTCGGCAATGACATCATCAACCTTGTTCCTCATCCCGTTGAAATCCACAAAAACCACATCAAAAGGGTTCCCGGTCAATATCTTCAAAGCCTCATTGGTATTCGTTGCAGACAACATTTCAATTTTCCAAAAAGCGAATATTTTTTCAAGAGCCTCTTCGATTTCTTTATGTTCGGTAACCAGGAGTACCCGGTTGTGTTTTAATGACGGAGCAGCCTCTAACTCACCGGAGTCACTGGTTTGATCGCCGGTAATCAGGTTAATGGTAAAAAAGAATTTACTGCCTTTGTCTTCTTCACTTTCGACTTCTATTTTACCCCCCATCAGATCAACAAGTTTCCGGGCAATGTTAAGGCCAAGCCCCGTTCCACCGTATTTACGGGTAGTGGAAGTGTCTGCCTGTGTGTATTTCTCAAACAGCAATGCCTGTTTTCCTTTTGGAATGCCGCTTCCGGTATCTTCCACACAAAAACGCAGACGGATTTGCTCTTCTACCAAATCAATAAGCTCTACTCTCAGCCTGACAAACCCGTTTTCCGTGAACTTCACGGCATTGTTGAGTAAATTGGTCAGAACCTGCCTGATACGCAACTGGTCACCAATTAACACATCGGGCATCTGTGGAGCCATATCAACGACAAGACTAATATCTTTGTTTTGCGTAAAGACATCAATAATCTTAAAAACCGTATCCAGCATTTCGCGAATGCTGAATTCTGCTTCTTCCAATTCAAGTTTTCCAGCCTCAATTTTAGAAATATCCAGAATGTCGTTAATTATCTCCAGCAGATTTTGCCCGGAAGTTTTAATGTCAAGAAACCGCTCGAACTGCAAAGGTGTCGAATTTTTATCCATAAGACCCAACTCGGCAATGCCGATAATACCGTTAAGCGGTGTCCGGATTTCATGGCTCATGGAAGCGAGAAAAGTACTTTTGGCTTTTGTGGCCTCCTCTGCGACAATCTTTGCATCATGAAGCTGTTCGACAGTTTCCTGAAGTTTGGAAGTAGTCTGCTCCAAACTTTCTTTGTATTTAAACATCTCGATAAAAGCGGAAATTTTACTTTTCAGAATCTCAAGGTCAAGCGGTTTGTAAAGATAATCAACCGCACCGGTTTCATAGCCTTTAAAAATATGCTTTCGCTGTTTGCTGATGGCCGTTACAAAAATAATGGGGATATGCCGGGTGCGCTCACTGCTTCGCATAATTTCAGCAGTTTCAAAACCATCCATGCCCGGCATCTGCACATCCATAAGCGCCAGCGCCACATCATATTCCAGCAAAAGGCCCAAAGCTTCGTTCCCCGACCGGGCTTTGATAATATTTAATTGTGAGCTTTCGAGAATTCCCTCTAATGTCAGTAAGTTTTCAGGGCGATCGTCAACAATGAGGATGTTGTATTTTTTTTCCATTTAATTAATAGTTTGGCATTCCAAAGTAATCATTCAGACCTTCATAAGCAAAAATAAGCAAATTTCAAATATCCGGTAATCCATTATTCCGAATAATATAAACAACAATACTCCGGTAAGTTTTTGAAATCGACTATTACACGAAACATAACGTACTGATATAGAATAAATTAACCATTTCGCATCTCATTAGTTAATAAGCTCGTTTTCAGGTTGTTATAAAAACTTACCGGAGTATTGTAAACAACAAAGCTAACTTTTATTAAAGGGGACTTCTAATAATTCCTTTCTTTCAAGAAACAAATGAGATGAACAAGATGCAAGGCATAAATTTTTCTGAATAGCCGTAGCTATTGAGAAAAATTTTAACGATGTCAGATTGTTTATCTCATTTGTTCCCGTAGGGTTTACAGAGTTTTTCATATACTTTTTCAAATTTTCTTGCATTATCCCGATAGTGCATCAAAAATTTTCATCGTCTATAAAAAATTCTGAAAATCTTGATGCGAAGTAATTATTAGAAGTCCCCTAAAGGTTGCAAAGATTTTTAAAATCACAATACTCACATCCTTTGATGTCATCCGTTTGAGAAAACGGCATTTCCTCATCAAAAATCCGGGTTATGAGCATTTTTAACATATCTTCTATTCGCTCAGCGGCTTTCGCAAAAGGTATTTCATCCGGAAGCGTTACAGGCAAAAATGTACTGCGCACGGTTTTTAAACTGATGATTCCCGGGACAATATCAACACGGCCCTGTTGTTCCCTGCTGTTAAGCCAGGCATAAGTCAGCACCTGCATGGCTTTTGAATATTTCTTTTCCGTAATAACCGACTCCCATGTTTTCAGTTTCAGGTCTTTTGGGTCAACGCTTCCCGTTTTATAATCAATTATTCTGATTTTTCCGTTACCGGGATTTTTATCCATCCTGTCGATAAATCCTTTCAATTTTACCGGATGGCCGCTCACATCAAGCGTTGCACTTACCGCCTTTTCCGTGTCTATCAACTCATGCGGTTCCTTGTTTAGCATGCCAATATCATTCAGCACAAAGCGTTCTATATATTTTTTGACTACGTTGTAAATCAATAGGTTCCTGCCATATTTCAGATCGTGGCCGCCGTAATTTTCCTGAAATTCCTGAAGAAGCAGCGCTTCAAGATTTTGCTGTAAATCGTCTTTTAATTTTTTACTATCGATAAGGTTTCCTTTATGCGGCTTGTAGAGTTTTTCCAAAACGCCATGCACCACGCTGCCAAAAGTATCGGACTGTATCGAAACTTCAGGTTGCTCAGGGGTTTCAATTTTTGCCACATAACGGTAATAAAACTGCAACGGACAGCGAACGTAAGTATTTAATGCAGAGGGTGAAATACCTCTCTCCGCCATTTTTTTAAGCTGCCGGATTACATCCGGCTCTTTCAGGATAGTAATTTCCTGCCTGTTTCCGAGCCGCGCAATGGGCACATTCACCATCTTCCGGATTACCCGGATTTGCGGATTGCGTTGGGTTAGTTCATTTTCAATTTGCAGGACAAACCTGCTGACTTCGCCGCCACCCATTACATCCGGAACCGAATTATAAATCAAGACAGCATGCCGGGTACGTTGCAGCAGCCTGAAAAAATGATAAGAAGCAACAGCTGTTTTGGTGTGCTGCAAGGGAAGATTGTAAGCGCTTCTTAAATCGTAAGGGATGAATGATTCCTGAAAACCGGTTTTGGGCAAAATCCCTTCATTTGCCCCGAGAATTATCACCCGCTCAAAATCGAGATTTCTGGTTTCCAGCATACCCATCACCTGAATTCCGGTCAGCGGCTCACCCTTCAGGCTCACTTTTTTACGCCCCATAAGTTGCAATAATATCTTTTGTATGCTCTGAAAGCCAAGGTGTTGTTTCTGACCGGAGAAAATTCCTTCTGCCAGTTTTACCATCTGCATCATCTGCGTCAGCTGAAAACGCAACAAAATATTTTTCTTTTCCGGGATCGCCGGCAATGCCTGAAGCTTCTGCAACAAATTTTTCAGTTTCTCTGTAAACTGTCCGGGTTTTTCCCAACCGAAAAACAGTAACCGGAATAAACTTTTCAGTTGCTCATCCTTCACTGGCTCCATTATTTCGTCAGCAGAAGCATAAAAGCGGTTTAACGGGAAGAAATCCGAAAGCCGGCGCCCATCCAGCATCTCCATCAGGGGATTTTGCATCAGACCATTCAGTGCAGGCAAAGAAATCCGAAAAGAGGCATCCTCACTACGCAAAGTCAGCATCTGTGTCCAGCGATAAATCAGATCGTAAAACGGACTCTGCATTAGCGGGTAGCCGAGTGTTACATTATAATGAAACGCCGTTTCGCCATCCGCACCTGCCGGAACAGAACCCAGCAGCGGAACCAGCAGCCGCTCATCCGCCAGTATCACGGCAATATTCCGGACATCTGTTTTCTGCACCACCAGCCACTCATACAAAAGCTGTCCGGCATACTTTACCTGTCCCATTTGCCGGGGAACCGCTGCAATTTCAATTGTTTTTTCCTGCGTCAGCAAATTATTTCCAACCCATTCGGGCTTTTCAATTTTCAAAAACTTCGTGATTTCCCGCAGGAAAGTTCCCGCTTCATGGTTTCCATCTTTGCCGCCATCAAAGTAATAGCTGTCTGCATCAATAAAAAAATGCAAATTAAAGTACTCTTTTAAAGAGGCGACCACGCTTTTTTCTGCTCCGGTAAGTGCATTAAAACCCACAAAAACATAATCGGTCCATGGATTCTTCTCAAAATTCCCATCCTTCAGTTTTTCAGCGGCAAAACGGTATGCCATGGCTTTGTATGCAGTTTTTTTTTCATACAAACGCATTTGCAGCCGTTCGTAATAGTCGAAAAGCGAATGGAAAAAAGCCAGATAAGCCATTTGCATTTCCGTTAAAGGCCGGTCATTCAGGTTCCATTTTTCCAGCGCTTTCACTTCGGAAAGCTCGGAAAAAAGTCCGTGAGCATCAGTGAGATAGTAATCAATATCACTAAAATCGTTTAGCATGAGTGGCGCCCACGACAAAAAATCATCCAGATTACGGGCTTTATCACCTGCTATCTCACGATGAATCTTAAAAAGCTCAAAATAGGCGACCAGGGGATCTATCACCGTTAAACCGGACAACTGCGCCATAAACTCATCGATGGTAAGCATGTCGGGCAGCCAGTAATCACGACCGGCATTTTTGGCAAGATATTGTTTAAGAAATACCTGCGAACGCCGGTTGGGTAGCACTACCAACGTGCGAACAGCATCTCCGTTTTCGCGGCGAACAAGAAAGCCGGCTATTTCGTCTAAAAAGGACATGGGGTCAGACATAAGCGTAAGTACCTGAATTTGTGCTGTTTCTATAATTTTTTTCAGCAGGGAAAATCCTACTGATACATAAAACGTTTGATGCTCAGTTTAGGTGTTTTTTCAAAGGGGTCGGGATGTAGCACAATGCGGGAAACAGCCATGAAAAAGGGGAACTCTTTGTTCATCTCTTTCCTGTAATTTTCCAGCTTATCTTCGAGTTCTTTGTTGGAAAGCATCATACTTTTAACCACATCTTCATCGGGATAAACCAGCGCTGTTAATTTTCCATCTCTTTGAATAACAATAGATTCAGCTACGCAGGCGCGGTTGTTCAGCTTTGATTCAATTTCTTCGGGATAGATATTTTGCCCCGATGGACCGAGAATCAGGCTTTTACTACGGCCTTTAATAAAGATAAAACCATCCTTATCCATAAGCCCGAGATCACCGGAATGGAGCCATCCATCCTTATCCAGCACCATTTTAGTTGCTTCTTCATTTCTATAGTAACCCATCATTACATTTTCGCCGCGCATAAGAATCTCGCCCACCTCATTTTCAGGGTCTTTCGAGTCTATTTTCACTTCCAGCGTATCCACCGCTATGCCGCAAGATTCGATTTTCGCATCTTTTGCAGGAGCATAAGATATCAACGGACCACATTCCGTCATGCCGTAGCCCACGGTAATGGGAAAACCTATCTGCCGAAAGAAGTTCTCAATTTCGTGGCTCAATGCAGCGCCGCCGACAACTACTTCCACAAAGTTACCGCCAAAACCTTCGCTTACGCCTGCCAGCACTTTTTTATAAATGAGCTTGTTCAGTAACGGGGTTTTCAGCATCCAGCTAATGGGGGACTTGTTCACCACAGGAAGAATTTTCTTTTTATAAATTTTTTCAATAACCAATGGTACGGAAAGAATCAGCCGTGGTTTGATCTCCTGAAAAGCGCGGGTAATAACCTGCGGACCGGGTGTTTTGGTAAGAAAGGTGATATGACATCCGAGCGAAAACGGAAATAAAAATTCAAAAGCCAGGCCGTAGGCATGTGCCAGAGGCAGGAAAGAGACAATCTTGTCGCCCGATTCCAGCGGCATGTGGGCACGGGCAAAGCGCACGTTGGCAGCCAGGCTGTTGTGCAGGAGCATAACACCTTTGGAAAAACCCGTAGTGCCGGAAGTATAGCTAATCTCACCGAGTTGCTCATTTCCCGTAGGGGGAAGTGCAAAATTTTCGGCATTCAGTCCCCGGGGATACTTCTCTTGAACCCATCCGTTAAGCGAATGGATGACCTCCTCAAGATGGTTGATGCGCGAAAACAGCGGCATGAGTTCTTCCACGCCCATAACAAATCTCAATTCCAGCATTTGGTCGATGTCCAGCGTGCTCCAAATGGAAGAAGCGGCAATGAATGCCTTTGATTCGGAATGATTCACAATGAAATGGACATCTTTCGGGAGGAAATCAGGCAAAATGGGGACAATTACTGCACCATAGGTGATGACTGCAAGATAAGCAACAGCCCAGTTGGCGGAGTTTTTCCCGATAAGGGCAATCTTATCCCCTCTTTTAATGCCTGTTTTTTCAAAGATAATATGAAATTTCAGAATGGTTTCCCCCACTTCTCTAAAAGTAATGGTCTTGCCGTTGTAATCGGATACGGCCGGCTTTTCCCAGTTTTCTTTAATGGCTGTTTGAAAGTATTCAACCAAATTCTCTTTTATCATAAAGCGATGATTTAAGTTTCGGGCCTAAAGATAACAAAAGTAAAGAAAACCATGGAATCTTTGCTATGGATTTCGGTGAAGTTGATTACCCCGGGGCATATGTCAGCTGCCTGCAAAGCCGGCACTCGAAACTTGCTCCGGCCGGGGTAGAAAACATTTTTATCCTACAAGCATTTCTCCAAAGTTTTTTAAGAAAGTGCATTCTTTGAATTTTTTGGGCGGCTTCGGTTCCCACGCACAAGCCGGCACAAACCTCACCGTGCTGTCCGCTTTAGTCGGCATTGCCAAAGCAGTGTCGGCTATTGCGTATGCAGGGGCTTCTTGGGTCGCCCTGCCTCCACAAGCCTCCATACTGCTTTGTCTGCGCCTCGCTGTCGCTCCCATCACTGCCGCACAGAACATAATACATCATTCTCCATTCAATTCAATTCAATTCATTCATCATTTCCATAGACTTTCTCCCCCTGCACAAAAGTAAGCAGCACACGGGCGCGGGGGATATCCGCTTCCGGGCTACGCATTATATCGCGGCTGAGTATAACAAAATCAGCAAACTTACCCGGCTCAATACTGCCTTTTATTTTTTCATCAAAACTTCCCTTCGCCGGCCAGATAGTGATGGAACGCAGGGCCTTTTTTCTTGAAATGGCATTTTCCATTTGAAAACCGCCCGGAGGCCAGCCGTTCAAATCCTTACGGCTCACGGCAGCATAAAAAGTTTTTACGGGACTGATGTCCTCGATGGGAAAGTCCGTGCCATTCACTTCCCAGCCGTTTTGCTCTAACAGTTGTTTGTAAGCATAAGCCGTTTTCAGCCGTTTCGGTCCCAGCCGCTCCCCTGCCCAGTACATATCAGAGGTGCTATGGGTTGACTGTATGGATGGGATGATGTTGAAGTCGCCGAAATAGTGAAAATCGTCGGGAGAGAGCACCTGCGCATGTTCGATGCGCCAGCGGCGGTCGTTTTTTCCTTTCAGAAAACGGGCGTAGATTGTGAGCATAATACGGTTTCCAGAATCGCCAATAGCATGGGTATTCACCTGAAATCCGGCAGCATACGCCTTTCGGCAAATGGTATCATAATAGGCCAGCGGATGAATCCGGAGACCGTAATGACCGGGCATGTCGCTGTAAGGTTTGAGCAGCAAAGCACCGCGCGAACCCAATGCTCCGTCGATATACAATTTCACTGCACTTACCGTGAGCCGCCCGGTATGCCACGGCCCTTTGGGAAAGAAATAGTCGAAATCCTCCCGCGTGGGACTGATCATGGCGTAAACCCTGATTTTCAGCACGCCTTTTCGCTGCAGGCTGTCGATGAGCAGAATGTCGTCTTTGGGCAGGCCCGCATCCGTAACAGACGTCAACCCCGCGGCAAAACAATTTTGCTGTGCCTGTTCCAGCGCTTTTATTTTGGTGCTTCTGCTCATCTCGGGGATCAAAGCACGCATCCGGTCGGCAGCATTGTCTATAAGCACGCCGGTGGGTTTTCCGTTTTTCAACACCACCTCTCCCCCATCGATTTTTGTGGAAGCGGTTATCCCGGCCAGCTTCAGCGCTTCGGAGCTGACCAAAACAGCATGTCCGTCAATGCGCGTCAGCACTACCGGATGACCCGGAAAAAGAGAATCCAGCTTTTCGTTGGTAGGATATTTTTGTATAGCCCAGTCGTTCTGATCCCAGCCGCGCCCGAGAATCCACTTTTCGGGATACTTTTGCTGATGCGCTTTTAAAACCTTCAACACCGCATCGAACGACTTCGTCCCCACCAGATTTGCCCAGCGCAACAGCGTCTGTCCGTAAGCCAGAAAATGGCTGTGGCCATCGTTGAAACCGGGGTAAACAGCCTTTCCCTTCGCATCAATTATCTGTTTCGTCTTATAATGGTCAAGAATTTCCCGGTTCGTGCCGACAGCGAGAAACTTTCCGTCTTTCACGGCAAAGGCGCTCACCGTATCAAAGGATGGGTTTACCGTGTAAACCACGGCATTATAAACAACCAGGTCGGCTTTTTGTTTCGACTGACAAGCGCTCATAAGCGTAATTGTTACTATCGTAACCAGTGTCAAAAGTAAGGAAGATTTTTTCATATCATATTATTGTTTTCCCATAGCTTTTTATGGTAAATAATATTGAAGTTGTTTGGTTATTATTTTCTCATACTCCTCAGCGCTTCAACACTATAACCAACCGGAGCTACCGTTACATTTTCTTTTACCGGGCAGGGTTCAACAACCAGTGCTGCTCCCCGGGCATGGGTTATATTCAATTCGTCAATGGCATGATAAAAGTACGTAAATTAAAACATATATTTGCCATTTAAAAATTATAGTATTATGAATGAAGCAATATTAAGCCTGGAGCCGGCCAAAGTCTGGTACTTTTTCAAAGATATTCTCAACATTCCCCGTCCTTCAAAAAAAGAGGGAAAAATCATAGAATATCTGCTGCGTTTCGGCAAAGAACACGGACTGGAAACACTTCAGGATGAAGTAAATAACGTGTTAATTCGCAAGCCCGCCACCCCCGGTATGGAAAACCGGAAACCGGTTGTTTTTCAAAGCCATATCGATATGGTTTGTGAGAAAAACAGCGACAGAGACCATGACTTTGAAAACGACCCCATCGAAGCACACATCGAAGAAGGCTGGGTTACTGCCGATGGTACTACCCTTGGCGGCGACGATGGTATTGGCGTAGCTACGGAGCTGGCTCTGCTTGATTCCGACGACATTGAACACGGTCCCATCGAGTGCCTGTTTACCGTGGACGAAGAAACGGGCCTTACCGGCGCTTTCGGGCTGAAACCCGGTTTCCTGAAAAGCGAAATCCTGTTGAACCTCGACTCGGAAGACGAAGGTCAGCTTTATATCGGCTGTGCCGGCGGTCAGGATACACTGGTCTGGCTTCCTTACCAAAAACAGGCTGTTCCCGATGGTTATGAAGCACTTAAAGTTATGGCTTCCGGACTGAAAGGCGGGCACTCCGGAGATGATATCAACAAAGGTCGTGGCAATGCCAATCAGTTGCTGAACCGCTTTTTGTGGACATACAAGGACGAGTCCGGCATGAAGCTCAACCTGTTTGATGGCGGCAATCTGCGCAACGCCATTGCCCGCGAAGCTTATGCTGTGGTGGTAGTTCCGAAAGAAAAAGCACAGCTTGTGATTTCCGAAGCCAAAGCTTTTGAAGAGATGTACCAAAATGAATATCATGCTACTGAACCCAACCTGAGTTTTTCGGTTACCAAAACCGAACTTCCCGACACGGTTATCAGCGATGACAGCTTCACCAAACTAATCAATGCACTCTATGCCTGCCCTCACGGCGTTATTGCCATGTCGCAGGACATTCCGGATTTTGTGGAAACCTCCACCAACCTTGCTTCCGTGAAGTTCGAAGACGAAAATATTCTTATCACCACCAGCCAGCGCAGCTCGGTAGAGTCGGAAAAACACGATGTTGCCAACAAAGTGGTCAGCGTTTTTAACCTGGCCGGGGCGCATAGCGAAGCATCAGATGGCTATCCGGGCTGGACGCCCAATCCCGATTCCGAGATTATGGAACTTACCAAAAGCACCTACAAGAAGCTTTTCGATGTGGAGCCCAGGGTACTGGCCATCCATGCTGGTTTGGAATGTGGCCTTATCGGTGCTAAATATCCCGGGATAGACATGATTTCTTTTGGTCCGACACTGCGCGGGGCACACTCTCCCGACGAAAAGCTGGAAATTGCTTCGGTGGAAAAATTCTGGAAGCTCATATTGGAAATACTTAAAAATATTCCGAAAAAAAGTTAATTAAACACAAACACTTCCCGGAAAATTTTCAGAAAGAGGTCTTTTAATATTTATTTAAATGAAATCATTCTCTGTCAGTTTTATTTTCCATGCCATGCAACAGATTAATGGGGAGTATTTACCGCAAATAATAAGAAACAAAAATGTCTGATTTTTTGACATTCATAAAGCAGTTAACACACAAGCTGTATCTTCCCCTGCCGGGCGAGACAGCGCAAATGGCTATGGCTCCGCTCACCCGGAAAGAAGCCCTCAGTGAGTATCCTGATTTAGAGAAAGCAAAGCCGAGTGCCGTGCTGGTTTTGTTTTATCCCGACCACCAACAGGTAAGGTTTGTGTTGATCAGGAGAGCCACCTACAATGGTATTCACAGCGGGCAAATTGCATTTCCGGGCGGCCAATACGAACCAGCTGACCCCGATTTGAAAACCACCGCCCTCCGTGAGGCAAAAGAAGAAGTCGGAATAGATCCGAAACAGGTGCAAATCATCGGCAGGCTGACAAAAATGTACATCCCTCCCAGCCATTTTGATGTCTATCCTTTTGTGGGATTTGTTACAAAAAAACCTGATTTTAAGGTGGACGATACGGAAACAAAAGAAGTGGTCGAAGTAAAATTAGAGGATTTCCTGAACCCCGCATGCCAAACGGTCAAAACCATTCATCACCGCACCGGAAAAGACGTTGAAGTTCCCTGTTTTTATCTGAACAACAAAATTGTCTGGGGTGCTACCGCCATGATATTAAGCGAATTACTGGCA
The DNA here is from genome assembly GCA_036244975.1 of bacterium. Lineage (GTDB taxonomy): Bacteria > Bacteroidota > Bacteroidia > Bacteroidales > F082 > Sulfidibacterium. The sequence goes on along the minus strand of BTTE01000011.1, from coordinate 18,812 downwards.
GTAATTAAAAAACATACCGGTTTTATGATGAATGATGATTTGTGAAAAGTGTACTTCACACTTCAGCCCCTTCCAAATGATCTACCTGCACCCCTGCCCGGTGGAGCAAAGCCAGGCCATCGGTAATGCGGTATTCGCGGTCGTAAACTACGCGACTGATCCCCGCCTGGATAATCAGCTTTGAGCATTCCACACACGGCGAATCGGTAATGTAAAGCGTGGCTCCTTCACTGCTGTTGTTCGACTTGGCCACTTTGGTTATAGCGTTGGCTTCGGCATGAAGCACATATTGCTTGGTACTGCCCGTCTCGTCTTCGCAAATATTTTCAAAGCCGGAAGGCGTACCGTTGTAGCCATCTGAAATAATCATTCTGTCTTTCACAATCAGTGCCCCGACCTGTCGCCGTTTACAATAGGAATTTTTGGCCCATACATGCGCCATTTCTAAATAACTCTTATCAAATTTTACCACTTTATTCTCCATTTTCAGCATCCTTCATTTTGTTGCTAAGATATTAAAAAATCACCCTGTCAGCCTTCTAAATTAATATATTTGCCAATGGAATATATAAGATTTTAAAACTATGTCAGAATTCATAAACAACACCGAACTAAGGATAAAGCATCTTCATGCTTTCTTTCATGGAATTATTTACCAACGGGAAAAAGGCGCTGAGCTTATCAGAAAGTATAAAGATGCCATTGAACAGGTTCAGCCTTTTGATGTTGTGGTTGTGGTGGACACACTCATGGAAGATAATCCCAAAGAAGATACGCTGAAACAACTGAAAAAAGGGATAAACCGTTCGTTGAACATGCTTTACAAAGGGCTGGTATCAAGAGAGATACCCGACTATAGCACAAAAGATTTTTTCGGTATTCTGCAGCAGGAAAATAATGAACTGAATAACCGGCTTATTGCCATACGTCCTTTTATAAAGGCCTTCAATGAAAAAAATGCGGACAAACAAAAAATTACAACCTCTCTGACGGAAATAAAAAAACGGGTGGAGGCCTTACAGGAATTCAATTTACATTATATCAAAAAAGAGAATATACTGTTTCCGTATGCGGAAAAACATTTGAAAGAATACCGGTGCCTGCCGCTCATGTGGTCTTATCACAACGACATCAGAAATCTCATAAAAGACACGGTAGCAGTCATCAAAGACAAAAACACCGACTTGCAGCGACTGAATCGCCTGCTCGGCGATCTGTTTTTCAACATGTATGCCATCCGGTTTCGTGAAGAATACATCCTTTTTCCGGTGATTTTCAACCAGATTCCCGAAAAGGAGATGCATAACATGCTCGAACAGGCTTTTGATGCAGGTTTTGCATTCATTGCGTCGCCCTCCAAAAATATCTTAGAGAAAAACCGGGCTTCTACCGACACAAAGAAAAATGAGACTTTTCTGAGTATTGATGACCTGGATAACAAGCTGCTCGATTTTGACACGGGACGACTAACCATAAAACAGGCTATCGTGATGCTGAACCACCTGCCGGTGGACGTAACTTTTGTGGACGAAAATGATAAAGTTCTCTACTTTTCCACACCCGGAGACAGGATTTTTCCCCGCTCAAAAGCCATTATAGGCCGGTTGGTGGAAAATTGCCATCCGCCCTCCAGCGTACACGTTGTCAAAGAGTTGATAGATTCATTCCGAAGCGGCAAAAAGCAAAAAGAGAGTTTCTGGCTTCAAATGGGAGAGAAATTTATCCTGATTCAGTATTTTGCACTGCACGACAAAGAAGGCAACTTCTGTGGTACGCTGGAAGTAAGCCAGGATGTTTCGGATATCCGGAAATTGGAAGGCGAAAAGAGGTTGATGGAAACCTGAAAAGGTAATAAAGCAGGGCCACCATTGCCGCTACAGCTTATTTACCAGCGTTAAAAGGTGCTCAATGTCGGCATCGAAACCGGCAGCCATCTCAACCGGAAACTCTCCGAAGCCATTCATACGTTTTGAGAGCGAGTCATTCAGAATTTCCCAGGCTTTGGACTTACGTGAGTTAAGAAAATGACTCTCCACCATCATCTGTTTTGTAAGTTGATATTTGTCGGCAAGCCGGGCAATGTCTTCCTCAATCTCTTCCACTGCCTGCAAAGTCCTCTTTCGTTTCTCTTCATCCAGGTCCGTTTCAATCTCCTGCATAAGCAGTTGCCGGTCTGAAGTCAGCACATCTCTGATCTCTTCCGCCAATTTCTCAAGAAGATAGATGGAGGAAGAGAAAGAACGTTTATGATTGGGCTGCAGTTTAATATTTTCCATAATACTTATTTTTCAGGTTAAAAATTAAAATGCAGGCTAATCCCTTTGTAAGCTGGGGCATTCGGCAAGTCGTAAGGTTGAAAAACGGGTGTTATATCGAGCGACAGGTTATCCGAGATATTCCAGTGCGACAAATGGGCATCCACGTTGGCATCAATCATTTGCAAAAGAAACCAGGCGCCTCCAATGATATAGGAAAGTTGCATGTTGCGACGATAGTAGTCACGAATCATTTTCAGTGTAGCTTTATCGTATTTCTGAGCAAGAGGGTAATTACAATCAGGATTGTTCAAAGTACATTCCGGATGGGCCGCTTTGTAATTGTAGGCATTCCTGAAAGTTCTGTAATAGCGTGTGTTATTGACGGCAAAGTAACCAATAACGCCAAAGCCAGCATATACGATGGGCAGCTTCCAGTACTTGTGGTTGTAGATTTGTCCAAGACCCGGGAGAATAGCCATGAGCATTGCTTTTTTCGGGTCGCGCGGAGGATATTTCAGCGTATCGCTTTTGGTTTCGTGTTCTTTGGTTTTGTTCAAAAACGGATGGGCTGATGCAGGCGTAATAAATGCCAGACTAAAAACAGCTAACAGGCACGCAAACAGTATATTTTGCAGTTTATTGACATTCACAGAATTACTTTTTCTCAAGAACAGAAACCACGTGTGCCAGTCCTTCGTCATCTTTGAAGGAAATAACGATACTGCCGGCGCCTTTATTGTTTCTTCGCAAATTAACTTTGGCACCCAGTAAATCACTTAATTCGGAGGAAATTTTTTTGTATTTCTCAGGCATTCCCGGACTTTTTCGTTTTTTCTTCCGATCTTCAGGATGGTTCATATCGCGTACAATTTGTTCAATTTGGCGGACACTCAGCCCTTCGTCCAAAATAAGTTTTAATAACCGCAGTAGTGTACCTTCGTGTTCAACGGAAAGCAGCGCACGGGCATGTCCCATGGAAATGGTACTATCGCGCAAAGCAATCTGTACTTCCGGAGGCAGCTTAAGCAAACGCAGGAAGTTGGTGATAGTCGTCCGGTTTTTCCCGACTTTCCCGCTCAGCTTTTCCTGAGTCAGATCACACTCATCGATAAGCCGTTTGTAGCTAATGGCCACCTCAATGGCATTCAGGTTTTTGCGATGAATGTTTTCAATCAGTGCCATTTCGAGCATTTGCTCGTCATTGGCTACACGGATAAAAGCGGGAATGGTTTCCAGTCCGGCAATTTTCGAGGCTTTCAACCGGCGTTCACCGGCAATCAACTGGTAGTGCTCACGTCCCATTTTCCGGACGGTAACCGGCTGAATAATACCCTGCGCTTTGATCGATTCTGCCAGCTCCCGAAGCATCATTTCATCAAAATCACTCCGCGGCTGGAAAGGGTTGGCATCAATCTTATCAACATCCAGCTCGGCAATGGCGCCGGCGACATAATTCCCGGAAATATCTTTGGAGGTAATATCTGTATCGGGGCTGCTAAGAATGGCATCCAAACCCCTGCCCAACACTTTTTTTGTTGTTTTTTTAGTTGTCATCCGAAGTGTTTATTTGTCTGTCCGAATTTTTTATACCGGTCATGTCATTCTTTTGCAACAGCTCTCTCGCAAAGTTCAGATAATTTATGGCACCCGAACTTTGTGCATCGTGCATAATAATGGATTTCCCAAAACTCGGCGCTTCGCCAAGACGGGTATTTCTATTAATAATAGTGTCAAAAACCAAATGTTGAAAGTGCGTTTTCACCTCTTCAACCACCTGTTTTGAAAGCCGCAGACGTATATCAAACATAGTCAACAGAATTCCTTCAATATCCAAATCCGGATTCAAATTGCTTTGTACTATCTTAATGGTATTCAATAGCTTACCAAGTCCCTCCAATGCAAAATACTCACATTGTACCGGAATAATAACCGAATCGGCAGCGGTAAGGACATTGATAGTTATCAGTCCGAGCGAAGGAGAACAGTCGATAATGATTATATCGTACTTGTCACGAATTTTATCAATAACGCGCCGCATCTTTTTTTCGCGGTTGGGCAGATTAATCATCTCTATTTCAGCTCCCACAAGATCAATATGCGCAGGCAATAAATCCAGGTTTGGTGTAGAAGTATGCAGAATAATATTTTCCGGATTCACATCATCAATCAGACATTCGTAAATGCTTGTCCGGATATTTTTAGGATTCATACCAATACCTGACGTGGAATTGGCCTGAGGATCAGCATCCAACAGCAAAGTTTTATATTCCAACACTGCCAGGCTGGCAGCAAGGCTAATAGCTGTGGTAGTTTTTCCTACACCCCCCTTTTGGTTGGTAATGGCAATGGTTTTTCCCATAATTTACAGATGACATATTGTACAAAAATACTATTTCTTTTCCTTTATTAAATCCGGTGTATCAAAGTTATGAACAGCCCCGCGGGCAGGCATATTCGGAAAGAACATCCGGTTGATGGCAACAGTTTATCAAACGGGAGTTTTCGCGTCGTCCTTGCCGAGGTCATCAAAACTCAGGTCTATATCGGTTTTTGTCTCTTCCGGAATTTGATATCCGGAAGGAGCAATCTCCCCCTCCGGAACTTCCCCGGTTTCAATAAAGCGAATAGCAGCATCCAAGCCCTTTACAAACTTTTCAAAATCTTCTTTGTACAGAAAAATCTTATGTTTTTCGTAAAAAAACTTACCCTGCTCATTCAGAAAACGGCGCTTACTCTCCGTTATGGTCAGGTAATACTGGTCGTTCCGCGTAGCCTTCACATCGAAAAAATAAGTTCTCTTTCCTGCTCTCACAGCTTTGGAAAAAATGTCTTCCCTGCGATTCTGTTTTTCTTGTCCTTCCATGAGCATGCTCTCTTTTTTTAAGTTTCTTTTAAGACAAAAATAAGAATTATCCGTTAAATCAAAATTCTTTTGGCCCGAATGTTGAAAAATCGGGCAATTTGTTAACAAAATTTTATATCATTCTGAACCCATGATATTTACAATATCCTTACAGGAGAAATTATCCATCCTGAAAATTTATTTAGATTTATTCCACATTATCAATTTTTTCCCTATTTTTGCACCGCAAAAAGAAGTGGGAACGCAGGGTTTACCCTGCATCATCATTTAACTATCAAATGAGAAATGGATAGATTTGAAATAGTGATGCCCAAGATGGGCGAAAGCATAATAGAAGCAACCATAACAAAATGGCTGAAAACCGAAGGTGAAATACTGGAAGAGGATGATGCCATCGTTGAGATTGCGACCGACAAAGTGGACTCCGAAATTCCGAGTCCGGTGGAGGGAAAGCTAATAAAAACATTATTTAAAGAAGGTGATGTGGTGCCGGTGGGAACCGTCATAGCATGGGTGGAAATTGAAGGCGAAAGTAAGGAAGAAACCACAGCCGGGGAAGCCATTCCCGGAGTAGCAGTACCGGAAGAAAAAGCTGTCGCGGCAGCTTCGAAAAAACCGGTGGAACAACAAGATGACATCAAAAGCACACGCTTTTATTCACCGCTGGTCAAGAGCATTGCCAATAATGAAAGCATTTCCATGGCAGAGCTGGAAAATATTCAGGGAAGTGGAAAAGATGGCCGTGTTACCAAACGCGATGTACTGGCTTACTTAGAAAAAAGAAATACCACTACAGCGCCTCCGGCCATCAGCCTTTCAGCACCTTCCACACAGCAAAGGTCCGTACCAAAAATAGAACTTCCGCCGGTCAATACCGAAGCTGGCGACGAGGTGGTGGAGATGAGCCGCATGCGCAGGCTTATCGCCGACCACATGGTGATGTCGAAACAGATTTCGCCTCATGTAACCTCTTTTATTGATGCCGATGTTACCAATATTGTGAATTGGCGTAACAAAGTAAAAAACAGCTTTCTGCAACACGAAGGTGAGAAAATCACCTTTACACCTATTTTTATTGATGCTGCTGCCAAAGCGCTCCGGGAATTTCCCCAAATTAACGCCTCGGTGGATGGCTATAACATTATCTACCGAAAAAATATGAATATCGGTATGGCCACTGCCCTGCCTAACGGAAACCTGATTGTTCCGGTCATCAAAAATGCGGACGAAAAGAGTCTGCTTGGGATTGTGAAATCGGTAAACAGACTGGCTGCCAGGGCCCGAAACAATACGCTGAGTCCCGAAGAAATTCAGGGCGGAACATTTACCGTTACCAATTTCGGCTCGTTCGACAGCCTCACCGGCACACCGGTCATCAACCAGCCGCAGGTAGCTATTCTCGGTGTCGGAGCCATTCGCAAACAACCTGTCGTTTTGGAAACACCCCAGGGCGATGTTATTGCTATCAGGCATATCATGATTCTGTCGCTGGCTTACGACCATCGTATTGTGGATGGCGCTCTTGCTGGTATGTATCTTAAACGGCTAAAGGAAATCCTGGAAAGCTGGGACATGAATACCGAAATTTAATTTCCCTCTTACGCAATAAATAATATTTAGCCAAAATCATTCTCTGCCGTCAAAGATTAATCCTATTTTATATCTTTGCTCATTCATGGTAGTGGCAGAAAATATTCATAAGTCGTTTGGGAAAGTGGAAGTGCTCAAGGGCATTGAACTCCGGGTAAACGAGAAAGAGATTGTCTCCATCGCCGGCGCTTCCGGTGCAGGCAAGTCCACGCTGCTGCAAATCCTCGGCACCATCGAAAAAGCAGACAAAGGCCGTGTCATCATCGATGGTGTTGAAGTTAGCCGGTTAAAAGACAAAGAGCTTTCGGCATTCAGAAACCAAAAAACCGGCTTTGTTTTTCAATTTCACCATCTGCTTCCCGAATTTACCGCTTTGGAAAACATTTGTATCCCGGCGTTTATTGCCGGAAAAAGCAAAAAAGAAGCGGAAAAACAGGCCTTCGAACTGTTGGATTTTATCCACTTGAGAGAACGGGCTTCGCATAAACCTTCGGAACTTTCCGGCGGTGAACAACAACGCATTGCCGTAGCCCGTGCTTTGATAAACAGCCCATCGGTAGTCTTTGCCGATGAGCCTTCGGGAAATCTTGACTCTGCCGCCTCTGCCGGATTACATCAGCTTTTTTTTGATTTGAGAAACAACTTCGGACAGACTTTCGTTATTGTTACACACAACAAGGAACTCGCAGCTATGGCCGACCGGCAATTTCTTATTAAAGATGGAATCATTACCGGAGAAAATAACTAACACGAAATCACGTTACAAGAAAACCACAACACATATATCATCCAATGAGGCGTACCGGAAAATTTATTTTTTCATGCATTTTTATGGTGATACTGGGTCTGTTCATGGCCAACAGCCTCCTCGCACAACAGGCAAAAAGTTACGAAGAGGCTGTTGCAAAAGGCAATCAACTACTGAAACAAAAAAAACTTTTTGATGCCAAAGCCTATTACCAAATGGCTTTGCGGTATAAAGAACATGATCCATTCGCTACCGGAAAAATTAATAAAATTGTCAAAGAGTTGAAAGCCGGCGAAAGCAGAGAAAAAGCCTATTACAACGTTATCGACCGGGCAGATGCCTATTATGATAAAGATATGCTGGCGCTGGCGCTGAAAACATACAAAAAAGCACTGACCATTATTCCTGGCGACAGCTATGCGTTAGGCAGGACAAAAACGATTCATCGACAGCAAACGGTTGAAAGAAAACAGCTTACGGCCTACAACCGATACATGAAGTCGGGTGATTCACTCCTGAGTCTGAACCGGTTCAATGCTGCCATTGCCACCTTTGAGAAAGCAGAGAATCTTTTTCCCAACAAGCCTATGGCCCCGGATAAACTGATTCTCTCGCGACAAATGCAACATGCCTGGCTGAATCGTAAAAAACTGGCACAAAAGGAAATTGAAACAGCAGGCCGTTATCTGCTCACCAAAAATTATGCGGATGCGTTGCAGCATTACCAAAAAGCCGATTCACTCAATCCGGGAAACCAGGCCATTGTCAATAGAATAAACCAACTGAAACCCAAAGCAAAAACGCAGATGGCTTACAACAAAATTGCCGGCGAGGCCGACCGGCTTTACATCGCCAAAAACTATATGGCCGCCCGCAAGAAATATCAGGAAGCAAAAAAGCTGTGGCCGGAAAATAGTTATCCGGACGAAATGATAAGCAAAGTGGACGAACAGCTTGCCGATCAACGAAAAAATCTGGACCGGAATTACCGTTCCGCCATTGCACAGGCCGACAGCCTGTTTAAACTGCAGGAAATGGATAATGCCCGGGCACAATACAACCTGGCGCTCAGCCTGAAACCAGACAAAAGCTATCCCCGGCAGCAAATCACTGCCATCAAAGCTTATTTTGTCAGACAACAAGAGCAGCTTCAGTCCAACTATCGTGCGGTAATCCGCAGCGCCGACAGCCTGTTTAACAAAGATGCTTTCTCCGCTGCCCGGGAAAAATACCAAATGGCGCTGAAAACACGCCCGAAAGACCCTTACCCAAAGCAGAAACTTTCGGAAATTGCAGTAAAACTTGCCGGAATAGAAAAACAGAATAAAATTGAAGCCCGGTATCAGGCTTTAATTACGGAAGCCGGGCAATTGCAAGCCGCCGGGCATTTCGACCTTGCCATCAACAAATACCGGCAGGCACAACTGTTGAAAAGTCCGGACAACTTTAGTAAAAGCCAGATTGCCAAAATTAACCGCATGCTGGCAGAAGCACGAAAACAAAAAGAACTGGATGCCGATTATGCCAAACAGATTATTTTAGGTGAACGGTTGCAGCAGCAAAAACAACTTGAGGAAGCCAAAGAAGCTTTTGCCAACGCCTTGGCACTCAAGCCGAAGGAAATACTTCCCAAACAACGTATTCACGAAGTTGACAGCCTGATACAACAGAACATCAGGCTGGCAGCAATAGACAAAGCTTACAAGGCAGCTATTCAGCAAGGCAAACAACTCTACGAACAAAAACAATACGAAAAGGCTCTTATCAGCTTCAAAAAAGCAAAAGTCCTGAAACCCGGTGATGCCTACTCCGGAAAAATGATGCAGAGCATTGAAACCACCCTGGCGACTATTGCCCGCACTAAGGCGCTACAACGGGCTTACGATGAGAGCAATGCCAGAGCCGGACAGCTATTGAAAGAACAAAAATATGAACTGGCTAAAGCGCAATACCAAAACAGCCTGACCCTAAAACCGGATGAAAGCTACCCGAAAAAACAAATTGCGGACATCAACACGGCTTTGGTACGGTTAGCCAAAGAACGGGATCAGCGTTACGCCACAGCTCTCTCCAGGGCGGATAACCTGTACAAAAGCCGGAATTACCAAAAAGCGATAAACCTGTATGAGGAAGCAGCCAGCATAAAACCGGATGAACCTTATCCCGGTGAACAAATTGCAGCCAGCAAGACTTTTATTGCCCAAATTGTAATGGAGCAAACACAAAAGTACAAGCTGGCCATTGCGGAAGCCGACAAATTGTATGCCACCAGGATTTATGACAAAGCCATCAACGCTTACAAAAAAGCGGAGAAAGCAAAACCCGATGAGACCTATCCTGCCGGGATGATAAAAAAAATTACGGACTATATCCGCCAAAATGCCATTGTGGATCTGCTGAATAAAAAAATCGTAATCCAGGCTAACGAAACCAGAAAGCTAACTTTCAAAGTGCTGCCTGTCAATGTACGAAAAGGTAACTATGTGTATGTCAAAGCGTACAACACGGATGGAAAAACATTCCGGATTATCTTCACCTATGGTAAAGACAATATCAAAAACGGAGGTTTTGTGGTGCAGGTACCGCCGGGTAAACTCAGTCAGGATTTTATCGTAAGGGTGGGCAGCCAATACAAATGGTTCTCCCAAAACAACAACTGGATTAGCATTTATCCTGAAAACAACCCTGTCGAAATCAGCCTGGTGCGCATTTCAAAAAGCGACTGACATTCGACTCATAAACGGGATTAGAACAAAACCGGAATACCTGAAAACGGGATGAATAATGAATCTCTATTAACAATATACAAATGAGTGTGATATGAAGATACCATCAGAAGTATTTCAAGCTGATTATCAAAAATCTCACATCTCACGTCCCCACATCTCACATCCTCACATCTCACATCCCCACATCTCACATCCCCACAGTCCCGTCCCCGGAAACAGCCAAATCAGCACCACAATGACCATTAGTGCCGGAAGCATATTGATTACATTGCTTTTTAACTGTTTTGACTTTTACCTGCCAACCGGCTAAGGTCTCCACTTTTGGGAAACTGATAAACGCGAAGCCCGAACTCGGGCAAAACCGCCAGCATCAAGTCAAAGATATCCGCCTGAATATCCTCGTAAGCCGCCCAGGCAGTAGTGTTGGTAAAGACATAAATTTCAATGGGAATTCCTTTTTCGGAAGGAGGCAAGTGCCGCACCAGAAAGGTCATATCGTTACGGATATCATCGCGGTTTGTAAGATAAGCTTTCAGATAAGCCCTGAAAATACCAAGGTTGGTTTGCCGGCGACCATTGACGAGAACCTCCGGATCCATATTAAACTTTTTATTGTAGGCTTCAATTTCTTTTTCCTTTTTCTCAAGATAAGGGCGTAACACTTTGATTTTTTTAAATTTCGCCAGTTCTTCTTCCGTAACAAAATGCACACTGTCCATATCAATATACACCGCCCGTTTGATACGTCTGCCTCCCGAATCTTCCATGCCACGCCAGTTTTGAAAAGAATTACTGATAAGGCTGTAAGTGGGAATGGTAACAATGGTTTTATCCCAGTTCTGCACCTTTACAGTCGTCAGCGTGATTTCGAGCACGATGCCATCGGCGTTGTATTGCGGCATACTAATCCAATCGCCTATACGAATCATCTTGTTGAAAATCAGCTGCAAACCGCCAACAAATCCAAGAATAGGATCGCGGAATACCAACATCAAAACAGCCGATAACGTTCCCAAACCAATGAAAAGCGAATTAAGATCACGATGCAGTAACGTAGCAATGGCAAACAGCGAACCAAACAGGTAGAGAACAATCTTGATGATTTGCACCAGACTTTTAATGGGATGATCTTTGGAAAACTCAAATCGATCGTAATAATCGTTCAGCGAAGAGAGAATGCTGTCCATAATGAGAACAACAATCAGAACAAAAGTTACTTCGAGGATGCGCCGTATCACACTGACCAACACCGGGATAGCAAATATGCTGTCCTGAATAAAATAGTAAAGGATAAATGTCGGAATCAGATACGATATCCGCCGGAAAAGGCGATGTTTTATCAGCAAATCATCAAATTGATTTTTAGAACGCCGGAAAACAGGAATCAATATCCTTTTCATAATACTCCAGGTCAGCCTGAAGCCGAGATATGACAAGACAAAAAGCAACAAAAGTGAAATTACCACTCCCGTAATGTTGGCCCATTGTGCGGAGACACCGGTTTTCCCGATAAGCTCAATGATAGTGTCTGTAAATTGCTTTAAGTATTGGTCCATACGAATAAACAGCTAAAGGTTAGCAATGTGTTCAAGATATTTTTCCCTGATATAGGTTAATTTCTCAAGTTGGAAATTCTTGTCGTAAATACGCACAAAATCAAACAGGCCCTCTGTGTGGTAAACATGGCCAATGGCAGCATCAAACTTATTGTTCTTAATGTTATACTTAATGCCCGTGGTCATTTTCTCAAAGGTGTTCCAGCAAAGCGTGCAGGGAATATGAAGATAGGTAAAGGTATCCTGTTCCATATCCTGAAAAACACCCTCCGCCACTTCTTCCATCTGGAAAAACTTTCTAATCTTAATAAATGAGTTAAACTCCGGCAGCTTTTTCTTTTTCATAAATTCAATCTCCCTGGTTCGAAAAGGCTCTACAAGCTCGGGGATATACATGTAACCTAACTTCTTCAACCGGATGACATGGACCATTTTATTGTTCATGGTGATGGTTCCGGGAGCCCCGTCAAAAGCAAAGGGAAATTCTTTTCTAATGTCCATGATGGAACGGATGATTTTATCATCGTTATAGGCCTGTTTGGTAATGAGAAAAACAGAATCCGGATCACTTTTGTCCGGGACGGTCGTGCCATGATATCCGGGAAACGGATAAGCGGATTCCAGTATCATTATTTTACAGTCCGAAAGTCGTTCAACAGGAATAAGTTTTTCTTTTTTGGAGATAATTCCGATTGACCGGATAATTTGTTTACTCATAATGCTTGATTTCTTGAAAAGTCCGTGGCTAAGATAGGAATTAATCCCGTTAACCTGTTGTTTTTTCGAGAATGAAGAAAAATTCCCTGCCTTCTCTCGACTTGATGGAGTTATACGCTACATCAAAGGTCTTAACTGCAAATAACTTAAAAAACAACAACTTATACTCTTCAAGTGAGCCGCCAAAAGGAGGGGAATCATCTGGAAACTCATGGTTAAAAAGTAATCCGGCGAATTTCCCCCCGGGATTTAGCAAATCATACATCTGCCGGGCATAGTCTTCCCTCCGGCTTCTCGGAGTAGCACTGAAAAAGGTCTGCTCAACAATCAAATCATAGCTTCCCCGAAGAGAAAAGAAATCCTCCCGCAGCATTTGGTTGCACGGAAAATCAGGAAGATGTTTCAGAAAAGCTTCATGCGCCAATGAAGAAAAATCGTGATACCACACATTCCTGAAACCGGATTTATACAAATATTCCACCTCCCAGCCACGGCCCGATCCCGGCACCAGAATTTTTATTGATTTGCCTTCCAGCTGGTCGAAGTATTCTTTCAGCGGTGTGGAAACACAGCCAATGTCCCAGCCGAGATGATTCTTCTCAAACAATTTATCCCAGTATTCCGGAGGATAATCTTTTTTTGTATCCATTTTATTTGTTATGTTAAAATTCAATTTTATGAAATCCCGCACAAATTTTGGATTTAAAATAACACCATTTTAATAGCTGAAATCCCCTCCGGATATGCAGGCAGAAGAACTCTTCATCCCCCGCGCAGTTTCACTTTAAAGCCCTCTTTTTCAAGGATATTTTTCACTTTTTCGCGAAAATCGCCCTGAACAAGTATCTCTCCCGCTTTCACAGAGCCACCCGTACCACACGCTGCTTTCAGTTTCTTCCCGAGGTTTTTCAGGTCATCGCCGTTTCCCACAAAACCGGTAACCAGTGTAACTCTTTTGCCTTTGCGCTGTTTTTTGTCCAAAGACAGATAAAGCATTTGTTGCGAAGGCGGCAGGCTCATCACCACCCCCTCCTGCCCTTCTTCTTCGTAACGGAAATCGGGATTGGTAGAATAGACCACCCGCGAATCTTTCTTATTTGATGGCATGGTTCGGAATAATTACTTTTAATGATAGCGGGTGAACTTTCACCTCTAATTTTCTACTGATTTTTCTGGCTTCTCCGTCGATGTTAACCACCCTGTTTTTTTTCCGATAAATCCGGAAATGTCCCGAGCGAAAACTCTTCACATAATGCGATTTGTCAATTGCCCTAAGCAACAGCATATTAGCAATCATGGGCAATTCAAAAAACCGGGGCTTTTCCACAACAATCACATCTAATTTACCATCACGCAAAAGGGCATTGGGAGCAATGGCCGTATTGTAACCAAACTGGTTGGAATTGGCAAAACTGATAAAAAGGGCACGGGTTTTAAGCTGCGTCCCGTCTTCAAATTTAATCCTGCATTTTTTTGGTTTGTAATACAGGAAATTTGTTGAAATAAGACGGGCGTAAGAAAAGAAGCCCCTTCTTTCGCCTTTGGCAAACAATTTGGCCACCAGTGCGTCAAAACCAATGCCGGCAATACTCACAAAAGGCACACCGTTGATGGAAGCCGTATCAATTTCGGTTACGTGTAGCCGGTTGATTAGCCGCATGGCGCCCGGAATCGTCCGCGGAATACCCAAATGACGAGCCAGCCCGTTTCCCGATCCTTGCGGAATAATACCCAACACTGTGGAACTTCCGATAATTTGTGAAGCCACCTCGTTGATCGTTCCATCGCCACCCACGGCCACCACCACATCCATCTTCTGCTCCACGGCCTCCCTGCTCAACAGGATAGCATGGCCGGCATAAGCTGTCTCTTCGATTTCAGAAATAAATTTTTTTGTATTGATATGCCTTTTGATAGCATCTGCGAGTTTTACACGCCGATGTATCCCCGAAACGGGGTTTACAATAAACAGGATTCTCTTTTTCTGTTGCAGGGTTTGCTGCATATGCTTTTTCCCGTTAAAAAATTTCCACTATAACCATGCGGATTCTTCCTTTCTCTTTGTTGCCGGCCGCATCACTCACGTTGTAATACACTTTGTAAATACCCCCTTCGTTGGTTATCTTCGTCCGGCTGCCGGGAAAGACTGCCAACAAAAGGACAGCAAAGAAATCCACCCAACGTCTCATCACATTCAGTTTTTTTACATGTGCAAAACTAAAAAATTTAAGGGAGACTTTTGAATTTTTGTTTTTGGGCGGGCTTCTCTCGCCTAAGGCGAGACTGTCCGCTCATAGTCCTCGCGCCAAAGCGGTGTCGGCTAAGCGTCTTCGGTGTCTCTCTCGCCCAATGCGAGAGAGCCCCGCCTCCGCAAGCCTCCATACTTCATGTGAAAAAGCCGTTCACGCCTGTGCCGGTTTGAGTTCGGGCGGGGACGCCGGAAACGGTGGAGTTCTATACATCAAGATGCTCACGGCTTCGCTGCCCTCGATGCTCACGCAAAGGAAGCCTCAGCAATAAACGTGAAATAAAACAATCATCGTTTATTTCCGAGCCACGTTCGGGTGGGAATAGCGCGTGGGCGTGGCGTGGGAATCGGCGGGTATTCTTCCTTATTCTTTAAGACCCGGATTCAGTTCGGGCGGGGTAAACAGAGCTTGCGAAAGTTAAATTAATGAGATTTAATTCTATAACCAACTGATATAATAGCATCAAGATTGTAGAAAATATGCTTTCGTTTTACTTCTCGTGAGCCTTCTTTTTGAACTATTAAGAAATCCTTAATAGTTGAACTTTCTTCTAATTCGCCTTCCTCAAAAATATTTTTTTATAATACTCCCCAAAAATATTTATCGCAGCAAAATCATTTTTTTAGTTTGCGTAAAGTTTCCGGATGTCCCGGTTACTGATAATTTGTAAAAATAAATTCCGCACGATAAATCTTCGGCATTAAAATTAATTTTGTACTTGCCGGGATTTTGCTTGGCGTTTACTAACTCGGAGACTTCTCTTCCGAAAATATCATAAACGGTTAATTGTACAGATGAAATATCTCCTACCCCCGCAGCTGGTATTGAATATTCAATTGTTGTCGAAGGATTAAACGGATTCGGATAGTTTTGAGTTAATTCAAATTTATTTGGTATATTGCTGTTAACTAATTCAACACCAGTAACTAAAAAAGTATTTAGTGTTATCCCCGGACTTTCAGTTGTAGTTGTAGAAGTTTCCCCAATTATGGGTCCCGATAAAACAGTTGAAAATGAAGTCAGCTGACTGTTAAAATCAGAATGAACTGCTCTTCTTATAACAACACTGCCTGCATTATTTGTTGAATGTACATAAGTCCAATATTGATTATTTATGTCATCAAAATAGCCTGAAGGCACTCCACCTTGATTTGTTAAAACACCATTAGGAAGGTTTGGAAAAACTGTATATGAACCTTGCAAAGTATCACTTTTCATTGCAATAATTCCTTGCCCTTTAGATATATATAAAATATAATGTGTACCATCGAAAAATATATCGGGATCTGAAGCGCTCGAAGGAGAATCAGTCAATTGATAAGTGGCTCTATCTCCGCTTTGAGAAATAAATTGTGTCCCGTCAGAACCTTCCACTTCAACGGCAGAATCAAAATATTTTGTACAAGGATATGTTTGACACCCAGCAGGATCACCTGTTAAACCGGTCGAATTAAGATAAAATAAAACAATCTTACCAGAATTATCTATAATGGCCGAAGGATCTACGAACTGGACAGGTGCGCCATTGTTGTCAATAATTGAAACAGGTACAGGATTTGAATCCCAAGTATTTGTTATTTTATCATATCTTTTTACCATACCCGGTGTATAGATATATAATTTACTTCCTCTAATAATTACATCCGGTACGCTTCCTCCATAAGGAATAAAATTTGGTACTAAAGTCCAATTTATTCCATCATCGGATTCTGCTAAATTGACTTTATGATCTTGAAAACCGTTACAATTTACACCGCATGTATGAAAAGACATAATATATTTTTTTGTAAAAGGTTGAGAAAACACCATATCATTCATGGTAAGAAATAAACTAATTGTTATCAAAATTATTTTTAATGTTTTCATATCAATTACCCCATTACATATTTTTTTATTTGATTAAGACCATTTTCTTTGACTGTACAAAGCTTCCGAAATTATTTTTAGCTGTAAGTTTGTACAAATACACTCCGCTTCCTAATTTGGCAGCATTAAAATTAACTTTGTAAGTACCTGCCTTTTGTACTTTGCTAACTAAGGTTATAATTTTTTTACCCGAAATATCATACACTTTCAAAGTAACTTGGCTTGTAGTCGAAAGATGATAGCTGATAGCTGTACTGGGATTAAAAGGATTTGGATAGTTTTGCAATAAAGAATAATGAGTAGGCAATTTATTTGAATTTATATCTACACCGGTTAAATTTTTTTTCATTGTAATTAAGTGAGATGTAAACGGAGGTAATACAAATGCCCCGCTATTCCATTGATTTGGTGTTTGTCCATCATTATTATCTGTTATAGTATATTGATCTATGTATGGAAATAAAGAAGTGGATAAATTACTACCGTTAAGTGTAAGTGTCATATTAATTGTATTCTCCGAAGGATTTGAGATAAGAATAGCTTTATTCCCGTTCGCGTCTTCACCGGCTAATGTCCAAATTTTGCTTCCACCGGAGGCAATTGCGTAAACCGGTGAGATTAGTTTTTTGTTATAAATAGTTTGCATTTTAGAACTAAGTTTAAAACCATAAGCTACGGGTTTATAGCCACCGTTAGAATCTCCATAAAATAAACCGTTAACAGCTTGTAACGAGTCCACTACAATTTCACCACCTCGATAAATGTATGCTCTTTCAATATCCGCTTGCTGCAATGCAATAAAAACTCCTACGTGGTGGGCTGCACCTTTTTGTTTGTTAAACAAAGAATCTCTGGTAGATTGAGAGAGAGAATGGTCATTATAAAATCCCCAAGCATCACAAATTAATTCTGTACCGTAAAAAAAACTGCTATTCCCACTTCCCCAAATCGAGGCATAGGCATCAAAAGGGGGCTCTGCTCTTAAGAGTTTACGATATGCAATAGCCGCGTTATAAAAGTCATCTATATTATTACTAAAAACATGAAACCCTATCCAATCAGGTTTTAAATTTCTCGATTTTAATTCTCTAAGAAATAAATCAACCCATACTTTAACAGTACCTTTATTTCCTAAAGTAGTTGATACGGAAGTATTGAAACCGGGCCCGCCAATTTTTAAAGAAGGGAAATGTATTTTTAAGGAATCAAAAGCGTTGGACCAAAAATTATTAAATGATAAAGAATCTCTATCCCAAAAATTATGTTGTGGATACTCTGTCCAAATGTCTAAATAGCCGGCTAATGTATTTGTTTCACCATTAAAGGAATTATATCTGCTTACTACTTGCAAACCAGCGTTTATCCAATTGGATTCTTCACTGCTTCGCGGACCTTCGTAATCATGACTTCGCGGGAAACTGTTATGCTCGCCACCTAATCTAAAAAACGGCAAAAATCCACCGTCTAACCAGTTCTGAAACTGTGCATCACTTTCTTTGAAATGATAGTATTGATTGTTATTGGGGTCAACATCCCATTTGGGATAATTTGGAGTGTTAGCAGTAACTGGATAAGTACCACCAAAAAACATACGTTCCATATCTAAACGGTCATCTTTATAGTCATTGTTTCTAATGGTTGTCACTCCAATGTCTTGATATTTATAAGTTAAATCAGGAGAAGGTGAATTGTAATTTGGAGAAGGCCCGGCAATTACACCGAGCATATTGGGCTTGTTTACAGAATCTGCTAAATCAACCGAACCAATATTAATAGTAATATTTTCGGTTGTTTGAGCTTTTAATTCTATAACTAAAAATAAAGTAATTATTTGAAACAAAATTAATTTTTTCATTTATCTTGACTCCTAAAATTTAAAGAATACATAATATTTTTAATTTCAATTTATTTCAAAAGCAACATTCTTTTAGTCTGTATAAAGCTTCCTGCTACAATTCTATACAAATATATTCCACTAGTTAATTTTTGTACCGACCCCCTATTATTAGGACTGAATTAGTTAGCTAATGTACAAAATTAATTTATTATTCATATTATCTTTGTCATTACAAAACAAAAAGAGTCTTTGGAAGGGGAGCAGAGCTGCTCAGTACCCGGGCTCTTTACCAAAGCACCTTTAGGTGGTTTAAAGCCATCGCCTGTACAACGACTTTGGCGGGTCATCAGCCTTTTAAACTGAGTCCACCATCTTATTTACAGCATGCAATAGTTAATT
>BTTE01000010.1:0-52090 GCA_036244975.1 bacterium | reverse complement strand
TTTCTCAATAGCTACGGCTATTCAGAAAAATTTATGCCTTGCCTGCCTGACCGGCAAGGCAGGCATCTTGTTCATCTCATTTGTTTCTTGAAAGAAAGGAATTATTAGAAGTCCCCTTTCGTAAATATCCTTTTTGCGCTTTAGCAGAAGGTAAAAGTTTGTGTCGCTGTAAAGTATCAGAACAATAGCCACGAGACCCGGGATGCTCTCTTTAAATCGGGGATTGTAGTTTATGATAACAAATCCCATGGCGAGAAAGGTGATGCCGGCCAGGACATATAAAGCCAGAAATAATCGGTACCTTTTTAGACCGGACTCAAAGATAAAAAAGAATTAAGGACACTGTCCATCTCACATCCAAAATCTCACATCTCACATCCTAAAACGACCATTTCAGCCGGAGATAGTACATCTGTCCGAAATCGCCGAATTCGGTTTGCGGTTTTCCGAAAAACAGCTGTCCCATAACATAGAGGTCCAGATTTTCGGTGAGGCTGAAATCTAATGAAGGGCCGGCGAACAGTGAGTTGTCATTAGGGTTGAAAATGCCTGAAACATCGGCTTTTATCAGTGGAGTTACCGGATAGGAGACTTCGCCAAACATGTCAAACCTGGAGCGTGTTAACGTTTTGGGATTCACGTTTCCCAGCAGAACGAAGGTTCCCATGCCGGCCGGCCCGGTGGTACCGCGGCTGTTGTATATCACGGAGCCGTTAACAAAAAGCTGGTTCGGGAAGGTGAAGTTGGCACTGACAGAAGCTACCAGTTGTCCGGTGGTGTCGGCAAACCGGTCAAGGTTTCGGAAATAAGAAGCTTCGCCGGTAAAACCCACACCTTTGATCTGTCCGGCCCATCCCATGCCGACAACCAAATCTTTTTCCATCACACCGCCGAGAAATTGTAAATCGTAATTGTTCACATTGAATTTATACATGAGTGCGGCGGTAAGCTGGTTATCCCGGTCGAGTTTGGCGGCCAGTTGCAGAGAGGAAAAATCGCCGGTGTAATATTGCATCAAAATGGCATCGCTGCCGGGACGCTCCACATAATCAAAATCAAAATAGTTGTAAGTATTAAAAATATCGTTGGGATTCCAAACCAAATTGATTCCCCAGTTGATGCGCTGCCGGCCGATGGTCATCTCGAATTTTTTGAGTGTCCATTTCATATTCAGTCTGTCGATATTGGTGTAAAGCAGATAGGAGCTGTCTTTGGCAAGGTTGAAAGTCATGTTGAGCCAGCCGTAATCTTTTAGCAGGGCATCGGTGTAGTAGGGATAATAACCGGCCATCATAGGCCCGAAGTTGAAATTATTACGAACACCTGCCGAAAACTCCAGCGATTTCACCGGATACCAGTGGAGGTCAAGGCGGTTGTAAACTACTGACAGGTTTGTCCAGCGCGTCGTATGTTCCGGCGCCCAGGTAGTATTCAGATATTCCAGAAACCCGGTAGCAGTGAACTTGTGGATTTCTTGTGCCCGAACCTGGCTCCCGGCAAGGAAAATAAAAAGTACGAAGAGAAATTTCTTCATTATTGTTTTATCAAAACTATCCCTGCCGTTCTTCAAACATTTCATCCCCGATAATCTTTCCATCATCAATAGTTACGATTCTGTGTGCTTTGTCCATGACACGCTGGTCGTGGGTGGCAAAGATGAAAGTGGAATGATATTTTCGGTTCATTTCCGCCATAATCTCCAGCAGGTCGTTGGTTGAGCGTGAGTCGAGGTTGGCAGTCGGCTCATCGGCAATGATAAACCTCGGCTGCGATGCCAGCGCCCGTGCCACGGCTACACGTTGTTGCTGCCCGCCCGAAAGCTGACCGGGCTTGTGGTCGGCTTTGTCGGCTATGCCCACAGCTTCCAGCAGTTCCATAGCTTTCTGTATCCGCTCTTTTTTGGGAACCTTCTGTAACTCCAAAATAAACTCCGTATTTTCCTTTGCCGTCAAAACGGGAATAAGGTTATAAGATTGAAATACAAAGCCGATGTTGTGCAGCCGGAA
This sequence comes from bacterium, assembly GCA_036244975.1. Classification (GTDB taxonomy): domain Bacteria; phylum Bacteroidota; class Bacteroidia; order Bacteroidales; family F082; genus Sulfidibacterium. Next base: position 50,084 of record BTTE01000010.1, on the reverse strand, counting down.
ATCAATCAATTGTCTCGAGCTGAGGTTTTTCAGGTTTGTTCCTTCGATAAAAATATCGCCTTTGGAAGGCAAATCCAGTCCGCCTAGAATATTTAGCAGCGTGGTTTTTCCCGATCCGGAAGGTCCTACGATGGCGGTAAACTCGCCCTCTTCGATTTTCAAATCCACGCCATTCAGCGCATTTACCGGAACTTTGGTTTCGTTGTAAACTTTATAAATGTTTCTGGCTTCAATAATACTCATTGTCTTCCTGTTTAATAATGTTTAAATATTTTCTCTTATGGCCTTGGCCGGTTGCAATTTAAGCGCTTTTAGCGCTGGCGAAATACTCGATAATACAGCAATCAGCGCCACCAGTATCATGCTGATTACGTAAAAGCTGGTGTTTACCCGGAGAAATATTCGTGAGCTGTAACCAATATAATTTAAACCTTTGGCCACGCTCGAAAGGTCAAAACCATAGGTGGCATAATGGTTTACGACAAGAATGCTGATGAGAAGTCCCAGCACTGCGCCCACAATGGATAAAAAGATAGTTTCCAGCATAATCATCGAAAAAATCTTGCGTTTATTCATGCCCAGCGCCATGAGCATGCCAATCTCCCGGGTGCGTTCCATTACGGCCATCAGCATGGTGTTAATAATGGCAAAAGCCAGGGCAGCGAGGATGATGAAAAGAAAAATGTAAGAGAAATAATCCATCAACGCAATCATTGCTTTAAGCAGCGGCTGAATTTGATCCCAGCTGCGGATAACGATTTTCCTGCTCCGAACCTCTTTTTGAAAGAGCTGGCGCAGTGCTTTCAGTACCACGGGTATTTGGCTGTTGGCCTTCAGGCGTATGGCAATTTCATCACCGGTGTTCGCCGGATAGCCTACGAGGCCGGACAGGTCTTTTTTATTCACAAAAACATTGGCTTCATCAAAACGATTGTTGGCTGTTTTAAAGATTCCAACAATCCGAAAGGCGCCGCTGGTAATGGTTCCTGAGGAATCGGTTAAGGTAACAATTAGCTTGTCGCCCAGCCCCAGATTTAATTTGTGCGCCAGTTTCTGACCGATAACCGTAGGGAATTTTTCATCTGTCGAGAGGTATTTGCCTTCGATGATGAGTGCATGTAGGTCGCTTACCTTCAGCTCTGCAGCAGGGTTTACACCGTAAATGTTTACTCCGGCTCCGGCATTGGCAGAAGCCGCCAGGGCCGATGTTTTCATGCGGAGGCTTACCCCTTTTACCTCAGGGATGGCTTCAATTTTTTTTACACTTTGTTCCGCATTGGGAATTTGGTATTGAATTTCTCCGTTAAGCAGAAAAGCAGGGTTATGGATTTGTATGTCCGAAACCTCGTTGGCGATGGCTGCATCAACACGCTGGTCAGTTAATCCCGACATAAAACCATCGGAAATCACAGCCCCGATAATGCCAACGGCAATAGAGGTAAAGATAACCGAGCTACGCAGCTTATTTCTCCAAAGGTTTCTCCATGCAATTGCAAATAACATAATTTTCGATTTAGTGCCTGAAAGCGTTTAAAATGTTAAATTTCGATAAGTATATAATGGGGTACAGAGACGACAAAAGGGACAAAACAAGTACGATAATCGTCTGACTCATAAAAACATGAGCTTTGATGGAAAACGGGAGAATCGGCTCAATATTAAATTCCAGATACATTTTGGCCACATCTCCTGTGATGGGGATAGGGTTAAAATGCAAATAATAAATCACCGGGGAAGCCAGCAATAACCCGATAATAATCCCGATAACCGAAATGATAAACGTTTCGAAAATACTCACCCAAACCAACTTTCTGCGCTCCATCCCGATGGAAACCATAATAGCATATTGCTTGCGCTTTTCCATGGTCATCATTAAAATGGTGCTGAAAATGCCGAAAGCCGCTATAATGTATAGAATGAGCAGCATCAACTGCCCCGAAATGTTGTCAACTTTAATGGTTTGCAGGATGTCGGAAAGCATGGTTTTCCATGGAATAACTTCATAATCAGGGCCTAACTTGTGCTGTATTTTGTTTCTCGCTGTTTCCAGCTCAGCGGGGTCTTTTAAAAAAACAGAGAGGCTGGTCAGCAGGCCTGACTGATACGGATAAACAAAGTCCTGCGCGGCTTTCAGGTTCATAAAAACCAGCTGGTTGTTCATTTGAATCGAAGGCATATGGAAAATGCCGGCTACTTTATAGATGCCGTAGGCAGTGATTCCCCGGTAGCCTTGTCCGAGCAACACCAGCGTGTCGCCCACCCTGATTTTTAAAAATTCAGCCAGTTTATCGCCCAAAAGCACATCGTTGTTGTTCCCGGTAAGGTATTTGCCCCGGACAATTTTGCCGGACAGGTTGTTTTGTTGATTTTGCAGAACAGCATCGATACCGGAAATGAGCACACCCTTGGTTTGTTTTCCGTAGGAAGCCAGCGAAAAGGTTTTTAAACCAGGAAGGACTCTTTTTATTCCTTTAATACCCGCCAAAGTTTTACCAATACTTTTACGGTAAAAAAATGCCCTGTCGATACTTTGGTTGGCCCAGTAACCGGTGTCGTGTACCTGCAAATCGCCCACCTGGTTCACCCCGGCCTGAATCCACTGTTCATACGACCCGAACTGCATGGAGCGCATGATTAAAGCCAGGAAAAGCGCCAGAACAACTGCGGAGGCCGTGAGGATAGTCCGCCGCCGGTTGCGCCATAAATTCCGCCAGGCAATTTTTATTAATGTTTTCATCTACTTTTTTGTTGCGATTGATGTGATACTTACGGGCCTCACATTTTTCATGTTTTGTATGGAGAAAAAGTCCTGCCGAAGTCCTTTTATATCAAACTTCTGATGTTGGATGTCGATGAGGGTTTTGTGCCCTTTTTTGGTGTTGGAGATCATCTCCATGTGAGAGGGGAGCAAGCGACCACCCATCAGTTTTATCCCGGAAGCTGTTTCCGTCTTCACCAGTTTTCCATGGGTGTCGAAGTATTCAATTTTCAGGGTAATGAGATTCTTTTTGGTAATCCACATTTTGATTTTACCCCAGACGACGGCTGCTTCGGGAAGCGGTTCCAGGTCGATGACGTAACTGTCGTATCCTTCCAGTTTTTCGCTTCCTGCAAAGGTGTGTTTGTAATCGGTAACGATGCTGTTTTGTTTCAACAGGTCGTTATTGGTAAAGTCGGAACCCATCCATGATTGCATCATCATAGAAGGCGGAATTTTTATCATACGGTTGATGGCCGGGATGAAATTCCACATGTTTTTTTTCGATTTCAGGAAAACTTCGCCTTTGTCGCGGGCAGGAGAAGTAATCAGCGTCAGATAATAGTCCGTGCCCATTGACCAGTTTTGCAGGCTGATGCTGCGTTGCCATTCGGGACGGACAATGGTCAGGGTCATCATGCTGAAACTGCTTTTCCCCAGGAAAAGGTTGTACGATTTTGTAACTATCTCTTTGGCTGTCATTTCCTGGCTTACCGCTTGTTTTTCCATGAGAAAAAAGCTTAGAAAAGTAAGGAAGAGAAGCGGAAATATTTTTTTCATGGTATTTGGTTTAAATAAATTTTTCAATGATAATGGCCTCTATGTCGTCAATGGGGTAATCGGCGGGGCTAAGCATATAATCTATGGCTACGCCATCCAGCACGGAGCCGAGCAAGAAGCTGTGCGCTTCCGGATTTTTGATACCTTTTTTGGCGTAGTATTGCGAAAGTGCCGTAATGAACGGGCCTACAAGCTCAAAAATTTTGTCTTTCACCAAAGCGGTTACGGCCGGTTGCGTGATGACGGCAATGTATAAACTCCAATAGGAAATCTTTTCTTTGAATAGAATAAAATTCTTTTCAATCAGTTCTTTAAAGCGTTTTTCGGTAAGCTCCTGCTGGAAATCAAAATCTAACGCTACCATCATTTGCCGGATACCTTCCAAAACAATTTCTTTCACCAGCGCTTCTTTGTTTTCGAAATAGTTGTAAAGCAGACCTTTGGAGGTGCCTGCTTTTCGGGCAATCGTACTGATAGAGACGCCTGCAAATCCGTTTTCTGCAAAAAGCTGCATGGCTGCCTCTTCAATGGCTGCTTTCCGGTCGTGGCGAATCTGTTCGAATTGTTGTTTGTTACGTGGCGACATGTTTTATGACTAAACGTTCGGTCAAAAATAATAAAAATATCACTCAGAAAATATTTCGGGTAAAAATTTTTGAAAAAATAGAAAAAGTACTCTGCGGGCAAACCAAAGTCACCTAACCTTGTAAATGTGATTTTTACTAAAATGCTGTATTTGGAAATTACTTTCCATTCATCATTTTTTGAACGGCCTGAAACATTTGTTTCGGCTTTTTGGAAGGCAGAAAAAGCGATTTTTCATTTTTCAGTATCAGCTTTAACCCGGAAGTTTCATTGTTTTTGCCAATATCTTTTGTTTCGATGGAAAAACTCTTTAGCTGTTGACGCGCTATCCGGTATTGAAACAACCCCATGGGCAGCATTTTATAGCAAACTTCCTCCCGGCCCACGGTGATTTTGACTTTGATGAAAAAGAGAACAGCTATGGGAATAATCAACAGCAGAGAAAGGATAATAAGCCCGTTATCCGTCACCGGGTAAGCACCAAAAGGCTTCCCCATAAAGAGTTGCCGGTAAATAATACCTGAGAACACGATAATTTCAAAAAGAAGAACAAGGCGAATCCAAAAATGCTTAACATTCTGAATTTCAGTAAAAAATACTATTTCTAACTCTTTTCCTTTCATATAGTACTTGTTTAGTTACGTTCAAGATATATTTATATCTTTGCATTTGTCAACTGAAAAGCAAAGATAGATGGAAGTAGAATACGTTATACTCGTTAATAAAAATGATAAGCCTCTCGGTACCATGGAGAAGATAGAGGCGCATGAAAAGGCCGTATTGCACAGGGCATTTTCTGTTTTTATTTTTAACTCCGAAGGTAAACTGATATTACAGCAGCGTGCGCTGCACAAATACCATTCATCCGGATTGTGGACCAATACCGTTTGCAGTCATCCACATGCCGGCGAAGAGACGTCTGTCGCTGTCCACCGCCGTTTGATGGAAGAAATGGGCTTCGATTGTAAGATTAAAGAGGTTTTTTCTTTTGTTTATAGAACTTATGTAGGGCAGGGGCTGAAAGAACATGAGTTCGATCATGTATTTATGGGTACCTGCGACGAGAAACCGGTTCCCAATCCCGATGAGGTGTCCGACTGGAAATATGTTGACCTGGACTTTGTGACCAAAGACATCAAAGAACATCCCGCTGAATACACCGAATGGTTTAAAATTGCTTTAAATCAGGCTGTCAGGCATTTTAAAAATGCTGAAGCTTTGTAACTTCATCCCGGATTTAGGGCTGTTTTTTTTCGTTTCCTTCATGATTTCTTTATACTCCTTCGGATTTCTCATTGCGGTCTTGTATTTACTGCACTACGAACTTTTTCAGCAGACCCTGGTTTAATTTACTAATTTTTTTCAATTAAGCTTCCGGCCTGGTTTCTTGAGGGTATTATACATTTTCTGCAAATTGACAAAAAATTACATCATTTGTAGAAAATATTGAAAACGAAAATATAGATGAGGTGCTGACCTTCAAAACCCTTGTAGAAACTAATGAACAAGAATTTATCAATTATTTTTTAAGGCTGAAACCAATACCTTGGCTAAAGCGACTGATAGAAAAATTAAACAGTTTATTTCCTTTAATCAGGGTACAAGAGATAGAGATTTCTTCTTCAACAGACTTACTAAATATTTTGTCCGGCACATCAAAATAAAATTTAGTAGGGTTGATTTTTTTTAAAAATTTTGTAATTTTAACGATTGTTTTATGAAATTAATAATCTTTGAACTTATAATAGTTGATTTATAGCATATATTTTTTTTAACAAAATAACATTTACGATTTGGAACCATTAAAAGATATTTTAGTCAAGTGTGAAGAGATATCATTTGACCTGAATTTTACAAAAGCGAAAGAGTGGAAATCACAAGATGATAAAAGAGTAATTGTTGGTAATATGCCAATTTATTTTCCACACGAAATAGTTCATGCGGCAAATGGTTTGCCCGTTGGAATATTAGGAGGAGGAGATAAAAAGCAGATAATAAGAGGCGATGCCTATTATCAATCATATATCTGTCATATGCCAAGGAGTATTATGGAATTAGCTTTGGACGGGCATTTTGAGGGTTTTGACGGATTTATTTTCCCATCAATATGTGATGTGATCAGGAATCTTTCCGGTATGTTTAGATTAATCGGGAAAGGAAAATTTGTAAAGTATTTGGATTATCCACAGAACTTCAAATCACATATAGGAGGTGAGTTTTATGAAAAGGAATTACAGCATGTATTAGATGAAATCTATAAGATAAATCATGTTAAAGTTACACCTGAAAGATTAAACAATTCCATAAGACTTTTCAATAAAAACAGGCGACTTATCAACAAAATCTATGATGTCCGTCAGGAATATCCATGGAGATTAACGGCAGCCGATGTTTATCATGTTGTTAGAGCAGGATATATGATACCTGTAGAAGAGCATAATCAGATTCTGGAAAATGTAATCAGTTATATCAGCGAAGACATTGGTGATAATCTTGATAAAATCAAAGTAATGGTTATTGGTGCTTTTTGTGAACAACCACCGGTTGGATTAATAAAAACCATTGAAAATGCAGGTTGTTATATTGTAGAAGATGATTTTTTGTTAGGTGCCAGATGGATTCAAAAGGATATTGACGAAGTCAATTCTCAAGAACAGTTGTTAAGTACAATAAGTTCCGCTTATATAAATAATAGTACTTTTTCTTCATCGGTTTATGATGTTGATAATCCAAAAGAAAGTAGACTGTTGGATTTAATGAAACATAGAAAAGTAGATGGTGTTATTTTTGCTGCACCAAGTTTTTGTGATCCTGCACTTCTTGATCACCCGGTTCTGCAAAAAGCATGTGATGACAAAAATGCCAGATACATTAGTTTCCTTTTTAGTGAGATTACAGGTCAGTTTAAAGTGATTAAAGAACAGGTTGGAACTTTTTCAGATTCAATAAAATTGTGGGATTGATGAAGTAAAATTTATTTAATAAAGTAACTATGTCAAAAGATATTGCAAAAGAAAAAAGTATGATTATCCAAAAAGAGATGATAGCATCACTTTTTAAGGATTTGAGTACTGCTAAAGAAACAGGGAAAAAGGTTGTATATACATTTGTACCCGGTAATATATCAGAATTAATCAGATCATTTGATATGCTTCCGGTATATCCTGAGATAAATGCATTACAATCAGGGATGAGAAAAAAATCGGAAGGGTTTATTCGTGATGCTGAAAAAATTGGTTATTCCGAAGATGTTTGTACCTATGTTAAATGTGATATTGGGATGATGATTAACGGGAATATAGGCCCAACCGGAGAAAAAATCCCCGATCCCGATTTACTATTACTAAGCTATACCGGATGTTTCACATTTATGAAATGGTTTGAAACTTTAGAGCGGTTATATCCCGGAGTTCCCGTTGCTTTATTGCATACCCCTTATCAGGAAGCACACAAGATTACACCTGATATGACACAATATATGGTAAAGCAGTTGAAAGAGGAAGTTATTCCTAAGATGGAAAAAGTGTCAGGACAAAAATACGACGAAGAAAAGTTGAAAGAATTACTGAAAAATACCAGCAAAGTTGAAGATTATATGCTTAAAATTTTTGCAACGACAAAGAATAAACCGTCACCAATTGACGCATATTTTGCCGGAGTATATTATATAGGTCCTATCAATATTGGCTTTAGAGGAACTGTTGATGCTATCAATTACTATGAGGAGCTTTATAAAGAGATTCTCGACCGTGTAAAAAAAGGATTAGGGCCGATTACACCTGAAGGAGAAATGGAAGAAGAAAAATTCCGCCTTGTTGTAGAAGGCCCGCCAAATTGGACACATTTCCGCGAATTTTGGAAACTGTTTTATGATATGGGGGCTGTGATTGTGGCTTCTTCTTATACGAAAGTTGGTGGCGTATATGATATGGGTTTCCGTGTAAACCCGGATAAACCGTTAGAGAGTCTTGCCAAATATTGTATGAACTGCTATACAAATCTTAATCTTGAACAACGGGTTGAACTACTTTCGGATTGTATTACCAATTACAAAGCCGATGGTTTTTTAGTAAATTCAATAAAAAGTTGTAATTCATTTTCGGCAGGACAATTAATGATTATGCAACAGCTGGAAAAAAGACTTGAAATTCCGGTAAGTTTTATTGAATCTGATTTAGTTGATCCAAGATATTTTTCATATTCAAACATTAAAAACAGACTCGAATCTTTTTTCCAAATGCTTGAACAGCGCAAATTAATTTTGAATAATTAACAAAACTACATCTTAATCGAGAAAAAAAATAGTTAATAAAAACATATAATTAATGAAGAAGTATTTTTTAGGGATAGACCTTGGCTCCACTACATCGAAAGCAATTATTGTTGATGAAACCGAACGGATAATTGGAAGAGGTATCACAAATACCCGTGCTAATTATTTGGTAGCTACAGAAGTTGCCAGATTGGAAGCTATATATAATGCCAGATTTTCTCTTCTTAAAATGAAATTGGAAGACGAGATTGAAAGTAATCCTGAATACAAAAAATACATAAAAGACCTTGAATCGGTTTTTCAATACCTGCAATTTAAACAAAGATTAGATAGACTAAATAACCAATTTATAGATACCATTCAATCATCTTTCTCTGACATAAAGAAAAAGGAAGACATTGCCAAAAAGGTAGAAAAAATTGTAAACACAATAGGACCCGAAATCCGTCAGGCTTATCTGTTCTCTGACCTGGGGAGTAAAAATCAATTTTTCAGAGATATTGTTAGCGAAAGATATAATAACGAAATAAATAAATTAGATAAAGATTATTTTGACCCTTTGATGTTGGTTTATGACAAAAGTATTACTCCCGTCGAAAATGAATTAACTGAATATGATTTCAAAGAGTTGATATTCGACTCAATGGATATTTTAAATGACAAGTACTCAAAATTAGACGAAACATTTTTGGAAAATACTGATATTAAGTTTGATAGCGAGTTAAATTTATTAAGAGGTAATTACAATAAAATATATAATTCCATTAAAGACCATATCCAATTTGTTGCCAATTTGGATATTCATATTTCCGATATGGTTGGTACGGGTTATGGTCGAGCCTTACTTCCCTTTCCTGAGAAATCGATAAAATCCGAGATACTTTGTCATGCATTTGGTGCTCATGCTGTTTTTCCTAACACACGAACAGTTCTTGATATTGGTGGTCAGGATACCAAAGCTATTCAAGTTGACGGAAACGGGCTGGTTACAAGTTTTCATATGAACGATAGATGTGCAGCCGGATGTGGTCGTTATTTAGGATATATTGCCGATGAATTCAGTATTTCATTAAATGAACTCGGACCATTGGCATTAGAAGCCAAACAGGAAGTAAATATATGTTCCACCTGTACTGTGTTTGCAGGTGCCGAAATTAGAGAACTGTTAAATGTCGGGCAAAAACGCTCCGATATTCTTGCCGGACTACACAAAGCTATTGTAATGCGTGCAATGTCATTACTTGCCCGTTCCGGTGGCGTAAGAAATGAATTTTCATTTACCGGTGGTGTTGCCAGAAATCAAGCAGTTTTGAAATATGTTTCTGACCTTGTTCGCAAAAATTATGGAGACAATATTAAAATAAATATTCATTCAGATTCTATTTTTATGGGAGCTCTCGGAGGAGCACTTTTTGCAAAAAAAGGATTTAAGAATTAATTTGAGTTGAAACAAAAACTTTTAAATAAAGAACTATTACAAAAATGAAAGATAAATTATATACAATTGGGATTGATGTTGGAAGTAGTAATATCAAAGCTGTTTTAATGGAATATTCCGATAATCCTGTAATTATAGATAGAAAAATTGAAAAAATCAGGAAACGCAATCCGGAAATTATTGCAGATCAGGTGATTGATTATATTCTTAAAAAAAATAATTTAAAGTACGAAGATATTGCATATTTAGCATCAACAGGTGAAGGCGAGATGGTTAAGCGAAAAAAAGGACATTTCTACAGCATGACGACACATGCTAAAGGCGGCGTGTTTTTAATTCCCGGATCGGTAACAGTTGTTGATATGGGTGCTCTTTTTGTTAGAGCAATAGCTGTTGATCATCGAGGAAAAGTTATTAATTATAAAATGACCGGACAATGTGCGTCAGGCTCGGGACAATTTGTCGAAAACATTTCCCGGTATCTTGGATTATCAATTGAAGAAGTAGGTGAAACATCATTAAAGGCTACAAAACCTGAGATTCCTTCGGGAATTTGTGCCGTTTTAGCTGAAACAGATGTCATCAATATGGTTTCCCGTGGCATTGCAACTCCCGACATTATTAAAGGAATTCATTTGTCTGTTGCAAATAAAATTGTGCGTTTACTCTCCTCTTTAAAAGCTCAATCACCAGTTGTATTAACGGGAGGTATGGCAATGAATATCGGCATGGTCCAAGCCGTTCAGGAACTTGTTGCCGAAAGTAAATTAGATTTAGAAATTCATGCACATGCCGATTCAATACTTTCGGGTGCAATTGGGGCGGCAATGTGGGGAGGTTTTCGTTATAAAAAACTTCAAAATAATACTTAATCTTATGAATAATAATTTAGATGCATTATTCAGACCAAAAGCCGTAGCATTAATAGGTGCTTCAGTAAAAGAGTTGTCAATAGGAAATGTTATTATTAAAAATCTTCTTCGTTATAAATATGCAGGACAAATTTATCCGATAAATCCAAAAGCTGATAAAGTCAGAGGCTTAAAAGCTTATAAATCAATATTAGATGTACCCGGTGAAGTTGATCTTGCACATATTGTTATTCCACCACCGTTTGTTCCACAAGAAGTTGAGAATTGTGGAAAAAAAGGAATAAAAACCATCATCATTAATACTGCCGGATTTAAAGAAATGGGTGTTGAAGGTCAGGCATTGGAAGATGAGTTTTTAAACAAGGCTAAAAAGTATGGAATTAGAATTTTTGGACCAAACTGTCAGGGAATAATTAACACTGAATTAAAGGCATATTGTAATTTTACTTTTACTTACCCCGAACAAGGTAATATTTCTATTGTTGCTCAAAGTGGCGGTATAGGTGCTATAATCATGCAGGCTGTTCACGATATGAGCATTGGTATGAGGATGTATGCTTCTAATGGTAATGCCTCTGATATATCAATTCCTGAAATAATCGAATATTATGGAAATGACGACGAAACGAGAGCTATTGTAATTTATGTTGAAAGCATTCCAAACCCTAAAGAGTTTTTAGAACTAACAAGAGAAGTATCTGCAAAAAAGCCTATCCTTGCTATGACTGCCGGCCGTACGGACAAAGGTGCCGAAGCATCCCGTTCTCACATTGGTGGATTGGCAGGGAGTATTTCAATGGATTTGATTTTCAAAAAAGCTAATATTTTATCATTCGATAATATTGAAGATTTATGTAATGCTGCTGAGGCTTTTGCCTCACAACCATTACCAAAAGGTAATCGCGTAGGTATAATGACAAATACCGGAGGACCGGCAGTAGTTGCTATTGATGAATTAGTCAGTTGCGGACTAAAAATACCTCAGTTATCACAAAATGCAAAAGACCGCTTAAAAGAAACAATGTTCAGCTCGGCATCTATCAACAATCCGTTAGATGTAGTTGCAACTGCCGGCGCTCCACAATTTAAAAGTGCTTTAGAGATAATGATGAATGAACCGTCATTTGATTGTATTTATCTGAACTTTGTTACTCCGCCTTTTGTCGATTGTGAAAGTGTTGCCAAAGAAATTGTCAATATCAATAAAAAACAACTTAAACCGCTTGTTTGTAATTATATTACCGATAAAGAAAATTGGAAATCTACCTCAAAAATCCTAAAAAGCGGCTCAGTTCCATGTTTCGATTTCCCTGAAACAGCAGCAAAAGCACTTTCATCTTTGGTTAAATACAAAAAAATAAAAGACAAGAAAAAAGGAGATATTAAAATCTTTGATGATGTAAATAAAGATAAAGTAAAAACAATTATTGACAATGCTAAAACGCTTAAACAAGAAGTATTTACTGCCGGGCAATCTTATGAGATATTGTCGGCATACAATATTCCTGTTGCAGACTGGGGTATTACAAAAAGTTCCGGTGAAGCGGTTACTCTATCTGAAAGAATAGGTTATCCTGTGGTTATTAAAGCTGATTCTCAGCAGATAATCCATAAGAGCGATGTTGGTGGAGTTATGGTTAATATCACATCTGCCGGCATGGTCAGTGAAACGATAAATAAAATGCAAAAGGAACTTTATCAGGACGACTTGAGGTTTTTTATCCAAAAATTTTTACCAAAAGGAAAAGAATTAATCATTAGTGCCAAAAAAGAAGAAGGTTTGGGACATATTATAATGTTTGGCTTAGGTGGAATATTTGTAGAGATTTTTAAAGATGTCGTATTCAATATTTCTCCTGTTTCCGATGTGGAAGCTGAAGATATGTTGAATACTATTAAGGCAGCACCATTAATTGATGGATTTAGAGGAGAAAAAGGTATTAATAAAGAAAAAATATCAGATGTTTTGCAAAGAATATCAATGTTGGTTAATGATTTTCCTGAAATCAGAGAATTAGACATTAACCCTATCTTTGCTTACGAGGATGATATATGTGCGGTAGATGTCAGAATAATCATTTGAAAAGTTTATTAGTTTCAATAATTAAAAAAATATATTATGGAAAAAGGAAAATTTAAAGTTGGAATCGTTGGTTTAGGACCTGTTGGACAGACACTTGCAGTTCATTTTGTAGAAGCTGGATGTGAGACTGCCATTACTGATTTAGATAGAGACAAGTTGAACCTGATTAGACAGAATGGTATTGAGATAGTTGGAAAAGTTAAAAAGAAGGCCTATTTTAAACATGTATATAATTCCATAGAAGAATTGCTCGAACATGATCTTGATATTTTAATTAGTGCTGTTAAAGCATATCATGTGGACGCAATGATTGAGAAAATTAAAAAAAATTCAAAAAAGAAATTTTATTTATTGAGTGCTCAAAATGGAATTGATATAAGAGTAAAATATATTTCTCATTTTAATGAATCTCAGATATTTAGAATGGTAATTAATTTTGCCGGAAATTTACAAGCTCCTAATGTTGTATCTATTAGCTTTTTTAACCCGCCAAATTTTATTGCATCAGTTGATGATTCACACATCGAAATAGCCCAGGTTATTAGTGATACTTTATCTGATGTAAATTTAAAGACACTTTGTGTAGATTCTTTTGATGTAGCCAGTAAAATATGGGAAAAAACTATTCTAAATGCTGCATTGAGTCCTTTATGTGCCTTATCAAAACTCACTATGAAAGAAGCTATGGAAAATCCTGATACACTCGAAATTGTTGAACATCTTATATACGAAGCTCAGGAAGTTGCAAAAGCGGAAGAAATAAAATTACCCGAAAATTTTGTAAAACGGTGTATAAGATATTTAAATAATGCAGGGAACCACTTACCGTCTTTAGCTGTTGACCTCATAAATAAAAGAGATACAGAAATTGATTATATGAACGGTAAAATTGTTGAATATGGTAGAAAACACTATATCAGGACACCGCTAAATTTAACTTTAACCAACTTAGTAAAAGCTATTTCATCTAAAAATGGAAATAATAAATAATGCTTCTTTCATATTTCCAAACACAAAATAAATTGATATGTTAGCAAATACATATAAACCACCTGATTACTATTTAATAGATGAGCTTTTTAGTGATGAACATAAAATGATACGAAGTGCCATAAGAGACTGGGTTAATAAAGCCGTAATCCCAATAATTGATGAAGCTAATCAAAAACATCAATTTCCACGACACCTGGTAAAAGAACTTGGAGAACTTGGAGCATTTGGCACCTGCATTTCCCAAGAATATGGCGGTGCCGGCATGGATCAAATGTCTTATGGATTAATTATGCAGGAACTTGAAAGAGGAGATTCGGCAATCAGATCTATGGCATCGGTTCAGTCATCGTTAGTAATGTATCCTATCTATAAATTTGGCTCGGAAGAACAAAGAATGAAGTATCTGCCAAAATTAGCAACCGGCGAATTTATAGGTGCATTCGGACTCACCGAACCAAACCACGGTTCAGATCCTGGGAGCATGATTACAAATTTTACCGACAAAGGCGATTATTATCTGTTGAATGGAGCTAAAATGTGGATTACCAATGCCCCAATTGCCGATGTTTGTGTAGTATGGGCAAAAGATGACGAGGGAATTATAAAAGGTTTAATCGTCGAAAAAGGAATGGAAGGATTTACAGCCCCCGAAACATTAAAAAAATGGTCTTTAAGAGCCTCTTTAACAGGGGAATTAGTTTTTGATAATGTTAAAATCCCTAAAGAAAATCTTTTACCAAACATAAAAGGATTAAAAGGGCCGCTTACATGCCTTAGTTCTGCGAGATATGGTATTGCCTGGGGTGTGATTGGGGCAGCAATGGATTGTTATGATACCGCATTAAGATATTCTTTAGAAAGGAAACAATTTAATAAGCCAATTGCATCTTTTCAACTTATTCAAAAAAAATTAGCCGAGATGTTAACTGAAATAACTAAAGCTCAATTGCTTGCATGGCGATTAGGGACATTGCGAAATGAGGACAGGGCAACACCTGCTCAAATTTCTATGGCAAAACGAAATAATGTTCAAATGGCATTGGATGTTGCCAGAGAATCACGACAAATACTTGGTGCAATGGGTATTACCGGTGATTTTCCGATGATGAGGCATATGATGAATTTGGAATCTGTAATTACCTATGAAGGAACACATGATATTCATTTGTTAATAACAGGACATGATATTACCGGTATTAGTGCATTTAATTAATGTATCCGGTATGATTTTTAATAATCACGCATGATTAATGTTAAACAAAATAGTGTTTGTGCTGTAATTCCGGCAGCAGGTATGTCTTCAAGAATGAAAACATACAAACCCCTGCTTAGATTTGATAAAAACCGGACATTTATTGAAAAAATAATAGATGAATTTCTTAATTTTGGTTGCAATCAAATTATTGTTGTTACCAATCGTGAGATTTATAATGAGGTAAACAAACTATTGTCAGAAAAGGGTTCTCATGTAAGCGTAATTATCAATGATAAATTAGAAATTGAAAGAAAAAATAGAATTTGGCACTTTAACTTTAAACTTATATGTATCTAAAGGATTTCAATTATTTACGACCCAAAACGATTAAAGAAGCTTGTGAAATGCTTCAAAACTATAAGGATAGTGCATTGATGGCAGGTGGAACAGATTTATTGGTCGAGATGAAAAATGGACTCAGGTACCATGAAAATATTATTTCTCTTGCTGATATCAAAGAATTAGCAGAGATAACAGAAGATGAAGACCATATAATAATTGGTGCTGCCGTAACTCATAGTACTATTGTAAAATCAGCCATTCTAAAACAACACTACATTGCTTTACCGGAAGCATCAAGCAATGTGGGAACCGAACAAGTAAGGAACATTGCAACCGTTGGAGGCAACATCTGCACAGGTGCTTCGTGTTGTGATACCGGACCGGTGCTCTTAGCTTCCGCTTCAACAATAGAGTTAACAAGTGCCAAAGGAAGCAGGGAAATTCCAATTGCTGATTTTTTTATTTTTCATAGAAAAACTGCTATTAAAGCAGGAGAGATTG
This sequence comes from bacterium, assembly GCA_036244975.1. Lineage (GTDB taxonomy): Bacteria > Bacteroidota > Bacteroidia > Bacteroidales > F082 > Sulfidibacterium. The sequence continues at coordinate 34,264 of BTTE01000010.1, read as the reverse complement.
TTACAAAAATAAAAGTTCCAAAATTAAAACAAGGAACAGGTATTTGCATTGAGAAATTTGGTTTAAGAGATGCCGCATCAATATCTGTTGCTTCTTCAGTAGCATTGATCACCATAGAGAACGATGTTTGTGTAGATGCAAAAATTGTAATAGGAGCTGTTGCACCAACACCGTTTATTAGTAAGAATGCGTCAAGATATATTATCGGACAAAAAGTATCGGCTCTAATAAATGATTCCGGAATAATGGAAAAAGCAGGCGAAATGGCTGCTTCCGACTCACAGCCACTTACCGACATCAGAGGTTCTGCTCAATACAGAAAACATTTGGTAAAAGTGCTTGTAAAAAGAACAATAAAAAATGCAACCATTAAAGCTGTAAATTAAAAAAAAGATTGTCATTTATATGAAACATTTAATCAATATAAAAGTCAATGGCAATAATTACGAAGTTGCCGTAAAATCAAATACAACGCTGATTGATATGCTTCGGGAGGATCTTCGGTTAACCGGCACAAAAGAAGGTTGTGGCGTTGGTGATTGTGGAGCTTGTACCGTTATTATGGACGGTAAAGCTGTAAATTCATGCCTGGTTCTGGCAGTAGAAGCAAATGGGAAAAGTATTACAACCATTGAAGGTATTGCCAATGGTATGGAACTCCATCCTATTCAAAAGGCTTTTATTGAAAAAGGAGCAATTCAATGCGGATTTTGTACCCCCGGTATGATTTTAAGGACAAAATCAATTCTTGATGAAAATCCAAACCCCACTTACGACGAAATTAAAAATAAATTAAGTGGCAATCTTTGCAGATGCACCGGCTATACTAAAATCATTGAAGCAGTAGAAACGGCACGGGATTATATTAACGGCAAAACACCAAAAGAAATTGAATATGCCCCACAAAAATCAGCAATGAACCTGTCCGTTGTCGGAAAACGATTACCAAAAGTTGATGCTGCCGACAAAGCCACCGGACATGCAATTTATACCGATGATATTGTTGTCCCGAACATGATTTACGGAAAACTTTTACTTAGTCCGGTAGCTCATGCCAAAATTATTTCTATTGATACCTCAAAAGCAGAGGCTTTGCCGGGCGTAAAAGTAATTCTTACCGGAAAAGATGTCCCCGACATTACTTACGGAACATCACCTGCACGCTATGATGAAAATATTTTGGCAAAAGATAAGGTACGGTTTGTAGGTGATGTTGTTGCTGCCGTTGCTGCCATTGACGAAGCAACATGCTACGAAGCAATTAAATTAATCGATGTTAAATATGAAGAACTTCCTGCTGTCTTTGATCCCGAAGAAGCTATGAAAGAAGGCGCTCCAAGACTATTTGACGATAAATACAAAAACAATATAAATACCAGAGTTGACCATCATTTTGGCGATATTGAAAAAGGATTTGCCGAAGCTGACCACATCAGGGAAGAGAGATTTGTTGGTAACCGGGTATACCAAAATCCGATGGAGCCACAAAGTGTTATTGCAGAGTGGGACAGGAACAATAGAGTAACATTGCATACTTCTACTCAGGTTGTTCATTATGTCCATCATCAGCTTTCGAGAATATTAAATCTGCCACTTGGTAATATTCGAGTCATTATGACAAACTGTGGTGGAGGATTTGGAGCTAAAGCCGCTACAAATATCCTTGAAGTTTTGTCAATATTTCTATCAAAAAAAGCAGGGCAAGCTGTAAAAATGAGATTTACCCGCAAAGAAATGTACTTATACGGTCGTGGCAGACATAAGCAATTTATTGATATGAAAATTGGTGTTAAAAAGGACGGTACAATTACCGCAGTTAAACAAAAAGCAGTTCTTGAAGGGGGTGCGTATTCCAGTTTTGGTATCGTTTCCACTTACTATGCCGGTTCAATGTTGGCAACATTATATAAATTTCCTAACTATAAATATGATGGTTTCAGAGTAAACACAAATCTTCCTCCATGCGGTGCTATGAGAGGACACGGTACCCCCCATCCCCGTTTTGCATTCGAATCTCTTTTATCTATGATTGCCGATGACATTGGAATGGACCATATCGCAATTAGAAAAAAGAATGCCATGACACCGGAATACAGAACATGTAATGACCTGGATATCCATTCATGCGAATTAAAAGCATGTCTCGACTTAGTTAAAAAGAAATCGGATTGGGGAAATAAAAAAGGTAAATTACCATTTGGTCGTGGAATGGGTATAGGATGTGGTGGATTTGTATCAGGTGCCGGATACCCGATTTACAGATCAAAATTCCCACATTCAAATGCAACAATAAAAGTACTTGAAGATGGTTCAAAGGCAATTCTTTTTGTCGGTGATGCCGACATAGGACAAGGAAGCGATACCGTTTTAGCTCAGGCTGCTGCTGAAGCAATGGGAGTTACAATGGAACACATGAGCGTTGTGTCTGCCGACAGCGACCTTACACCAATCGGATTTGGTGCATATTCGAGCCGGGTTACTTTAATGGGAGGCAATGCATCGAAAATGGCAGGAGAAGAAGTTAAAAAACAAGTTCTGATTGCTGCATCTGGATTATTAAACATTGAGGTCGAGAAACTTGACGCAAGAAATAACAGAGTTTTTGAAATTAAAAACCCTGATAATTATATTGAATGGTCAAAAGCAGCAGAAGCTCATTTTTCAATAAAAGGTCCTTTGCTCGGTAAAGGATATTATTCTCCACCGGAAGGCTTGGGAGGAAGCTATAAAGGCGCAGCAGTGGGAACTTCGCCTGCATTTTCTTTTTCTGCATCAGTATGTGAAGTTAAGATAGATGTAGAAACAGGAAAAGTTAGCGTTGTTAATTTCTGGGACGCCCATGATTGCGGGACTGCAATTAATCCTATGGCAGTCGAAGGACAAGTTGAAGGTGCCGTTGTGATGGGAATGAGTGAAGTATTACTAGAAAACGAGATTTTTGATAATAAGGGAGTTATGCTTAACCCTGATTTACATAATTACTTAATTGCAACATCTGCCGATATACCTAAAATTAATTCATCATTAGTTGACAGCTATGAACCCAACGGGCCTTATGGTGCCAAAGAAGTTGGCGAAGGTGCAACATTACCTGTTCTTGGTGCCATAGCCAACGCTATTCAGGATGCTATCGGTGTGCGAATTAAAGAGTTGCCAATAACATCTGAAAAAATATTAAATGCCTTGAAAGAAAAAAATGAGAAATGATTTTTTTATGTAAATATAAACTTATTAATTAATTTCTAAATTATGAATCTATCAGGAAAATCAGCTATAGTTACAGGCTCCGGTTCCGGCATAGGAGCATCAATTGCATTAACACTAAGTAATTTAGGTGCCGACATCATAATCATTGATAAAAAACAAAAAGAAGCTGAAAGAATCTCTGAAAAAATCAAAGCTCTTGGAAGAAAATGCCTCGTATTTATAGCAGATATTTCTGATTTTGACGAAGCTGAAAGAATTGTAAATGCCACAGTTGAGAAATTTGGTAAAATAGATATCTTAATCAATAATGCCGGAATAAATCTGGATGGTGTTATATGGAAAATGACTGAGAAACAATGGGATACTGTCATAAATGTAAACCTGAAAGGATATTTTAATTATATTCGTGCCGTATCACCATTATTCCGCGAACAGAAATCCGGAAAAATAGTAAATATCTCTTCTATTAACGGAATGAGAGGTAAATTCGGACAAGCAAACTATTCGGCTGCCAAAGCAGGTATTATCGGACTTACAAAAACAGTGGCAAAGGAATTAGGTAAATATGGAATTAATGTAAATTGTGTAGCTCCGGGTCTGATAGAAACCGGAATGATGAAAAATGCAGATACAAGTGTTCGTGAGGCAGCCATGAAAGATATCGTTCTCGGATGTATCGGGCAACCCGAAGATATTGCAAATACCGTTGCCTTTTTATGCAGCGATTTATCAAAACATATTACCGGTGAGATAATTAAAGTTGATGGAGGTCAGTATATTTAAATGAAAAACAGAAAAAACATAAGTCTCTCAGATGTAGTAGCTATCTCAGCTTGTCGCACAGCAATGGGAAAATTTGGCGGAACTCTTCGCAATATTCCTTCATGGGAATTGGGCGGCTATGCTGTTAGGGAAGTTTTGAAAAGAGCTAATCTGAACGGAAGTGATATTGACGATGTAATTCTCGGAAGTTGTCGTCAGGCGGGTAACGGACCTAATCCCGCCAGAACCGCAGCAGTAAAAGGTGGTATTTCCGAAAATATTCCTGCCATAACTTTAAATATGGCTTGCCCTTCCGGAATGAGATCTGTTGCAATGGCATCACAATCAATCATGTTGGAAGAAGCAAACATCGTTTTAACCGGAGGTTTCGATAGCATGAGCACTATTCCTTATTTGTTTAAAGGAGCACGGTGGGACGGTTTAAAAATGGGAAATAAAATTCTTGAAGATGGCTGGAGTGATAGTATAGACCCATTAATTGGTCAAGGAATGGGAAATACAGCCGAAAATCTTTTTGACAAATATAAAATACCCCGGGAAGAACAAGATGAATTTGCTATAAGCAGTCATATTAAAGCATCACAAGCCCAAAAAAATGGTTGGTTTGATGAAGAAATTTTTCCAATTGAAATTCCCGAAACAAAAAAAACTCCTGCATTTATTTTTGACAAAGATGAAACAATAAGACATGAGATAAACCGGGAAAAAATGTCAAAAATCAAACCTGCTTTTCGTAAAAACGGTACCGTTACTGCAGGAAATGCTTGTGGATTAAGTGATGGCGCCGTAGCAATTATTTTGACAACAAGACAAAAAGCAGAAGAAATCGGTGTCAAACCATTATTTTCTATTGTCTCTTATGCTCAAACGGCTGTCAGCCCCGATGTCATGGGTGAAGGACCGGCTCTTGCAATTCCAATGGCTTTGGAGAAAGCCCAAATGACACTTACCGATATGGATATTATTGAAGTAAATGAAGCTTTTGCTATTCAAGTACTCGCCAATCAAAAAAAATTGAAATGGGATGCAAACAAATTGAATATCCATGGTGGTGCCATTGCCTTAGGTCACCCGACAGGAATTAGTGGTGCCCGGATTTTAGTTACCGGATACTATGCTTTAAAAAGAATTCAAAAAATGTATTGTATCGCTTCAATATGTGGAGGCGGAGGTGTTACCTCGGCAATGATAATTAAAAGAGAATCGTAATGATAACAATAAAAAAATAAGCCATGAACAATAAACGGTTAGCAGTATTTAAACTGCCAAATGAAAACGACATATAAACTTTAAAATGAATAATATGGACAATAAAATGTATTCCTGGCAAATGACTGAATTAAAGTCAGCATTCAAATTTCACGAAAGTCCTTTCCCCGAATTACAAGAGGGTGAAGTACTTGTGAAAATAGCCGGTTGTGGTGTATGTCATACAGACCTTAGCTTTTGGCATTTGGGTGTAAAAACAAAAAAAGAATTACCGTTGACCTTAGGACATGAAATTAGCGGTAAAGTAATTCTTGGTGATAATAAATGGGTAGGCAAGAAAGTAATAATTCCTGCAGTGCTACCCTGTGGCGAATGTGAGCTTTGTAAAAAAGGCAGAAGCAATATGTGTCAAAACCAATTAATGCCCGGAAATGACTTTCACGGAGGTTTTGCTTCACACATAAAAGTACCTTCAAAATTCCTTTGCCCTGTACCTGAAAAAGTGCTTGATAACTATTCGCTAAAAGAACTCGCTGTGGTTGCCGATGCAATTTCCACACCGTATCAGGTGGTAAAAAAGTCAGAGTTGGAAAAAGGTGATTTCGCAATTGTTATTGGCGTTGGTGGCGTTGGTGTTTATGCTGCTCTAATAGCCAAAATTCTTGGCGCAAAAGTGTTAGCGATTGACATTGATGATGAGAAACTTGAAATGACAAAAAATAACGGTATTGATGCAATACTAAACGTGAAAGATACTGACATTAAAACTACGAAAAAAAATGTTAGAGAAATAGCAAAAAATCTCGGTGTTTCCCGTTACGGATGGAAAATATTTGAAATCTCAGGAACAAAAGCCGGACAAGAATTAGCATTTAACCTGTTAACTTACACATCAACAATGTCTGTCGTTGGATTTACCATGGATAAACCCGATGTCAGATTAAGTAATCTCATGGCATTTGACGCAAAGCTGATTGGTACATGGGGATGCAAGCCCGAATTATATCCCGAAGTTGTTGAGTTAATTGCTCAGGATAAGTTAAAAATCAAACAGTTCATTGACCTGTTTCCAATGTCAAAAATCAATGAAGTATTTAAAAATACATTGGAACATAAATATAAAAAACGGTCAATACTTGTACCCGATTTTGAATAAACAAAAATATTAATTAACCTACAATCTGTTATTATGTTAAAAAGTCATAATCTTGTAAACACAAATTACAAAGAAATCCTTTTTCAAAAAAAACCTTGTTTGGATTTTAATGGAAATCCCGTTGAAGGATTGTTTAATGCATGGATTGTTTTTAATAATCCTGCCCAATTTAACTCTTATACCACTGATGCTGTTAAAGAAGTTATTCTGGCAATGCGCGAGGCTTCAAACGACAGAAGCGTTGTTGCAGTCGTATTTACTGCCGTTGGCAATAAAGCTTTCTGCACCGGTGGTAACACCAAAGAATATGCTGAATATTATGCCGGAAATCCCCAGGAATATAAACAATACATGAGATTGTTTAACGACATGGTATCTTCAATTTTAATGAGCGATAAACCTGTTATTAATCGTGTCAACGGAATGAGAATAGGTGGAGGTCAGGAAATTGGCATGGCTTGCGACTTCTCTGTTGCACAGGATTTAGCAAGATTTGGTCAGGCAGGACCAAAACATGGCAGTGCTCCCGATGGTGGTTCTACCGATTTTCTTCAACTTTTTGTCGGCATCGAAAATGCCATGTATTCATGCACGGTTTGTGATCCGTGGTCGGCACACGAGGCTTTTCGCCAGGGCTTACTTACCGAAATTGTCCCCGCTTTAAAAGTGAATGGCGATTTTGTTCCTAATCCTTTGGTTTATACAAATAAATGGGTAAACGAAAAAGGCGACATCGTTTACGGAAAAATGAAGTCCGGTGATGAACTTGCAAAAGCAAAAGAAATGCTAAAACAAGGCGAAGTGAACCTTTCATTGTTAGATAAAGCAGTAGAGACACTTTGTACCAAATTAATGATGACCATGCCAAACTGCTTGAGCAAAACATTAAACTCACTTAGAAAAAAGAAACTTGAACACTGGGATAAAAATAAAGAAAGTAACCGCGACTGGTTGGCATTAAACATGATGACCGAAGCAAAAGCAGGATTTAGAGCATTTAATGATGGACCCAAAGGAAATCGTGAAGTTGACTTTATTAAACTAAGGCAACTCCTGGCAGAAGGTCATGAATGGAATGATGAAATGATACAGACAATTTCACCACAATTTCAAAAAACAAATTAATATGCAGAAAATCAAAGTAGAATTCAAGTACGATAATAGTGTTGCCCGGATTATCCTTGATGATGGAAAAGTAAATATTTTAGACAAAATAATGATGTCGGAATTGGTAGAACTATTATCCTCATTTAAAAGCAATAAAGACCTTAAATTAATTACTTTTGAAGGCGCAGGAAAGAATTTTTCTTTTGGGGCAAGTGTAGAAGAACACAAAAAAGAACTCGCTGCTGAAATGCTTGATGGTTTTCATGAAATTTTCTTTACGATTATTGACCTAAACATTCCAACAATGGCAATCATATCAGGACAATGCCTTGGTGGAGGTTTTGAACTACCATTGGTATGTAATTTTATTTTTGCCGACAAAACAGCAAAAATTGGGCAACCCGAAATAGTTTTGGGGGTATTTGCTCCACCTGCCTCATCCATGTTGCCACTGAAAATCGGCAATGCAAAATCCGATGAACTTTTAATCACCGGAAAAATTCTTTCGGCTGATGAAGGTAAAGCAATTGGTTTGATAAATGAAGTTTTTGAAGACAAGGAAACTATGCACACAGCCATTGATGAATGGATAAAAAAAAATATCCTCGGCAAAAGTGCTTCCTCGCTAAGATATGCTACTAAAGCGGCACGAGCTTCATTTAATTTCTTTATGCAAAAAAACCTTCCGTATTTTAAGGATATGTTCATCAATGAGTTAATGGAAACAGAAGATGCTAATGAAGGCATTAATTCATTTATGGAGAAGAGAAAACCAAATTGGAAAAATTGCTAATTTTAAAGAAAATGATTCTATGAGTACTGACAATAAAGGTATTGTAAAACTTCAGTCTGTTGATGCCCTGAAAAAAACAATGGGAGATTATTTTAACAGATTGAAAGTTGCCGTTGATACAGGAAATAAAAAAATTGCCTGGTGTACAAGTGTCGGCCCTGCCGAATTGTTATATTCGATGGGCTTTGAAGTTTACTTCCCGGAAAATCACGGAGCAATGATTGGTGCGTCAAAAATGGCAGATAAATATATTCCAACTGCTGTTGCTCATGGCTATTCACCTGATATTTGTTCCTACCTCACAAGCGATATCGGTGCTTTTTTACAAAACGAAACACCTTTGCAAAAAAGCGGTTTTAAATCAATTCCCAAACCGGATGTTTTAGTTTACAATACGAACCAGTGTCACGAAGTCGGCGACTGGTTTATGTATTACGCAAAACATTTTGATGTTCCCATTTTCGGTATAAGTACTCCATTGTGGATTAGCGAATTAACAGATGCCCTTGTTAATAGTGTTGCCCATCAATTTAAAGATATAATATCCGGACTCGAAAAAATTGCAGAACAAAAATTTGATTTAGAGAAATTTAGCAAAACAGTACAATTATCACACGACGGTTGTGTGTTATGGCGAAAAGTATTGGAAACCGCCATGCACAAACCATCACCAATCAATTTTTTCGATTCGTCTATTCACATGGGACCTATTGTAGTGATGCGGGGAACTCAGTATGCTATTGATTATTACAAAATATTACTATCCGAGTTGCAAGATAGAATTGAAAATAATATTAGTGCCGTACCAAATGAAAAACTAAGAATATATTGGGATGGTATGCCACTTTGGTATAAGCTAAGTAGTATGGCAAAATTATTTTCAAACCTTGATACTTGCATTGTCGCTTCAACTTATTGCAATAGCTGGATATTTGACGACTTAGACCCCAAAGACCCGTTCCAATCGTCTGCCCTTGCATATTGCAAACTGTTTATTGTCCGCTCTGACGAAGAAAAACAAAAGGTCTTAGAAAAATTAATGATAGACTTTTCAATTGACGGAATTATTTATCACGATGCCAAAACATGCGGACGAAATTCAAATAATCGATTTGGACTTCCCAATCGCCTTGCATCTAAAAACAATATTCCTTATTTGGAAATAAACGGTGACTTATGCGACCCGCGTTGCTATAGCGAAGAACAATCAATAATTACAATAGAAACATTTATCGAACAACTATCTAACAATACTCCGGTAAGTTTTTCTAACAACTTGAAAACAAGCCTATTAACTAACGAGGCGCGAAATGGTTAATTTATTTTATATCAGGACGTTATGTTTCGTGTAATAGTCAATTTCAAAAATTTACCGGAGTATTGATCTAACAGAAAATGATAATAAACAAACAACTTTTTTTAAACTGTAATCTCTACATCAATGTACAAAATTGGAATTGATCTCGGCTCCTCATACACAAAAGGTGTTTTGGTTGATGAATATGGGAAAATTGTTGATTATCAACTAACACGAACGGGAGTTGATTTTAATAAAGCTGCCAATAAAATTTTTGATAGCTTCCCAAAAGATAAAATTCAATATCCTGTTTATTCTTGTGGCTATGGGCGTGACGAAATAAAAATTCCCTTTGTTTCAAATTCCGAAATAATGGCACTTTCCAAAGCTGTCTTTGAAATTTATAAAAAAAAATGCTCAATAATTGACATCGGCGGACAGGACACTAAATACATAACTATTAACAATATAGGTCAGGTAGATAGATTTAAAATGAACCGGAAATGTGCAGCCGGAACGGGCTCATTTATCGAAGAATTAGCTTTTAGAATGGATATTCCTCCTTCTGAATTTTCAAACTATGCAGGGCAAGCCACCAAAGAAATTAAAATTAATAGCTATTGTACTGTTTTTGCAGTTTCTGAAATTATTGGGCTGATAAAAAAGGGATCTACATTGCCAAATATTATATTGGGGATTTATAATTCAGTAATTAGTAGGTGTTTAGAACTATCACCTGTTGATAATTTTTTAGTTTTAACAGGTGGAATTCCCGACAACCATCCTGCAATGATGAACCTGTTTAAAAAGAAATTTATAAATTGCGAAAGCCCTGAGAAATCACAGTTCTTAGCTGCCTGGGGTTGTGTACTACTAAACACTGAGAAAATAAAATAATAACAAAATGAGTATCTGGTATAAACCGTATAAAATAGAAGACTTGCAAAGTAAAATTTCAAATACGCTTGCAGAAACCTTAGGAATTAATCTGACCGAAATAACTCCGGATTCGCTTAAATGTAAAATGAATGTATTACAGCATATAAAGCAATCTATGGGTATTTTACATGGCGGCGCATCGGCAGCTCTATGTGAAACATTAGGAAGTATTGCATCTAATTTAGTTGTTGACCCCGATAAATATTTTTGTTTAGGTCTTGATATCAATGCAAGCCATGTTCGTCCTGTATCCGAAGGATTTATCTTTGCAGAAGCCAAACCCGTTCATCTTGGAAGAAAAACCCATATTTGGAGAATTGAAATTACAAATCAATCCAATAAATTAGTTTGTACTTGCAGATTGACAATGGCAGTTTTAAATAAAAATGAGATGAAATTAAAAACCAATCATCAACAATAAATCATAAAAAGAACCATTATGAGTAAAAAACCAAAGGAAATAGTTATTGTTAGTGCAGCCCGCACCCCCATTGGCAAACATGGTGGCTATTACAACTATTTGCCTGCCGAAGATTTAGCAGTTCTTGCTGTAAAAGAATCTATTATTAGGTCAGGAATTGATTTGAATAAAATTAAAATTGATCAAGTCGTTGCCGGAATGATTTACATAGATTCGCATAATCAACAAATTTATTTACCGAGAAATGTGGCTTATCGTGTAGCAGAACAATTAGATGACACCAATAACTTAAAAACAGCTCCGGGCAAAACATCCTTGCGGATTTGTGGTACCGGATTTCAAGTTCTTGCCGATGCTTTCGATTTGATAACAAACGAAGAAAATAATCAAAAAATGAACTGTGTTATTTCATTTGGCACAGAAAATATGTCCCAGACCAATTTAATTAATCAGGGACGACGCAAAAAAGACAATGTTTGGGAATTTGAAGAAGCAGAAGATAAAGATTATTTGCTTGAAGGTTTTAATCATAACCTCTTTAATACATTGATGCCTAAAACAGCTGATTTATACGGTTCTAAAATTGGAATAACCCGAAAAGAGTGTGATGAATATGCTTACCTGAGCCACAGCCGTTCTAAAAATGCACAAATGAAACAGTGGAACCGGTTTGCAAATAATTCTAAAAATGATTATTTAAAGGGCATCTTTACGGTAGATACTGTTGACCAAAAAGGAAATACTGTTTGTGTTTGGAAAGATGAAGGTACTAAATATGATGTAAGTACTGAAGAACTTAATAAACTTCGTCCTTTACTTAAAGCCGATGGACTTGTAACACCCGGTAATGCAAGCCAGATTAGCGATGGTGCAGCAGCAGCTATCCTTATGGACAGAGAATATGCCGACAAAAATAAAATCCCTTACCTGGCAATTCTGAGAGGATATCAATTCTCAACCGTTGACCCAACCATTATGGGACAAGGTCCCGTACCGGCAATAAAAGACTTATTAAAAAAACTAAACCTTAAATTGTCTGATATTGAACAATTTGAAGTCAATGAAGCTTTCGCCCCTCAATATCTTGGTAACGAAAAGGAACTTGGATTACCAGGAGAATTAACAAATGTGAATGGTGGTGCCATTGCAATAGGGCACAATATTGCAGCAACCGGTTTAAGAATGACTACCGATCTGATATACGAACTAAAACGGCGTAATAAAAAAATTGGTATCGCTGCCGCATGTATCGGCGGTGGTCAAGGTGGTGCCGTTTGTGTTGAGATAGTTTAATCAATTACAAATCGAACTTTTTAACCGTTGAATGATGAATCAAAACAAATTAACATTTACTTTTCAGACACTTGTTTTTTATGATACAAATAATAAATATTAATAAAAATAATTAATTATGGGAACTTGTTTTTCGTATGGCAATAAATTATTGCAAAAAGAAATTTCAAAACTTAATAAAGTTAAAAACATAGCAATTATTGGCTCGGGAACAATGGGAATTGGTATCGGCATTGATATATTAAATAAAACAAATTATAATGTTGTATTTATTGATATTGCCGACAAATCTCTCAAAAGAGCCCAAGATGATATTAAAGCCTATTTCTTGGGAATGGTAAAAGGTGGCAGAATCCTTGACGAACACCTTGACAGTTACCTGAAAAGAGTAAAATATATTAAAGACTTTAGTGCTTTAAAAAATGCTGAGATAATTTGGGAAGTTGCAACAGAACGCATTGACATAAAAAAATCAATATTTGCGAATATTGAAAAATATGCCGATCAGGATAAATTAGTATTTGTTTTCTCAAATACCTCCTCCCATACTACAGAAGAACTCGCCGTACTTTTCAACGACCGTCTTTTGAGAGATAAATTCCTGACCGGACATGGTTATTTCCCATTTCATGCTAACCGCCTGTTTGATGTAATGAAAGGTAAGTATGCTACTGAAAATACATTTATTGCAGGTGTTGCTTTTGCTGAACAAATACTTGAGAAAAAGGTAATTGCACTTAATAACGACCACCATGGTTACATTGCCGACCCAATTTTTGAAGGAATGGCTGCAATCATTAGTTGGGATATCAAAACAGGTCAGGACATTGTAGAACTTCCTCAGGTTTTTGAAATATTAACTGCTAATCCTTTTAAAGTGTTGGACATGACAGGACACATGCCATATACGGAATGTGCAAAACATTTGGGAAAAGCACTTCCCGGAACCGATAGACTGAGAATTGTATATAACCAGAAAAAACACCATTATCCAACATGGATAGAAGACCTCGAAAAAAGTAAAAATATAGGAATCTATTCAACGGAGAAAAAAGGTTTCTTTAAATGGGAAGGCGCACCAAATCGTGAAAAAAATGTAAAAGTTTACGACCCTCCAACAAAGAAATATGTTGACATAAAAGAAATTGATTATAACGAATATTGGTCAATATCAGAAGCTAAAGCATTAGATCAAAGGCAATCAACTATCAAAAGTATTGACGGATTAATTAAAATAGCTGAATCTTACGACAAAGGCGGTAAAACTTTCCGCAGATATGCCCTTCCAATATTGCTTTACGCATTAGATCTGATTCAGGATAATTTTGCAACTCCCGCCGATGTAAATGCTTCTACTAAAGTCGGGCTGCGTTTTAAATACGGATTATGCGAAATAATTGACGGGTTCTTAAACTATTTTGGAATTGACGGTTTTATTTCTCTTGTCAAAAAAGCAATTGTTGAAAATCCTGATTTTAAAGAGCTATTGGATGTTGATGGCGTTTGCGGACCCCGTAAAGGGAAACCAGGTCTTTTATATACCATGAAAAAGAAAGGTTGGACTAATTTACTGGGATATGGAAGAATATACGGAACACCTGTTGCTCAAAGAAATTTCACTACCGGAAAAATGGATATTTATTACAACGATCTTCGTTATGTATATCCTACTAAAAAAGACAGAGTGGCTTCAATTATTTTTGACAATCCGCTTCGGGGTAATGTATGGAACAAATACACTTTAGACCAGTTAGACCATGCCATAGGCATTTCTGTGAAAATGTATGAAAAAGGAGAGTTAGGAGCAATATTATTTACAGCCTCCGGAACAGGAATGCGTATGTTGGGTGCCGATGCAAGACAATTCAACAAAGGTTGGTTCGATGCCAAAAAAGGATACAAATTCCTGGGCGAAGAAGATGCTTCCTACTTTACAAAAGCAGGGATGAAACTGTTTAGGTTTATTCAGGAATCTCCTATATGGACTATTGGGGCATTTGGCGAAAAATGGGGAGGCGGAGCAGAATTTACTTATTTCTTAAACCAACGGTTCGACCTTATCATAAAAGGAGTTGAATTTGATTCAATCAAACGAAAACCTGTTTACGGTTTAAAAAATAATTACAATCAACCGGAAATTGAGTACGGAATACTTGGTGGTTTTGGTGCTGTTCAGGAACTAATTCGTTTAGGTTTTGGTGAATCGGTCATTGATGAATTATTCTTACAAGGATTTACCGCCGAAAGAGCTTATCAGATAGGTCTGTCGAACGGTATTAGCGAATGTGAATTCGAGTTACTCCAAAAAGCTTATGAGTTAGCCCGTTTAAAACAAAAATTTGCCATTCCTTATTCCGTAGCATTATTCAATCAGCAAAAAAAGAAAGCCACGCTTGAAGGTTGCAATGACGACCAGCTCGTAAAAGATACAGGCGAAACTTTCAATCCAGATAAAAATCCATATATAAATACCGGATTACTCAGACTGCTAAATATGGGTGGGAAAAATCCTCCAATTAACCTTGCCGTAATAGGGAAGCTACCCGGCTGGGAGAATAATTACGATAAATTATACGAATAAAAAGAAGGCATTATTTCAAATAATATCTTCAATCGCTTTGGAATAATTCTAACGATACTATCCCAAAAGTGTATGCCTATATATTCATAATCCCCTTTATTAAAACCCACGCACCACTTTCCTGATTTCCACAAGATGCTCCAGCAGCTTTTCTAATTGTTCCAGCGGAAGCATGTTGGCGCCATCCGATTTGGCCAGGGAAGGCTGCGGATGTGTCTCCAGAAAAATACCATCCACACCGGCAGCGATACCTGCCCGTCCGATAGTCTCAATAAGTTGCGGATTCCCACCCGTAACGCCACCACTTTGGTTAGGCTGTTGCAGCGAATGAGTTATGTCGAGAATCACCGGAAAACCAATGCTTTGCATGGCCGGGATGTTGCGGTAATCCACTACCAGGTCGCCGTAGCCAAACATGTTTCCCCGCTCGGTGAGCCAGATATTTTCGTTGCCCGTGGATTGTACTTTCTCCACGGCAAAACGCATGGCTTCGCCCGAAACAAACTGTCCCTTTTTAATGTTGACGACTTTTCCGGTTTTTCCCGCGGCAAGCAACAATTCGGTTTGCCGGCACAAAAAAGCCGGGATTTGCAGCACATCCACATAACCGGCAGCCAGCCGCACCTCTTCTGCCGAATGAATATCGGTAACAACGGGAATATCCAACTTTTCCGAAATATCTCTCAAAATTTTCAGCGCTTTCTCGTCCCCGATACCCGAAAAGGAGTCCAGACGCGAACGGTTGGCCTTTTTGTAGGAAGCTTTGAAGACAAAAGGTATTTCCAGGTGGTCGGTTATCTCCAAAATATGTTCGGCTATGGGATAAGCCATCTCCTCATTTTCAATCACACAAGGACCTGCCAGCAGGAAAAAGTTGTTACTGCCGGTATGTTTTATTTTAGGTAAGCTATCAAAATTGAATTTCATTATAAGGCACTTTAAAAACAATATTTCTCTCCTGCGAAAATACAAAATGATACATAGTCTCAGCAAGAAAACTGCCTGTTTTAGATATGCTTGTCAGAAAACGCCAAGTTCGAGGCTTGCGAAGCTTTGAGTGTTAGGAGTTTACTAATGTAAATGACTAATACTCAAAGCGAGCGTAACGAAGAAATTGACGTTTTCTGGCAAGCACTACCCATCAGGCAGCGACTTTCCCGACACGTTTCTTATTCACAAAATAGACACCGGTAAAAATCAACAGCGAAGCGACGACCTCCGTCGTGGTCAGCTTGTCCTTGCCGGCGAAAATGGCAACGAGTGAGGCCAGAATCGGCTGCAGGTACATGTATGAGCTGTTGGCCGATGGCGAGATCTTTTGCAGGGAATAGTTGTTCAGGAAATAGGCGAAAATGGTAGTGAAAATGACCACATACATAATAGAGAACCAGATGTTCAGAGGAATGACACTGAAATTTGTGCGGACGACTTCACCAATGGACACGGGAGTAACAAAGATAAGTCCGAAAGTGAAAACCCATTTCATAACCGTGAGTGGCCTGTATTTCGACATGAGCGGTTTCACCATCACAAGAAACAGACCGTAGGAAGCAGCATTGATAAAGACGAGCAGGTTTCCCAAAGTAGTGTCCGAGCTGAGGGTAAGATGACCGTTGCGCAAAACCAAAAAAGCAGCTCCGCTAAATCCCAGGATAATCCCTGCCAGTTTACTTCCCGAAATTTTATCGCCAATCATAAAATGCGACATCACAAGCACCAGGATCGGCGTTCCGACCATGATGATGGAAGCATTGATAGGCGTAGTCAGGTTCAGCCCTTCAAAAAACAATATCTGGTTCACCGCCACGCCGAAAATGGCAAGCACAAACATCCGCTTCAGGTCTTTGCGCGCAACTTTCTCCCTCACCGTAAACATCTCAACCAGCCAGAAAGCAGCCGCAGCTCCAGTAACGCGGAGAAGAATAATGGCACGCGGCTCCATCCAATGCGGCATAATGCCTTTGGCAATCACATAATTCAGCCCGAAAATGAGGTTAGCACCCAACACTGCCAGGTGGGCTGTCAGGTTCTCCTTTTTCATGCCCGGAAATTAAAACGGAAGGTCACCGGCTCCGTCATCCATCATAGCCGAATCGTCACTCTGTCCTTCCGGAGGCAGCGGCGGAAGGTTACCGCTTTCATCGCGTTGCAGTCGCCAGGCACGTATATCGGTGTACCAGCGTTCGTTATACTCACGCGACTCGATGTTCACCGAAGCAACCATCATGTCGCCTTCCTGGAACTTCTCCAACTCACGCACACGGTCGCCCCACACACTGATGCACACCTTTTTCGGATACTGCTCCTCCGTCTCAATCACAAATTCCTGCTTTTCCCACTTGTTCCCGTTGCGACTCTCACCGTTTACCACCGGTAATTTTTTAATCATTCTGCCTTTCAGTTCTACACTCATGTCAGTATGGTTTTTGTTACTATTTTGATTCTACAAAGATATAGAATTTAGGCAATGCAGAGGCTGTTTTTTTGGGTAGCCTCCTCTCGCCTAAGGCGAGACTGTCCGCTCATAGCCGGGGTTCTCAAAGCATCGAATAAAGCCTTCTTTCGTCTGATGACAAAAATAATAAAATAATTGAAAATAAATTAGGATTTTAACACAGTATCTGCCGCAAAGAAAAAGACGAAGTGAAGTTAAGAAGTTAAGAAGTTAAGAAGTTGGGAAGTTAAGAAGTTGGGAAGTTAAGAAATAGAGACGAATTTCCTTACCATTATTCAACAACAGTCTGACAACGATCTGAATGACCATCGTTTGACAACCGTCTGACCATCGAATGACCATTAAATGACCATTTCTATTACAAAATCTTAAGCCTGGCAAAACGCAGCAGCAGATTCTTTTTCCCGACGCCACCGAAAAATATTGTGGCTTTTTTGTTGGGGCCGGCGCCTTCGACAGTCACCACTTTCCCTTTCCCGAATTTCGGATGTTCCACTTCCATACCCGCCATGAGTCCGGTGGTGTCATCCGCCTGAAAATTAGCCGTGTCTGAAGATGAGGTTACCGATGTAACAGTTTTTAAGTTACGTTGTCGTATGGAAGGGCTGAAAGAGGCGGATTTTTGTCGTTCGTTACCGGACTGCACTGTTTTCAAGGCTGTTTTGTGAGGAATGTCCAGCAGACTTTCATCAATCTCTTCCAAAAAGCGGCTGGGCTCGGCAATGGTAAATTGTCCCCAGCGATAGCGGCTTTCGGCATAGGAGAGTGTTACCTTTTTCATGGCACGGGTGAGGGCCACATAAAACAAACGACGCTCCTCTTCCAGGTCGATTCGTGCACTTACCGACTGTGCCGAAGGGAAAAGATTTTCCTCCAGTCCCACAATGAAAACGTAGGGAAACTCCAACCCTTTGGCAGCATGGATAGTCATAAGCGACACTTTGTTGTTGCCTTCGTCATCATCCTTGTCAGCATCGGTGAACAGGGCTACTTCCTGCATGAACTCGTCAAGTGTTCCCTGAAGTTCCATATCCCCTTCGGCAGCTTCCGTCCCCTGTTCGCTAAACTCTTTTACGCTGTTGAGCAGCTCCTCAATGTTTTCCACCCGGCTGATACTTTCGGGCGTTTCTTCATCGCGAAACATACGAATAAGTCCCGACCCGTTGGCAATGATTTTGGCAGCTTCATAAGCCTCCTTTTTTTTCACCTCAACGGAGAAACTTTTGATCATGGCAATGAAAGTACCCAGCTTATTTAAAATTCCCGCATTGACCTTTAGACCATATTTTTGCGGTGCGCCAATCACCTCCCACATACTGACGCCTTGTTCGTCTGCCGTAACAATGATGCGCTCCATGGAGGTTTTTCCGATTCCCCGTGAGGGTGTGCTTATGGCACGCTGTAACGCCTCTTCATCGTTGTGGTTAATCACCAGTCGGAAATAAGCCAGTAAGTCTTTAATCTCCTTGCGGTTGTAAAACGACTGGCCGCCGTAAATCCGGTAGGGAATGTTCAACTTCCGCAGCGATTCTTCCATGGCGCGCGACTGTGCATTAGTACGGTACAGGATGACAAAGTCGCTGTTGAGGCGTTGCTGATTCATCTTTATGGCAAAAATAGCATCTGCCACCAGCTTTCCCTCTTCGTTGTCGCTGACAGCCCGGATAAAACCAATTTTTTCCCCTTCACCGTTGTCAGTCCACACGGTCTTTTTGATCTGTTCTTTATTGAAAGTGATGACCTTGTTGGCAGCGTTAACAATATTTTTTGTGGAACGGTAATTTTGTTCCAGCTTGAAAAGTTTATAATCGGGATAGTCTTTTCTGAAATTCAGGATATTTTGAATGTTGGCCCCCCGGAAAGCGTAAATGCTTTGTGCATCATCTCCAACCACACAGATATTTTCGGTGTTGGCAGCCAGCTTTTTCACAATCAGATATTGTGCCTGGTTAGTGTCCTGATATTCATCCACAAGAATGTAACGGAACTTCTGCTGATATTTGTAAAGCACTTCGGGAAAATCGCGGAAAAGGATGTAAGTGTTAAAAAGCAGATCGTCAAAATCCATGGCATCCGAACGTTTCAGCCGGGCATTGTAGCCTTTGTAAATTTCTTTTATGCGCGGCCTGGCCGAACTTTCATCAGTAGCCTGAATATCGGGGTCTTCGGCATAAATTCCCGGACTTACCAAATGTGACTTGGCCGTGGAAATCCTGCTACGTACGTAATTGGGTACATAAACTTTGGAGTCGAGGTTCATCTCGCCGATAATGTTACGGATAAGCTTTTTGCTGTCGTCGGTGTCGTAAATGGTAAAATTGGAAGGATAGCCGAGATGCTGCCCTTCGATACGCAGGATTTTTGCAAAGACCGAGTGAAAAGTACCCATCCACACATTACGTGCTTCACCATCTCCAATAAGCTGAATCACACGCTCTTTCATTTCGCGGGCAGCTTTATTGGTAAAAGTTAGCGACAGCACATGGAAAGGGTCAACGCCTTTGTCCAACAGGTGGGCAATGCGGTAGGTGAGGACTCTGGTTTTCCCCGAACCTGCTCCGGCAATAATCATGGATGGCCCCTCGGAATGTACTACTGCTTCGTATTGTTCTTTGTTTAAGCTCTTTAAAAAATCTTTCACTTCTCTGTAAATTTATCTGCTTTGCAAAAGTAAATTTAATTGGTTTTGGTACCGGAAATCCGGCTGCGTGTTATGAACAAAATCAAAAACATTTCTTCTCTCTGTATTCCTCTGTTTCACAAAACGGTTTTCGTACCTTTGTCCTCTCTTCTTTCAAAGGATAAGGAGCTAAAAACAAATTGAAAAATGGAAAAGAAAAAGGTGGCCATCCTCGGGGCCGGTATCACGGGCCTGGTAACAGCATACTATCTGAAAAAAGCCGGCATAGCCTTTCGTATTTTTGAAAAAACGAGGCATATCGGCGGGGTTATTGATACCCGCGAAAAGGACGGGTTTGTTTACGAAAGAGGTCCCAATAGCGGGGTGATTGCCAATGCTGAGACAGCAGAACTTTTTGAAGAACTCGGTAACCGGTGCAAGCTGGAAATTGCCAGTGCTTCTTCAGCCAAACGACTGATATGGAAAGAGGGAAAATGGCATGCGTTGCCTTCCGGAATTGTGGGCGGTATAACAACGCCGCTTTTTAGCCTGAAAGATAAATTGCGCCTGTTGGGCGAACCTTTCCGCAAAAAGGGCAACAACCCCAACGAAACGCTGGCTCATCTCGTCATCAGAAGAATGGGACAAAGCTTTCTGGATTATGCCATCGACCCTTTCATCCTCGGCATTTACGCCGGCAATCCGGATTACCTCGTTCCAAAATATGCGTTGCCTAAGCTCTATCGGCTCGAACAGGATTACGGGAGTTTTATCGGTGGCGCCATAAAAAAGAAAAGAGAGAAAAAAAGTCCCGGAGAAAAGAAAGTTACCCGTGAAATTTTTTCCGTTGAAGGAGGCTTACAGCATCTCACCCATACGCTGACTACCATCCTCGGAGAGGAAAATATCGAAACCGGCTGCGAAGACATTTTTGTGATAAAATCCGGTGATAATTTTCTGGTGCATGATAAAGGACAGCAGGAGGACTTCAGCCATTCGGTCAGCACTGTGAATGCCGGTGTGCTGCCTCAACTATTCCCGTTTGTTGAGGCAAAACAGTGGCAACCGGTAACTAATCTCGTGTATGCCAAAGTAACGGAAGTAGCCATAGGGTTTAAAAAATGGAATGGTATCCCGCTGGATGCTTTTGGCGGCCTGATTCCTTTCAAAGAAAAACGGAATCTCCTGGGGGTATTGTTTATGTCGAGCCTGTTCGGAAACCGGGCACCCGAAGGCGGAGCACTGCTGACGACTTTTGTGGGAGGAACGCGTAAACCCGAATTGGCCGAACTGAATGGGGAGGCGCTTTATCAGTTGGTGAAAAAAGAGCTGGAAATCACCATGGGGCTGGAAAATGCGGAACCCGACCTGTTTGAATTTGCCACACACCAACAGGCCATTGCACAATACGGCGCCGATTCGGAAGCACGTTTTCGCGCCATTGCCAACATCGAGCTGCTACATCGCGGGCTTTATCTCGCGGGTAGCATACGCGATGGTATTGGTCTGGCCGACAGGATAAAACAGGCACATTTTATGGCTGATGATATTATCCTGAATGCGTAGAACCTAAAGTTATTTTGTTTCGTTTGCCTGAATCTACGAACTTCAAACTCATCTTATTTAAACTCTTTTAATATTGCGTTACGGGCTTTGAATCGGAGAGAAATGTTATTAATTTCGCCACTCGGTTAATCCAAACAGATTAAAGTCCGGTAAAATGAAAAAGCAGATTGTTCTTGATGTAGTTTGCCCTGTTTGCCAAAAATCCCTTATGAATGAGGGAGTAGAAATAAACGGGCTTCCAAGTGTTCAATTAAATATTCGGTCTGAAGACAACAGAGAAGGAACTGTTTACCTGTGTGCCACGTACGAATGTTTTGAACATCAGAAAGATATAGCAGTTGAACAGGGAGAGATTGTTGGGTTCTGCTGCCCCTTATGCCATTCGGAGTTGCTTACCCGCGAGACCTGCCGGATTTGCGATGCGCCTATGGTTAATTTGGGACTTAAGTCCGGTGGCTCTATTAAAATTTGTTCCCGGTTCGGTTGCTTCAACCATTACCTTTATCTGTCTGATTTGGAAGCCGAACACCACCGTTCCCCTGTGCAATAGCACACTGATTATTTTACGGTATAAGCCCCGGGTTTTAGACATCCCAGCCTTTATACTAACATCCCAACCGGTAATGGTGAAGTCGAAAATAAAAAGATATTGTAAAGTCTGAATCGTTTTTTGGCTAACTTGCTATGGGATGGTCTTTATGAAACTGTGCCAGCCGTTCGTTCAGTAAAGGAAACTGTTCGTGTTTAACCAATGAAGTGCAAGCCCTGATGCCCTCTGTCCGTTCACTTCCGGTTATCAGAAGAGAAATGGCGCTGATACCATAATAAGCCAGCTCGTGCAGCAGGCTTTCCGCATCTAGTCCGGGATAAGAGAAAGTAAAGTAAAAGCCATCCGCAACAGGCTGGTCAATATCCATATCATAAACGATTTTGAAATCATTAGCCAAAAATATCTTCTTCATTTCCTTAGCCTTTTCGCCATAATCTTTCACATAATCAACGAAGTCGAATTTACCTTCGTTGGCAGCTTTCAACACAGCTGTAATGGCATACTGTGCCGAATGTGCCGTTCCGGAACTCAGCGGATAGAGTGTTTCATAAATCAGCGAATAGCCCAGGTTATCCGTGGTATAATAACGGAGCAGGTCGGGCAGACTCATGGTAAACAGATTGTTGGAGATAGCCATCATTCCAATACGCTCACCGGCATAGCTGAATATTTTAGAACTGGAAACAAACAGAATATAATTCTTTGAATATTTGGCCACCGTAGGCTGATAAGGAGGTTTTCCGGGTTGAGAGTAATCTTTACGGAAGTCCATACCAAAATAAGCCAGGTCTTCCAGAATAGCCACATTGTATTTATCCGCCATTTTACCAATAATTTGTAACTCTTCATCGGTAAAACATATCCAGGATGGATTGTTAGGGTTGGAATACAAGACCGAATGAAACCTTCCTGTTTTGAAGTAAGATTCTAATTTGGCCTTTAATTTTTTGCCACGGAAATTATACACATCGAAACTTTCGTAGCGAAGGTTTAACACCTTATGTTGCATCTTATGTACCGGAAATCCGGGATCGATAAAAAGTGTAGAATCCTGATGCCTGTTTGTGCGGCTCATACATAAAAAAGAAGCAAATCCGCCCTGCATAGAGCCTACCGTCGGGATACAACCTTCCGGATTCACCTCAACATCCATGAAGAGTTTCAAAAATCGTGAAAACTCTTCTTTCAGAACCTGCAATCCCTGAATATTGGGATAAATGGCGGCAACTCCCTTTTTCAGGGCATCAATCTGCGCTTCCACTCCAATCCGGACAGGGGGCAGGCCGGGAACCCCCATTTCCATGCGAATATATTCTTCACCCGTAGCCTTTTCAATTTCATCCACCAGCTTTTTAATTTCACGAATAGTGGCCTTGCCCATGGAATGAAGACCGCTCTCTTTTATTTTTTGGTTAACAATATCGTAATCTATCGGTGTATTTTTCATAATTTGAGTATTTAAGCTGTAAATCCATAAAGCATCCCGGAGCGAAGACCTATTCCAAAATGCTGTTCAAAATTACGAATAATTTTCCAAAATGATGAGGGCTGAAAGATTGTGGCAACCCTTCTTTGCACGCTAAAATCATAGGGAATTCAGGGGGTTTTAAAACACTGAAAATGAGCCCAAACATACCTATCTGGCAATCCTGATGCGTGCATCCACAGTCACCACCTGCCGTTTGCTGCCGAGTAGCGGATTCAAATCCATCTCGGTAATTTCGGGAGCGGCTTGTACAAGTGCCGAGAGCCGCATTAAAATATCAGCAAAAAGCGTCTCGTCCACACCTTCCATACCACGTACCCCCTGAATGATTTTGTAGCTTTTCAGTTTCTTCAATTCAGCCAAAGCTTCCTCTTTACCCAAAGGCGCCAGCGTGGTTCGCACATCTTTCAGCACCTCGATAAAGATACCACCGAGACCAAACAATATCAAATGACCGAATTTACCCTCTCTTTTCACGCCGGCAAAAAGTTCCGTTCCGCTCAACATAGGCTGTATCAGTACTCCTTTGGCACCTTTAATCTGCATCATGCGTTCCATTTCGCTCAGCAGTTTTTCGTTATCGCGGATGTTCAGGCTCACGCCATCCACATCTGATTTGTGCAAGGGGCCGACCACTTTCATGACTAACGGAAAACCCACTTTTTCAACGAGTTTTACGATTTCTTCTTTTCGCGAAGTGGTAAACTCCTTTGCCCGGGGAATGCCGGCAGCATCCAACAGTGCTGTTACTTTTCCGGGAGTAAGATAACCGTCAGCGGCTTCTTCCACAATGGCGCGGATTTGCTTTTCATTTACAACAGGCAGCTCAACCTTTTCGGGTGCCGGCGCCGGCGTATGGTAAACCCGTGCCAGGGCTTCGCCAAACATAACCTCATCCGGGAAATAAACATTGCCCTTTTCCACAAAAGCTTTCACCTCTTTTTCAGCCGTTAAAAAGGAGGGTAAAACAGGGAAAACGGGTTTTTCGCTATGTTTCATTTTTTCGTCCAGCAAATCGTACACATCATAAATCTTAAACAAACCCGGTGTCCCGAAAATCACCACCATGGCATCAATTTCTTCAAATTTGTTGTTCACATAGTCGATGATGGTACCGAGTTGTTCGGCTGTACCGGTGGCGAGAAAGTCGATAGGGTTGCCCACAGCCGAGCCGGGAAACAGTTTTGTTTTCAGCTCTTCGGCTGCTTTTCCCCGGATGGCCGGAACATTCAGGCCGCCGGCTGAAAGCTTATCAGTGAGCATGACAGCGGGACCGCCGGCATGGGTGATCACTGCAATATTTTTGTCCTGTAGTTTGGGATACATGAAAACCGAAGCCACGCCGATAAGGTCTTCGCGACCATAGCAACGCACGATGCCGGCTTTGCGGAAAAGCGCATCCACAGCAGCATCCGGGCTGGCAAGGGCGCCCGTATGTGAAGAAGCAGCCCGGCTTCCGGCTTCCGAAGCTCCGGCTTTCACAGCCGCAATCCGACACCCTTTCCGGATGAGCGAAGCAGCATGTTTCAGTAACAAACCGGGTTTGTCGATTTTTTCGAGATAAAGCAGCTTGACTTTGGGATCTTTTTCGGAATCAAAAGTCTCATCCATGTATTGCAGCACCTCTTCCACACCCATTTGTGCAGAGTTTCCCACAGAATAAACATTGTTGAATGTCAGGCCTTTGGGAATTCCGG
Source organism: bacterium (assembly GCA_036244975.1). GTDB lineage: Bacteria > Bacteroidota > Bacteroidia > Bacteroidales > F082 > Sulfidibacterium. Next base: position 9,104 of record BTTE01000010.1, on the reverse strand, counting down.
CTTCCATAATAAAACAAGCCGTGGCGCCCGAACCGCTGATAAAATCACAGCCTTTGGGGTTGAGTTTGGGAATGGGCTGTGTAAAAACACCGTGATATTGCGGTGTCAGCACCCCAATACAATTGGGACCGATAAGCGATCCGTTTACTTTGTTTACCGATGCCACCATCTTATCTTCCAATAGTTTCCCTTCATGGCTTTCTTCACTGAAACCGGCAGACAGCACAATAAAAGCGCGGATATTTTTATTTTGAGCCAGGAATTCAATCGTGTCGGGCGTGTATTTTGCTGCGATAGCGATGATAGCCAAATCCACATCGGGCATCTCTTTGAGGTTACGGAAACTTTTTATTCCCTGAACTTCGTCTTCCTTGGGATTCATCACGTAAAGTTCACCATCGAATCCGCCCTCCAAAAGATTTTTGAGGACTTTTCCCCCCGGTTTTTCTATATCATTTGAGCCTCCCACAACCACAATACTGCGGGGATGTGTTAACTGTTTTGTAATCATGTCCATGAATATTTTAATGAGCAAAATTACGGATTTAACGCCTGTAAAAAGGAACAAAGAAGATATTTAGAACAAGTTTAGGCAAATCCCGGAAGGAGAAAAAAGGGAACAACATATTTCAGGCATTGACAATGAATAACAATGTTTGACTATTGCTTGACAATCGCCAACACACCCCAAGCGTCCCAACGCTCAGCAATAAAATCAACTCGCGACAACCGAATGACCATTGTTTGACAGCGAAGCGAATGACTATTTTTCCTATTCCAGCGACACAGCAAGGCTCACCACGCCCGGGCCCACATGTACGCCGAGAACAGGCGTAGCCTGCTGGATAAATTCCGGTTTTTTTCCGGTCAGTTTTTCCATTTCTGCGGCAAGCCAATGAGCAGAATTCAGGTTATTGGCATGAGAAATGGCATAGCCCCAGACTCTTTTCCCTTCCATGAATTTTTTCATCTCATTGAGGATGCGTTTCCGGCTTCTCTTTTCGGAAAGGGGTTTGGCAAAGGGAATGACGAGTCCGTTTTTATCAATTTCAACGATAGGTTTCATGCCGAAAAGCCGGCCGACAAGACCTTTTTTGGCATTGAGACGTCCGCTTTTTATGAGGTATTTCAGGGTTTTCAACCCGGCATACTGTTTTGTTTTCCATATCCATACGGGCAGGTAAGCAACAATTTCCTCGTGGCTTAATTCCTTTTCCAATGCTTTGGCCGCACGAATGGTTAGCAGGCCCAACCCACAGGAGACCTTTTTGCTGTTGATGACCTCAATAATCTTTCCGGTTTGCTCCGAAACCCTGCCGGCCGCATTTACACTATTTTGCCAGGTCCCGCTTAATTGTGCACTTAAATTGATTCCGATAATGGAGTCGTAATGCGTTGAAAGGTAGTTATAGCGGTTAAAAAATTCTTTGTAAGAGGGTTGTGAGGTCGTCGGATAAACCGGTGATGAATCCAGTATCCTGTAAAACTGCTCCGGTTTCATGGTAATGCCATCGAGATAAAAGGTATCACCGAAATGAATATTCAACGGGACGCTCTGAATTTGATATTTTTCCAATAATTCTTCGGGAATGTCGCACGACGAATCGGTTACAATAGCTATTTTGTGCCGGGCATTGGAAGCTACTTCATTTTGCAGTACCATATCGTCTGCTTTTTGCGCAATGATGGTGCCTATATCGCTGATTTTCCGGAATAACAGCCACGGCGTATTGGTATGAACATGAATGCGCATTTTGTTTTTCGACCCGGCCATCACCATCGAATCTCCAAAACCATCCAAAATAGCTTTTAGCTTCTCTTTGTTCAGGTTTTCTCCCTGAATTAAAGCCTCCGTACAATAGCGAAAAGTGATGTCATCATGATTTACATGGTCATCACCTATTTCAATCACCACTGATTTCAAAGCTTCAGGATTAGGAACACGTCCCGTTTTAAGATATTCAATCATTCCTTCGAGAAAGTCTACAAAGCCTTTGGCGCCGGCATCTACCACTTTTGCCCGTGCCAGTTTATCCAGCTTTTGGGTAGTTTCTCTCAACGACTTATGCGCCTGTTTAGCACTATTGGCTAACAGACTGTGGAAATCATCATGTTTTTCTTTTATGGCAAACAGAAAATCGGCCCACTCTTTGATAACAGAAATCATAGTTCCCTCTACGGGATTGGCAATAGCCTCATAGACATAACGTACCGCCTTCTTCACACCGAGGACAAAATCAAGCATATCAATTTTTTCCTTGTCAGCCACTTCATAGCTAAACCCGTAAAGAAACTGGGCAAAGATAATGCCCGAATTTCCGCGGGCTCCGGCCAATGCAGCATCGGCAATGGCGATGGCGGTAACCTTTAAATTATCCCGTACAACGGTTGTCTCCACAATGGAGCGCATGGTGGAAGCCAGGTTGGTGCCTGTATCAGCATCCGCCACGGGAAATACGTTTATTTTGTTGAGATAATTCTGGTTATCAAATATTTTACCGGCGCCGGTTAAAAAACAGTTGTAGAATTGCCCGCCATCTAATTTCGTTATCTTTTTCGTCTGCAAAGCTTTGGTTTTGATGAACAAATGGGAACAAATTTAAACAAAGTTTTAAAAAGGATTCTTTTATCAACAAAAGTGGAGAAGCAGGTTTCTCGTTATACCGGACAATTACTCACCAATATGCAGTTCACTGAAAAATGAAGAAGCCTTAACCAGAGCCAGCGTCCCAAGGTCATTGTAAAGACTGTCGGCACGTTCGATAAAGTCTTTTTCTTTTCCGTGCTGTACTTCGGCCATCCCCATGATAATCAAATCAGCTTCAGCCGAGCGGGTTTTGATGATATCATGTACACCATCGGATTTTTTCTTAAAAATAATTACCACTTTGGCAGACATGCGATGCTTATTTAGCAACTTGTTTATTCTTACTTTCATAGAAGCTTTTTTATGCTTGTTTTCGGTAATCAGCAGAATACGAATAACTGCGTTGCGCCAGGCGTAAGCCGTATGAATAAATTTCATCAGTGAAAAAATGAGACTTCCGTTGTTGGAACCGCCCCTCAGCCACACATCGATTTGCCCGAAATTTCCAAAACCTCTTTTCTTGTCATAGTCGAGCATAACGATATTTAAATCAAGGTCTTCGAAATAGTTTAGCATTTGTGCAAAACGCATGGGATCTTTCGTATGTCGCCCCCAACCGAGCACTACTGTATTCGGCTCCATTCCCGAAAACCCATAGCTTGCCGACAAACTTTCCATGGCGCCGTAAATATCGTTACAGACCTGTCTTCTTTTAAAAATGGCCTCATCGCCTTCCATCTCTTCTTCCGGAATGGCCTGATGATGTGACGGGAAGAGACGTTTGGCATTGGGTTTAAGCACAAGGTCGAAGTTGGAGATAAGTCCCTGCTTTCCGGCAATAAACTTACTGAATTCTACCAGATGGGGACGACTTGTTTTCCCGCCGCTAAAAAGGAGGATGTTTGCCCGCCAGTTGGCTTCCGTGAGATGCATATTTTTAAAACGTGTAAGCACTGACCGGATGAGCGAAGCCAACACGCTGGGCCAGATATCGTCCATGGCAAGATGAAGTTGCTTTTTCCGGATAAGATAAAAGATAAATCCCAGGATGATGAGTGCGCCCAACATAGCGGCCATATCCAGCTTAAACATAATGATAAAGCTGGTAACAAAGCCGATGATGCCTACCCATGCCGGAATCCGGAAACTCGGACGAAAATCGGTACTGGCCCATTTTTCCAACACAAAAGCCAAATTGATAAATCCGTAAGCCGTCAGATAAAACATGGTTACCAGACCTGCAATAACATTCAAGTCGCCAACAAGAATACCCAATTCGGAGAGAAGAAAGGTAAAAATGAGCGCATTGCGAGGCTCATTGTTCTTTCCCTGAACTTTGCCCAGAAATTTGGGGGTAATATGATCTTTCGATATGGCCTGAATAATCCTCGGTCCACCGAGGATTCCGCCCAAAGCCGAGGAGAGCGTGGCGCCCCAAACACCGGCAATAACGAGGAAAGGAAACCATGCAATCTGAACCAGGAAATTGTAGTTGGTGAGGAGCAACTGCCTGTCCACAAAAAAATTAAAAAAAACCGCAAGTATCAGGTAAACAATCAAGCCGGTAAAAATAGCCATCAGTGTTCCGGCCGGAATGTCTTTTTTTGGATTTTTCAGGTCGCCCGACATGGCCACACCTGCTGTGAAACCGGTTACGGCAGGGAAGAAGATGGCAAATACCTCTTCAAAATTAAATTCTTTAAATGGCGTAAAACCCGTAGCCGGCACAGAAGCAGCAGAAGCCGGATGCAGGAAAAAACCTGCAAAAATCGAAATTAATGACAAACCAATGGCTCCCAATACCAGAAACTGGGTTTTAATGGCAAAATTTGTGCTGATGAAGGCAATGACAGCCAGCAATATGAGCACCGCCGTCCCCACGATACGGGTGTTCTGAACGGTCGGGCCTGCCATTCCCAGCAAATGTTGCATGGAAGGCAAATCAAGAAAGTTTTCCACAAAACCCACGACGTAAAGGGAAATGCTCAAAGCCGTACCGATAAACAGTGTGATGCCGATAGAACCGCCCATGGGCAACCCCAGCGAACGCGAAAGAATGTAATAAATGCCTCCCGCTTTAATCTTTTTGTCGGTGGCAATAGACGAAATGCTTAAGCCTGTCGTAACGGAAATAACATGGGCAAGCAAAATAATGGCAATACTTCCCCAAATGCCGGCAACACCTGACACCCAGCCCAAACGAAGGTACATGATGACGCCGAGGATGGTCAGAATAGATGGCGTGTAAACGCCGGCAAAAGCACCAAACTTTTTTGCTTTGTTTGCCATTTTGTTTTTTTCGGGAATAGGGTATAAAAATAAGAAAAATTGAATAGCAGGCCATGGCGGAAGATGCTAACCCGTTTTATTCACCCCTAAAGGCGCTAAAATATTCTCTAATCACAATCGTTTTTTCGGGACATCCGGGATTTTTAATATACTTATTTTTTACTGCTTGTACTGTTTAATCCGGATCAATATCCAAATTCTCCATAGTCCGAACGAATGGTCAGCTTTTTGGCATTAGAAGCCTCCACCCGGCCAATAATTTTTGCCTCCACGTGGAAGCTTTTCGAAATGGCTATCAGTGCTTCCGCAATATTTTCAGGAACATACAATTCCATGCGATGTCCCATATTGAACACCTGGTACATCTCTTTCCAAGGCGTACCGGATTGATGATGAATCATATCAAAAAGCGGAGGTACCGGAAAAAGATTATCTTTAATAATATGCAGTTTATCAATAAAATGCAGAACTTTTGTCTGTGCGCCACCGCTGCAATGAATCATGCCGTGAATTTGTTTTTTATATTCTTTGAACATGGCCTTTATCACGGGAGCATAAGTCCGGGTGGGCGAGAGTACCAGTTTTCCCACATCGATACCCGGCACCGGCGAAGGGCCGGTGAGTTTCAGGCTTCCGGTATAAACCAGCTTGTTCGGTACATGTGGATCGTAACTTTCGGGGAAAACTTTGGCCAGTGTATGTACAAAAACATCATGGCGTGCAGAAGTAAGTCCGTTGCTGCCCATGCCACCGTTGTATGTATCTTCATAAACGGCCTGTCCGAAGGAAGCCAGCCCCACAATCACATCGCCGGGTTGAATATTATTTACAATGATTTCAGAGCGCTTCACCCGGGCGGTAACCGTGGAATCCACAATCACCGTGCGTACCAGATCGCCCACATCGGCAGTTTCCCCTCCTGTCAAATGAATTTCCACCTCCCACCGGCGCATTCTTTCCAGAAATTCTTCCGTTCCGTTGATAAGCGCCGCGATGACCTCGCCGGGAATCAGGTTTTTGTTGCGTCCGATAGTGGACGAAAGCAGGATGTTGCCGGTAACGCCGACACACAACAAATCATCGGTATTCATCACCACGGCATCCTGAGCAATACCTTTCCAAGCGCTTAAATCGCCGGTTTCTTTCCAGTACATATAAGCCAGCGCCGATTTGGTGCCGGCCCCGTCGGCATGCATGATATTGCAGAAAGCCTTATCCTCTCCAAGGATATCCGGAATAACCTTACAAAAGGCATTGGGATAAAGACCTTTATCGAGATTGCTGATGGCTGCATGCACATCCTCCTTTGAGGCAGAAACACCTCTGCCCTCATAACGTGATAATTCCGGATTTTTATTTTTCATCAAAGATTAGCTCGTGTTTTTGAGTATTGAAATGATATTTACCGAATTTCCGGAGGATATAATTGCCAAAGACAATATCGAAATTCAGCCGGTAGTTGACAATGACTTTCACATCTTTTACCGTTTTGTTGGCAATCCTGATCTCGTCAAAATGAATCACAGCATGGTCGGCAATGGTATTATTCTTCAGCACTTCTTCGGCATTTCCTTCAAAATTCTCTTTGCTGATGACACCACCCTTCAGTAATTCGAGCGCCTTTTTCAGCGAAATCATACCGCTGCTGTTCCGGTCATAAACAAACGATTCCGCATAACCATTAATCAAACAGTTCGTTATGTACAATCCTGTCTTTTTGTCTGTGGTAAAGGTTACGGTATTTTCGTTGGGATTGATGGCAATACGCACAGTGGTATCAATGGCCACATTGGTTGATTTGGGTACGAAATCCTTGCGTAGCACCCTGAATTCCGTCCGCCGGTTAAGGGCAAAGGCAGCTTCTCTTTCGGCTTTACTGCTCAGCGACTGAATAAAGGCATCATCCAGCGTGATTCCTTTTTTAAAGAGGAAGCCATCTTTTACAATATCTTTTTGCAGCGAACGGGGCACTCTTTCGCCGTAGCCTTTGGCAACCAGCCGATTGGGATCTATCCCCCGCATAATCAGATAATCCACAACAGAGCGTGCACGTTTCAGCGACAGAATGTCATTATACTCTTTGGTGTCGCGCGAGTCGGTGTGCGAACCCAGCTCAATCACAAGTTTGGGATTATCGCGCAAAGTTTGGACCAGTCCCTGTAGCGAGTCCTGATACCGGGGCTTTAAATTCCATTTATTCAAATCGTAAAGAATATCGGGCAAAACAATGGGCTTGCGTGAAATAGGCTTCAGCACAATATTTTTTTTGAAGTCTTTGCTAAATTCAACGCCAACGGTGGTCAGTTTTCCAAGGTTGTTAAAATAATTCGTCTTACTCACTTTTACTTCATAAGTTGTGTTGGGTTTAATCTGGCTTTTGCCAAAAGCGTAAAAACCCTTGTTGTTGGTAATTGTTTTTACAGTCAGCCCATGGGAGCCTGCTAACTGAACCCGGGCATTGGGTACGCCAAAGAGGGTACGGTTATCGGTAACCGTTCCCGAAAGGGTAAATTTCAATGGCGGCTGAATGAAATAGTATATATCTTCTTTGCCGCGGCCACCTTTGCGATTAGAGCTCAGATAGCCCCACGATTCAGTCGGATGAAAAATGATACCGAAATCGTCATACGTCGAGTTAATGGGATATTTCAGGTTGACAGGTTTTCCCCAATGACCGGAAGAATCAATTTTACTTTCGAAAATATCCAGCCCACCCATGCCGCCATGGCCGTTGGAGGCAAAATAAAGCGCCGTATCTCCTCTCAGGAAAGGAAACATTTCATCGCCTTTGGTATTGATGTTCGGGCCGATGTTAATGGGATGACCGAAAGGAGCGCTTTTACTTTTCCTGACCGCTACCCAGAGGTCTTTTCCACCGGCGCCACCTTTCCGGTCAGAGGAAAAATAGATGGTCAGCTCGTCGCTGCTCAGTGTCGGCTGTCCGACGGTTTGTAATGTGTCCACACCATTTATAATCAGCCTTCGTGCTTTTCCCCAGCTACGGCCAATCCGCCGGGAAGTATAAATCTGGCAACCCGTTTTTTTATCCGGAATTTGCGGGCAACGGGTGAAATAAAGCGTGTTGAACCGACTGTTGGCCTGTGCCGCACCTTCGTTAGCATCGGTATTTATATTTTTATTCTTGTCGATGGGAACCGGCGTACTCCATTCGCCTTTACGGTCCTGCCTGGCAACAAAAAGGTCGCTAAAATTCTGCCCTGTCCATTTATCCGTAGCTTTTCCGGTAGTTCCTTCTCTTGTAGAAGTAAAAACAAGCTCATTGTAATTATCCGAAAGAAAAGCCGGTGCAAAGTCCGCTTCACGCGAATTGAGTTTTCTTACATCCGTTACCTTATACTTAGAGGGGTTGTTTATCCACTTCTGAATTTTAGCCGCTGTTTCCGCCCCAAGTTTCCCGCGCGGGTCATTGGGGACTCTCTCTTCATAGGCTTTGTATTGTTCGATAGCCTCATCATATTTTCCATCAATTTTCAACACATCGGCCAAATGCAGCAAAATTTCCGGATGATTTTTAGCCCATCCATATCGGACGAGCCGTCTGTAGGAACTTTCCGCACGGCGATAATTTTCGGTAAACCGATAGCTGTCGGCCAGCCGGTAAATGATCCTGTTTTTCTCTTCCCTGTTATTTTTAATTTTGGTATAAGCCTTTTTATATTTGTCGATGGCGGCATAGTATTGCTGTTTCTCAAAGAGCACATCCGCTGCATGTGCAGGGCTTTTTTTCTGGGCTGGCGAAATCATTGGTATCAACAACATCAAAAAGAACAGAAAGTATTTATTGAGAGGTAGTTTCATGCAATTATTTTTTCACTTGCTTATCATTTCTGCAAAATAATTTACCTTTTTGTACTTACCGCGTTTTCAGCGGGTTTTATTTTTATCTCATCGATTAAAGTCGCTTCTTTTGGTTGTGACGTTTCGGTTTTCACTTTTGTTTGATTTGCCTTCTTCGCCGGCTTTGCCTTGGTTTTTGGTATGGGCTTTGCTTTTGGCTTTGGTGCTGTACCGGTTTTTTTATTCGCTGAATTTTTTTCTTTTAAACTTTCGCTTTTTTTCCGGACAGGAGATTTTGAAGCTGTTTTGGGCTTCGGTTTTGGCCGTGTTTTTGTCCCTGCTTTCGTTGGCTTTGCTTTTGCCTTTGCTTTAGCCTCAACTTCTTCTACCTGCTCAACTTCAACTGTTTGCTCATCTTCAGTTTCTTCCT
>BTTE01000009.1:0-53889 GCA_036244975.1 bacterium | reverse complement strand
TTTTCAAATGTTTCCGTCGGGGTAGCAGGATTCGAACCTGCGACCCCCTGCTCCCAAAGCAGGTGCGCTAACCGGACTGCGCCATACCCCGTTTTGCATTTAAAAACTTTCCCTTCCTTAAAAAAGGACTGCAAAAATAGAACATTGTTCTTTATCTGCAAAAAATCTTTTCATTTTTCGCAAGATTTATTTTCTTATCATATTTTGTCACTTCCTGAAGCCGCCCAAAAAATCACCACCCTCGTTTTGCTGAAAATCGTATTTTTACTTCAAATTTTGAATCCATGGAAATTGTTAAGACAAAAATCCCAGATTTGTACATTTTGAAACCCAAAGTGTTTGAAGATGAGCGGGGTTATTTTTTTGAATCCTATAACAAAGAGACTTTCTTGAGGCTGGGTATCGACCGGAATTTTGTGCAGGACAACGAATCCAAATCCGTGAAAGGCGTTTTGCGCGGGCTGCATTTTCAAAAACCGCCATTTACGCAAGGGAAGCTGGTACGTGTAATGAGCGGTGCCGTGATGGATGTGGCGGTAGACCTGCGGAAAACTTCGCCAACTTACGGCCAGTGGGCATCGGTGGTGCTTACACAACAGAATAAATGGATGTACTGGGTCCCGCCCGGCTTTGCACACGGCTTTGTAACGCTGGAGGATAATACGGTGTTCTTTTACAAATGTACCAACGTTTACAACAAAGAGTCGGAAGGGAGTATCCGGTGGGATGACCCCGATCTGAATATCGACTGGCAGACAGAAAGTCCTATTTTGTCAGAGAAAGACAAAAATGCGCCTCTTTTCAGGGATTTTGACAGCCCGTTCTGAGGAACGCCGATAAAACCAAGATTATAAATTATGAACAGAAACGTGTCTTACTTTCTTCTATTATTGCTGGTGGTTGCCTTGATTCTTGGCAGTGTGGTATATCAGCAACAGCAAAGGGATGTAAGCACACCGGGCACGAACAAGCAGTATTACAAAATTGTTCCGTTGATTATTCCCGACACACTTAGTTTTGCCGGAGAGCCGGTGCCGCTGGATATTTTTTATGTACGCGAGGCCCTCGACCGGGAGCTTTCGGTGAACACCTACTGGCATTCTTCTACTTTGCAGTTAATAAAGTACGCCCACCGTTGGTTTCCGATGATTGATACCATTTTAATCAACCATGGCATCCCTTTGGATTTTCGTTACATGCCATTGGTGGAGAGCGGGTTACAGAATATGGTTTCACCGGCACATGCGGTTGGCTTCTGGCAGTTGTTAAAATCCACGGCGAGAGAGAACGGTTTGGAGGTCGACAAAGAAGTGGATGAGCGATATGACGTGGAAAAATCAACACGGGCGGCATGCCGTTATCTGAAAAAATCTTACGAAAGATTCGGAAGCTGGACACTGGTGGTGGCAAGTTATAATGCAGGAAAAAAGCGTATTGCCCGTTTTATGAAACAGCAAAAGGCTGAATCGTTTTACGATTTGCTGGTGGACGATGAGACTTCGCGGTATATTTACCGTATGCTGGCATTCAAAATGATTTTTGAAAATCCGGAGCATTATGGGTTTTACATCGAACCATCACAGGAATATCCTGTGATTCCCACACATACGGTGGTAGTAAAAGGTGCTGTGAAAGACTGGGCTGACTTTGCCCATGCTCACGGAATTTCCTATAAACTACTGAAATATTTTAATCCGTGGCTGCGCAAAGGATACCTGAAAAATCCCCGTCACAAAATTTACAAAATCAAAATCCCTGACCCTCCTTACAATATGACTGATGAAAAAGTGAAGGAATAGCTGTAATTTTGCCGCAAATTTGAAAAAGGCTTACCGGGCACCGTTACATGGAAAAAAATACAAAAAAAGAGATTCCTGAAAATAATCTGTTGGAAATTAAGGGCGCACGAGTTCATAATCTGAAAAATATTGATGTGAGTATTCCACGTAACAAGCTGGTGGTGATTACCGGTTTGAGCGGTAGTGGTAAGTCATCACTGGCTTTTGATACGATTTATGCCGAAGGTCAGCGGCGTTACATGGAGACTTTCTCAGCTTATGCGCGACAGTTCATCGGTAATATGGAGCGGCCTGATGTGGATCAAATCACCGGACTGAGTCCGGTGATTTCCATTGAACAAAAGTCAGTGAACCGGAATCCACGCTCTACGGTAGGAACCATTACTGAAATTTACGATTTTCTGCGGTTGCTTTTTGCGCGTGCCTCCGAAGCTTTTTCGTACAATACCGGAGAGAAAATGGTGCAATACACCGAAGCGCAGATTATTACGCTTATCGGTGAGAAATATCAGGAACGAAACATTTCTATTCTGGCGCCGCTGGTGCGTAGTCGCAAAGGACATTATCGCGAACTGTTTGAACGGATTCGCCAGCAGGGCTTTTTGCGGGTGCGTGTGGATGGTAAAATCAGAGAGCTAACGTTCGGCATGCAGCTCGACCGTTACAAAGTGCATGATATTGAAGTGGTTGTGGATAGGCTATCTGTGAAGAAAAATGCGGGGATACGTCTGAGAAAGACCATCGCAACAGCCATGAAGCAGGGCAAAGGCGTAATTATGGTACTGGATGAAGAAACCGGCGAAGCACGGCATTACAGCAGGAAAATGATGTGCCCGACCACCGGTATTGCTTACGACGATCCGGAACCCAATCTTTTCTCCTTCAACTCGCCCGGCGGGGCCTGTCCGCGTTGCAACGGCCTCGGAGGAATTGATGAGATTGATTTTGATAAGGTTTTCCCCGACAAAAATTTATCTATAAAAAAAGGTGGCATCGCACCGTTGGGCGAATATAAAAACAGCTGGGTTTTCAACCAGATTGAGACCATCGGACTAAAATACGGCTTTACACTCAACACGCCGGTTAAGGATATTCCGCCCAAAGCCATCGATGTGATTTTGCACGGCTCCAACGAAACGGTGGAAGTGAAAAAAGAATATCTCGGCATTACCTCTTCTTATTCGCTTACTTACGAAGGACTTTTGAGCTACATCGCCAGCTCGCATGCCGAAGGCGCTTCGCAGATGTCCAAAAAATGGTCAGGGCGTTTTATGAACAAACATATTTGTCCTGAATGTCATGGTGCACGGCTGAAAAAAGAGGCGCTCTATTTCAAAATTGACGGAAAAAACATTTCGGAACTGGCCAACATGGATTTGGATGAACTGAAAGGCTGGCTTACCGGGCTGGAAGACAGACTTAACGAAAAGCAACAGCGCATAGCCCGTGAAATTCTGCGTGAAATTCGCGTACGGCTGAACTTTCTGTTAGAGGTGGGGATAGGCTATGTGAGTCTGAACCGGCCAGCCCGTACTTTATCAGGTGGCGAGTCACAACGTATCCGGCTGGCTACCCAAATCGGTTCCCGGCTGACGGGCGTAATGTATATTCTTGACGAACCCAGTATCGGCCTGCATCAGCGTGATAACCACAAGCTTATCGATTCGTTAAAAGAGTTGCGGGATATTGGAAATACCATCATCGTTGTAGAACACGACAAAGATACCATTCTGTCTGCCGACTATGTGTTGGAAATCGGTCCCGGAGCAGGAAGGCTTGGCGGCGAAATCGTTGCTCAGGGAAGCCCTGTGGAAATATTGAAATCAGATACCCTGACGAGCCAGTACCTGAATGGGAAGAAGTTTATCCCCATGTTGAAAAACCGGCGGCAGGGCAGCAATAAATTTATCACACTCAGGGGTGCCAACGGAAATAACCTGAAAAATATCGATGTGCATTTTCCACTGGGGAAATTTATTTGTGTAACCGGCGTTTCCGGTAGCGGGAAATCCACACTTGTCAACGATACACTTTATCCCATTCTTAACAGTTATTTCTTTCGCGCCCTGAAAGAGCCGTTGCCCTACGGTTCTATTGAGGGACTGGAAAATATTGACAAAGTCATTCAAATTGACCAATCGCCCATCGGGCGGACACCACGTTCCAATCCGGCTACTTACACCAAGGTTTTTGATGAAATCAGGAAACTTTACGGTCAACTGCCCGAAGCAAAAATAAGAGGTTACAAACCCGGGCGGTTTTCGTTTAACGTGAAAGGAGGCCGTTGTGAGACCTGCAAAGGGGCAGGTGTTCGCACTATTGAAATGAACTTTCTGCCCGATGTGTATGTTTTGTGTGAAGACTGCCAGGGAAAACGTTACAACCGTGAAACCCTCGAGGTGCGGTACAAAGGGAAATCCATCAACGATGTGTTGAACATGACCATACGGCTGGCGGTGGATTTCTTTGCCAATGTGCCTTCGATAGTTCATAAATTACAAACATTGAAAGATGTTGGTCTTGGATATCTGACACTGGGACAATCTTCTACAACCATTTCAGGCGGTGAAGCGCAAAGGGTAAAACTGGCGACGGAATTATCGAAAAAAGACACGGGCAAAACACTGTATATTTTGGATGAGCCTACCACCGGACTTCATTTTGAAGATGTGAAAGTGCTGCTCGATGTACTGAACAAGCTGGTGGACAAAGGAAATAGCATGATAGTGATAGAGCACAACATGGAAGTCGTGAAAGTGGCGGATCATATCATTGATTTGGGGCCGGAAGGCGGGTCACACGGTGGTGAGGTGGTTTGTGAGGGCACGCCTGAAGAGATTATTCAGGAGGAAAAAAGCCTTACGGCGAGGTATTTGAAAGAGGAGTTGAAAGGGCAGTAAGGATGGGTTTAAGCGTGGACGCTCAAAACGATTACACAGAATGAAATTCGATGAGTCCGTCCATGGGCTGTTGCAGGATAATGCCGGTGTGCAGGTTTTCTTCCTGCATGACTTCCCGTAAAATATCTTTGAAATGCCAGGCAACAGAACCCACAAAGGAAATTTCCATTTCACGACAGGCGGTGTATTTTTTAATTTGTGCCGAAAGAAAATCCCGGAAATTTTGTTTTACAAGGTCGCAGATTTCCTCTCTTTCAATGTTTGTCGAAGCAAAATGGGATAAGTCTGCAATCCAGCGATTAGCGCCATTGTCTTTATAGATTTTGTGCAAAGTTCCCTCAAAATCAAGGCCGGTGTACCGGTAAAAAGCATTTGTGCTTTTGGCTGACATTTTTCCGCTAAGGAAGGCTCGCAAGAGAATTTTCCCTAAATAGGTAGCGCTGCCCTCATCGCCAATGAGCCAGCCCAGCGAAGGTACACTTTCCACAATTTCGTGGCCGTTCCACAAACAGGAGTTGGAGCCGGTTCCGAGAATAGCGGCAATGCCTTCGCGGTTTTTCAGTAATGCCACGGCAGCACCATACAAATCGTGATGCATTTCGATGGTTGCCTCTTCAAAAAAATCATTTAAAATAGTTTTCAACAGGGTGCAGTTTTCAGTTGTTGAACAGCCTGTTCCGTAAAAAAAAACTTCTTTTACTTTTTTGTTTTGCATGCTTTCGGGAAGCCCGGTGGACATGATTTGCCGTATAGTTTCGTCAGGCGTGTAATAGGGATTAAATCCGGGTGTAACAAAATTCTCAGTTATGTGTGTCCCTCCCAACAGAACCCAATGGGTTTTGGTCGTGCCGCTGTCAACAATCAATTTCATAAAATAGCCATAATTTTCGGCACAAAGATAAGAAGTCCGATGAGAGCAGCGGCCATAGCTGTTATTAAAACCGCCCCGGCGGCAAGGTCTTTTACCCTTCCGGCCCGGGGATGAATATCGGGGCTGATGAGGTCGGTGAGTTGCTCTATAGCCGAGTTGAAAGTCTCTGCCGAAAGCACAAGCCCGATGGCAAAGATGACCAAAGCCCATTCGGTGAGGCTGATACAAAAGAGAAAGCCGGCGACAATTACCAAAACCACTAATACAAGGTGAATCCAAAAGTTGTGCTGTGTTTTGACCATAAAAAGAATGCCCCGGAAGGCATAGCGAAAGCTACGCAACCTTTGGCGAAAGGAAAAGGAATTGTTTGGCGGGTTGTTTTTCACTTTTTCGGTTTATTTGGATGAAGTATGATTATTTTAAATATAAAACTTTGGTTATTAAAATTTCTCCCACGTGGCAGAAAATATTTGTTCTCGATTCGGACATTTGTCGTGTTCAACAGAAAAGTGCAGGTTTCCATTATTGATGACGAACGAATAAGTTCCCGGGTTTTCGCCACATTTATCTTTGGAACCGGAGTAAACAAAAGTTACCGTATTTCCTGTAATATGGATTTCCCCTTTGATAATTTGGTGGCTGGATACCGAAGGCAGTTCCATCGAGAACGAAATACCGTGGATTTCAAGCATGCGGCCATCCGACTTACTTACCCATGTTCCATCCAGCGGATTTTTTGTCCGGACTTGCTGATCTTCAGAAGACGTTTTTGTGATACTGACAGAAGGTTTTGCCGGAGTTTCGTCCTTTTTCCCGCCGATATCAAAGAAAAAGTAGGCTACTGCGGCTGCAAGAATGGAGATAATGACAAAAACCAAAAGAATGCTAAACAAAGAACCTTTCGGTCTTTGTGTTTTCAATTTTCGTTTCTTCGCACACATGATAATTTTTTTGCTAAGTTAAAAAAATAAATTATTCCTGTGTTTCCCTTCTTTTCCGGATAAATTATATTTTAACCCGGAAAATGCATGTGTTTTCCCGATTAAAATCCTCTTTCCATGATTTACGAATGACATATTGGTCATTCCCACGGTTTCCTACTCCTGAATATGCAGTTTCTTAAAGACAGTACCCTTCTGCATCACATCCAACGCTTTGCGAATGATATGATCCATAGATGCCATCACCTCGAAATAGGCATTCTGATTAAACAAATCGCGGGCCACCAGCGCTTTTATCTGTAATTTAATAAAACGGGCTTTGCGTTTCAAAGCTGCAGAATCTATCTTCACTTTAGCCTTTTTGGCATCTTTAAGGAAAGTATTGAAAAGTACAGGCGTAATCTCAAACTTGCCGATATAGCTTTTAAGGTTGGGATATTTCTTGTACAGCTTTTTCCGAGCACCATCCAAATAGTTGTTAACAAATGTGTTAAACACCCCTTTTCGAATCAGTTCCGAATAAAACACGTCGTAACGTGCAGAATCCCACGGGACAAAAATATCCGGCATGATACCGCCGCCGCCATAAACTGTCCGGCCGGAAGCCGTGTGGAATTTCAACGAATCAGGGAAGTGGATACTGTCGGGATGAATCAGTTCGCCGTGTTTCATGCGCTCCTGAAGGTCGCGGTAGTACTCGTCCACTCCATGGTTGTAAGGTCTTTGAATCCAGCGTCCCGAAGGGGTATGGTAGCGGGCCACCGTTAGCCGGACGACTGAACCATCGGGTAACCTAAAAGGACGCTGTACCAAGCCTTTACCAAACGAACGCCTGCCGATAAGTACGGCACGGTCCCAATCCTGAAGCGCACCCGAAACAATCTCGCTGGCCGAAGCCGAACCCTCATTTATCAGAACGATGAGCTTGCCTGTCTCAAAATTACCGGCACGTGAAGAATACAGGTTTTGCCGCGGACTGTGAACGCCTTCGGTGTAAACAATCAACTTTTTTGGCCCGAGAAATTCATCTGCAATAGCCTGTGCCGTACTCAAATAACCGCCTGTATTTCCCCGGAGGTCAAAAATCAGATCTTTCATTCCCTGCCGTTTCAGCTTTTCGATAGCTGTGTCAAATTCCGGTTTTGATTCACGCGCAAAACGGTTAAGTTTGATGTAACCGGTTATTTTATTCAGCATAAAAGCTGCATCCAGACTTTGCAGCGGAATCACATCACGCACGATGGTAAAATCGAGCAGGCCTTTCACCCCCTTTCTGTAAATACTTACCACCACTTTACTGCCTTTTTTACCGCGCAAATGCTTCATAACCCAGTCGTTGGTAATGTTCGGACCAAAGGCATCTTTTCCATCAACTTTAATAATCTTATCACCGGCCATAATCCCCACTTTGTCTGATGGTCCACCGGGTACCGGGGCGATCACGAGAATACTGTCTTTAAAAAGCTGAAACGTAATACCAACACCTTCGAAACTTCCCACCAGCGGTTCGTTTGCATGTTCCAAATCTTTTTTGGAAATATAGGTGGAGTGCGGATCAAGGTCTTTCAAAGTAGCAATGATGGCCTTTTCCGTCAACTGCTGCATATTCACCGTATCCATATAGAAATTGTTGATGAGAAAAAGCAGCGTGGAGAATTTTCTGGTGGTGGTGTTGGGTTTCAGAGGCTCCCGTTCCGGCTGTGCCTGAATATAACCGGAAAAAAGGAAAAGCAGGATGAGGACTGTGACAGAAAATAATCTTTTCATGAAAATCTGATTTAAAATTGCGCCAAATGTACAAATTTAAAGCAACCCCGTTTTCCAGGTACCGGATTGTTTTTCTTCCCGGAGTTGTCAGACGTTATAATGATTGCGTCAGGTTATATCTTTCCGTTCGGCAAGTAACCGGTGGTTGATGATAATTTATAGGCGACATTCACCGGACAATGCCATTTTTTGCTAAGTTTACAGCCTTAAAAAAGGAGATTCTTATGAAGAAATTTTTTTTCATTGCTTTCGCACTGCTGTTGGGAGTTGTTGAAACCCAGGCAATGGTTCCGTTCGGTAAGAACAAAGGTATCCGCGAGATTATTCTGGTAAAATTCAAAAGCGACATTACGCCTGCACAAAAAGCGGAGTTAGATAAGCTGGTAAAAGATTTGAAATCGAATACCAAAACCCTTAAAAATGTGGAATGGGGCAAAAGGATTGATTTCACCGGCGCCTCCAAAGAGTACGACCAGTGCCTGATGCTGGAATTTAAAAATGACAATAACTTAGAAATTTTTCAAGCCAATCCCATACGGCTGAAACTCATGGGAAAGCTTATTGACTTAACAAGCAAGATACTGAAATTTACTTACCGGATAGAAGAATGAATTAACGGTTATTAAAAGTTTTATCACATATTGCCCCCGAAATATTAGAAATCTGCTTGGCGGCTCTCTGCTCTTGTTGTCGTTTTTCTTTGTGGGAAAAATCCGGGCACAGTCGCCAACATTTCAGACGTATGTCCCGCTTTACGACAGTTCCGGCAAAGCACTGAATATCAGGATTGAGAGTAGTTCATTTTTCAAAAACAACGAATATTTTAACGATTTTGCTTACGGCTACACCGGCCTGGGATTCTATCTTAAGCCCACGCTGGAGTATTATTTTACACCGGGGTTAAAAGTCAATGCAGGAGTGTATTTGCTGAAATATTCCGGGCGCGACCATTTCACGCAGGTTATTCCGATTTTTAGCGTGCAGTACAAAATGACCAAATCACTGGAGCTCGTCATGGGAAACATTTACGGAACGGCAAACCACCAACTGGCCGAGCCGCTTTTCCGCTACGACCGTTATTTCCAGCAACATATTGAGTATGGCTTTCAGTTTTTGCTGAATACTGCAACGATTCACTCGGATTTGTGGCTGAGCTGGGAGCATTTTATCATGGTCGGCGACACAGCGCAGGAACAACTTGTGGTGGGAAACAGCACTGTTTTTCGCGTTCTCCGGCGCCCGAGAGGTCTCAGTGTGAGTATTCCCCTGCAATTTCTTGTGGCGCACAAAGGCGGGCAGCTTGCGCCGGCACCACACAAACCCATGTCCACCATATTCAACGGACTTACCGGCTTGAGCCTGACTTACCGCTTCAACGAAAAAAGCAGGATAACCTTTGAACCGCAATTTTTACTTTACAAGGGACTGCATCTTCCCGGGTCCGGCGAGCCGAATGCCCAACCTTTCAAAAACGGATGGGGTAGTTATACCAAACTGACTTATCATCACAGATGGCTACATGTCATGGCGGGCTACTGGTATGCCGAGCGGTTTATTTCGCCGCATGGCGAATACCTGTTCCAGTCTGTTTCCGAAATACATCCCTCCTATTCGCAGGAAAAACGACAGCTGCTGACCACTAAACTATGGTTGGATAAAACCATCTACCGCAGCATTAAATTAGAAGCCCGTTTTGAAAACTATTACGACTTTATGACACATCATTTGGATTATTCCTACGGTCTTTACCTGGTGATGAACGAGAACTTTTTCCTGACAAAATACAAACGGTAAGGGTGGATGTGACATCATAAACTTACTTCTTTCAGCTTAAAAACATAACTAAACTTGCTTGTTTACGATGCTTTACACGAGATGAACATTCCAAAAATCAGGGCGCTTTTCGATGAAAAAGAAATTATTGCTTTTGACGAAGCACAGACGATACCGGAAATCGGAAAAATTCTGAAATTGTTGTATGACGACAAAAAGAACAAAATACACATGATAGCCACAGGCTCCAGTAGTTTTGAACTGTCCAGTAAAACCGGCGAACCACTCACAGGCCGTAACATTAGTCTCGGGTTATTTCCACTTTCTATTCATGAAATTAGCACAGGAAAAGGATGGCAGTATTTTCTCGAAAATCTTGAAGATTATCTCCTCTATGGTTCTTATCCCGGCGTTGTTGACCTGAGCACAAAAGATAAAAGAGCAAAACTTCTTGCTTTAAGCAATGACTATCTGTTTAAAGATATTTTTCGCTTCGAGCAACTAAGAAATCCTGATGTCTTACGAAAATTACTGAAGGCCATATCTTTGCAGGTTGGAAACCTGGTTTCCTATCAGGAATTGGCAGCGCTGGTGGGGATTTCAAAACAGACAGTAGTTCGTTATCTGGATTTACTGGAAAAAAGTTTTATCATTTTCAGACTTGGTTCTTTTAGCGGAAACCTCAGAAATGAATTGCGCAAACGTCAGAAATATTTTTTTTATGACACGGGCATTCGCAATGCTATTCTAAACAACTTTGCAGGGATGGCCGACAGATCCGACGCCGGAGCTATCTGGGAGAATTTTTGCGTGGCGGAAATATTAAAAGCCAACAGCAACAACCGGCTTTTTTCGAATTTCTACTTCTGGAAGACTTACGATGGTGCTGAGATTGATTTGGTGGAAGAATCGGATGGGAAAATTACGGCATGGGAATTCAAATGGAATACCGGAAGAAAGTCGAAAATACCGGTAACATTTGCAGACAAATATCATGTTGTGGATTACAAGGTTATCAGCCCCGGGAATCTTTATTTACTGAAATAATACGTTTATATTTTTACTTTTTCATGATACATCCGGCTGAGGAGATAACGGATCTTTTTGCCGTAGCGTTTGTCGGCAGCCCATTTCCCGGCGAGGGCATCCACATCTTTTATGCTACCGCGCTTTATAAACCGGAACCGGGGATCCACGATGTCGTGATGCAGTTTACCGAGCGAAGCATACGCTTTCAAGTGCTGAATCTGGGCACGGATGCCCAGCCTGATGTCACGGAAAGAAAATCCTTTGGTCTTTCTGTTGAGCACGCCAAGGCCGCCGAAATTGTTCTGTCCGGGCAAAACCGTACCGCTATAGCGCAGGAATCCCGTTTCGAGACACATTTGCGAAAAAGCAATATCGGAATTGACACCTTCGGCATTGGATTCTTCAATGTAGATTTTTGCAATTTTATAGGCTTCCGCGATTGAAATCCCGTTATTGTTTTGGTGTAAAAACGCTGCCAGCGCCGAAGCTTTTAATTTTCCCTGCCCCATGATGGAAAGTAGCGTTTTTTGTTTGGGAAGAGGTGTTTTAACTTTCGTTTTACGCAAAACGAAGTAATCAATCGGGCGGAAAACAACAAAATCCTTCTGCTGCAAACGAACCATCAGCGGCTGACGCCCCGTAAACCCTATGGAAAGAAAGGGATCATACCCGACACTTTCTTCCGAAAAAATGCCTCCTCCACCCGCCACAAACATCAGTAAAACAAGCCAATAGCGCTTCTTGTGCGTTATCCTGAACAGGCGGGGCATAGCAGGTTTTATCATGATTTAAAGTTGAAATCTTTTTTTTAATGATTCCCGGCATTTGCAATTAATTTTACACACTTTATTGTTAATATTGTAATCGAAACAAATCAATTAATCCTATCGTTATGAAACAGTTCTTGAAATTTATGTTTGCCTCCTTTGCAGGCACCGTACTCACCTTAATTTTAATTCTGCTCCTCTTTGCCGGAATGGTTGCTTCCATTTCGAGCATGGCGCAAAAACAAAGTATAAAAACCAAACCACATACCGTTTTGCACATTGCGTGGAAAGCTACTATCCGCGACCGTACGCCGCAAAACCCTTTCGAAAATTTTGATTTCAACACCATGAAACCCAACAGATCGCTGGGACTAAATGATATTTTAAAAGACATTGGCAAAGCAGCTAAAGACCCAAACGTGGATGGAATTTTCCTCGACATGGGGTCCGTTCCGGCAGGCATTGCCACCACCGAAGAGATTTACAACAAGCTGAAAGACTTTAAGAAATCAGGCAAGTTTATTGTCAGCTATGCCAACAATTACGACCAGAAAGCTTATTATCTTGCCAGCCTTTCCAACAAAATCTATCTGAATCCGGAAGGTGTGGTACTTTTCAAAGGGCTGAGTGCTCAGGTAATGTTTTTGAAAAATCTGCTGGACAAATTAGACATCAAAGCCCAGGTCATCCGCGGGCCTGACAACAAGTACAAGAGCGCTGTGGAACCGCTGCTTCTCGACAAAATGAGTGCTGCCAACCGCCAGCAGACCAAAGCGCTGCTACAAAGCATCTGGGGAAATATGCTCGCCGCACTGTCCGAAAATCGCCATGTTTCCGTTGCCGAAATGAACAAACTGGCCGACAACCTGACGCTTTCCGACGCAGAACAGGCCTTGAAACACCATTTTATCGACGGCATTGCTTACCGCGATATGGTTTTGGATTCCATCAAAAAACGGGTGGGAACCAAACCTGATTACATGGAGTTTGCCCAATATGACAACGTTCAACCGGAAAAGAAAAAAGAAAGGATAAGCCGCAACAGTATTGCAGTCATCTATGCACTGGGCGATATCAGCAAGGGCAAGAGTAGAAACAACAACATCATTGGCTCGGCCACGCTGGCAGAAGCCATTCGGGAAGCCCGTACCAACAAACATGTGAAAGCCATTGTGATGCGTGTCAATTCGCCCGGAGGTGATGCGCAGGCTTCCGATATCATCCGCCGCGAGGTGGCGCTGGCCAAAAAAGCCAAACCTTTCATTGTTTCCATGGGCAATGTGGCCGCTTCGGGCGGCTACTGGATTTCCACCGATGCCAGTTACATTTTTGCACAACCCACCACCATCACCGGTTCCATCGGCGTGTTTGGCATCATTCCCGATTTTCAGGGATTTATGAACAAAAAGCTGGGTATTACCTTCGATAAGGTTATGACCAACAAAAATGCCGATTTTGTAGATATAATGGCGCCTATGAGCCCGTTGCAGAAACAGAAACTCAATGCCGGTATTACCAGGATTTATAAGAATTTTGTGACCCTTGTCGCGCGCACGCGACACTTGCGCAAAAGCTTTGTGGACAGCATTGCCCGCGGCCATGTATGGGCAGGCAGCGAAGGGCTGAAACTGGGATTGGTGGACAGCCTCGGTGGATTGCAGGATGCCATTGCCTATGCTGCAAAAAAAGCCAAACTGGGCAAAAACTACCGCATCATCAATTATCCCAAACGCAAAGAGTTCCTGCAAGAACTGATGGAAGAGTTTAGCGGCAAAGTACAAAGCAGAATTCTGGCCAACAAACTGCAAGTATTTGAGCCTTACCTTTCCGGGATACAAACCTTCAGCCAGATGAAAGGCGTTCAGGCACGCTTGCCGTATGTGATGAAGATTGAATAAGGAAAAGGGGGGAAATAGTGAATGGGGAAAAATCAGAAAACTCAAATGTCCTCAGGTACATGATAGCCATTTGACCATTGTCCATAAGACTAAAATGAAAACGGTCAGCTCTTTTTAACCTGTGGATTTTAAATCACTATGCTCTTTTACATTCGGATTGCTTGTGTTATGGCTATGACGGGAAAACCGAATGAGCGTAACTATATTTTTTCATCATCATTCTTTTATTCATCGTTCCCCTGCAGCAGGGATAGAAGCCCCGAAAGTGTTGGGGGCTGCCCAAAAACAACCCACCCACTGTGTAATTTTTTATACTTTTGCACCTTCAATAAAATGGTACTTAAACAGATGGAAATTCCCAGCAAATATAATCCGGCAACCACTGAAGATAAGTGGTATGCGTATTGGTTAGAGAAGAAATATTTTCATTCGGAGCCGGACGGGCGTGAACCTTATACGGTGGTGATTCCGCCGCCGAACGTTACGGGGGTGCTGCACATGGGACACATGCTGAACAATACGCTGCAGGATGTGCTGGTGCGCCGTGCCCGGATGCAGGGAAAAAATGCATGCTGGGTGCCGGGAACCGACCATGCGTCCATCGCCACGGAGGCCAAGGTGGTGAACAAGCTGAAACAGCAGGGCATCGACAAAGACAA
Organism: bacterium; assembly: GCA_036244975.1. Taxonomy (GTDB): domain Bacteria; phylum Bacteroidota; class Bacteroidia; order Bacteroidales; family F082; genus Sulfidibacterium. The sequence goes on along the minus strand of BTTE01000009.1, from coordinate 39,485 downwards.
CCTGACGCGCGGGGAATTTATGGCGCATGCCTGGGAATGGAAGGAAAAACACGGCGGCATTATCCTGGAACAACTGAAAAAGCTGGGGGCTTCGTGCGACTGGGACCGGACGCGGTTTACCATGGACGAGGCGCTGTACGAATCAGTGATTGACACGTTTATCGATTTGTATGAAAAAGGATTAATTTACCGCGGCGTGCGCATGGTGAACTGGGACCCGCAGGCACAGACGGCTGTTTCGGACGAAGAGGTCATCCACAAAGAGGTACAGTCGAAACTCTATTATTTGCGTTACGAGGTGGAAAGCGAAGCCGGTCATTATCTGACCATTGCCACCACACGTCCGGAAACTATTTTGGGCGATACTGCCGTTTGTGTGCATCCTGAGGATGAGCGGTTCCGGTCATTTGTGGGGAAAAAAGTGATCGTGCCGCTGGTGAACCGGCCCGTACCGGTGATTGCCGACGAATATGTAGATCGCGAATTCGGGACAGGCGCCCTGAAAATTACGCCGGCACACGACATTCATGACTACGAAATCGGGATAAAACACAAGCTGGAGAGTATCGATATTTTTAACGATGACGGCACATTGAGCGAAAGGGCGCAGCTCTACGCGGGTAAAGATCGGTTTGCGGTACGTAAAGAAATTATAAAAGACTTAGAAGCTGCCGGTAATCTGGTAAAAACAGAAGATTACGTGAACAGCGTAGGTTTTTCGGAACGTACCGATGCCGTCATTGAGCCAAAACTCTCGATGCAGTGGTTTTTGAAAATGTCGGAAATGGCAAAACCGGCACTGGAAGTAGTGGAAAAAAATGAAATTAAGTTTCACCCGTCCAAGTTCAAAAATACTTACCGCCACTGGATGGAAAATGTGCGCGACTGGAACATCTCTCGGCAGCTTTGGTGGGGACAGCGCATTCCGGTTTTTTATTTGCCCAATAGCGAATTTGTGGTGGCCAAAACGGCGGAAAAAGCGCTGGAGAAAGTCCATCGGAAGTTTGATTTACCCGACATTAAACTTGCTGATTTGAAGCAGGATGAAGATGTAATGGATACCTGGTTTTCGTCGTGGCTGTGGCCTGTTTCGGTATTCGACGGCATCCGGTTCCCGGATAATGAAGAAATCAACTACTACTACCCTACTAACGATTTGGTAACGGGACCGGATATCATCTTTTTTTGGGTGGCGCGCATGATTATGGCCGGACTGGAATTCCGAAAAAAGGTTCCTTTTAAAAATGTCTATTTTACGGGTATTGTCCGTGATAAAATCGGCCGGAAAATGTCGAAAACACTGGGTAACTCACCCGACCCGCTGGAACTGATTAAAAAATATGGCGCCGACGGGGTGCGCGTAGGCATGCTGCTGACGGCTCCTGCCGGCAACGACCTGCCTTTTGATGAAGCTTTGTGCGAGCAGGGGCGGAATTTCAGCAACAAAATCTGGAATGCGTTGCGGCTAATGAAAGGCTGGACACCGGATGCCTCTTTGGAAACACCTGAATACAGCCGATTGGCCATTGCCTGGTTTGAGGACAAACTGAACGAAACGCTGGCCGGCATTGAAAAGTCTTTTAAAGATTACCGCATTTCGGAGGCGCTAATGGCAACTTATAAGCTGATTTGGGACAGTTTCTGTAGCTGGTATCTCGAAATGGTAAAACCGGCTTACCAGCAACCTATTGATGCTGTTACTTACGAAAAAACTATTATGCTGTTTGAAAAACTCATGAAAATGTTGCATCCGTTTATGCCGTTTATCACGGAAGAAATCTGGCATTTACTGCGCGACCGTGAAGAAGGCGACGACATTATTGTGGCGTCCATGCCGGTGTTACAACCTTTTGATGAGAAAAACCTGCAGGCTTTTGAGCGGGCAGCACAAATCATTATCGGCATCCGTAACCTGCGGAAAGAGAAAAATATAGCCAACAAGGAGCCTCTGGAACTGAAAGTGCGTAAAGGCGAAAATGCCGGCTGTAAATTTTATCCGGTGGTTTCAAAACTCGGTAATCTTTCGTCCATCGAAACCGTATCGGAAAAACCGGATGGGGTGGTTGTCTTCACGGTGGGTTCGCGGGAATACTACGTGTCGTTGAGCGAAAGTGTGGATGTGGAGACTGAAATCAAAAAAATAGAAGAGGAGCTGAATTATACCCGCGGTTTCCTGAACTCGGTTCAGAAAAAACTGTCCAACGAACGTTTTGTGAACAATGCCCCGGCTGCCGTGGTGGGAAAAGAACGGCAGAAACAGGCTGATGCCGAAGCAAGGATTCAAGTGTTGGAAGGGCAGTTGAAAGGGTTGAAGTAAACAGATACGGCACGCGAAACATTCGCGCGCCAGCGGGGAATTCAGAATAAGATATTTGTTTTTCAATGATTTTATAACCAGTTTTTTGACTAAGTATGAAGTTGCTGTTTTTCATTGAAGTAATTTTATCTAACAATTTATCTCTACGGTAAATTCAATCACCAACGTCCACCATTTCTACTGAAAATCAGCAGCATAAAAGGCATCTACGATATGCCGGATAGCGGCTTTCCCGTTTTTTAAAATGATGGAGACAATGTCGAAACGGACATCCGTGTCCAAATCATTCAGCTCGATGTAGGCTTCGGCGGCACGGATAAGATTGCGGGATTTTGCCGGACCCACAGCTTCTTCCGGGTCGCCGAAATAGTCGGTGCTGCGGGTTTTCACCTCCACAATGACCAGCTCATCTTTGTCCCTGGCAATGATATCCACCTCAACTTTATAGTTACGCCAGTTGGTTTCCAGGATGGTATAGCCTTTGGCTTTCAGCATTTGCAAAGCCTGTTGTTCTCCTTCTTTTCCCAACTCGTTGTGTCGTGCCATGGTTTGGATGTTTGGATGTTTGGATGTTTGATGTTTGATGTTTGATGTTTGATGTTTGATGTATACTTTTTATGTTTTACTAAAAATCAATTCCGAGCCGGCCTCTTCCACTTCCAATTTCACTTCTGCTCCCATAATCAGCGTCCGGTTGTCGGGCTGATGTCCGGCAGAAAAACCAAAAGCTACCGGAAAATCATATTCTTTCACGCTTTCGCTGATAATCTCTTCGGCGTTTTTTCCGAAAGGAATGGCGTTGTCGTGCATGTCGGTCATCCCGCCAACGATTAGTCCGGCAAGGTTTTTGAAAACGCCGGCCCGTTTCAATGCCATCATCATACGGTCGATGTGGTAAAGATATTCATCCAAATCTTCGAGAAACAGAATTTTTCCGGCTGTTTCCGGAAATGAGCGACTTCCAATAAGGCTGTACAAAACCGACAGGTTTCCACCCACCAGTATCCCAAACGCTTTTCCTTCCCGGTTAAGCCGATGCGTAGCAAATTGGTAATGTGGTTTCTTTCCTTCCAGTGTCCAAAAAAGCGAGTCAAGTGCTTCCGCTGTATTGCCCTCAAAATTCAGCGGCATGGTGGCATGCAGGCTTTGTAAACCCAAGTTTACCAAATGGTTATGAAATACCGTAAAATCGCTATAACCCGCCAGCCACTTGGGATTTTTCAACAACGGACGAAAATCTACCTTGTCCACAATGCGCACGCTGCCATAACCGCCCCGGACGGCAAAAACGGCTTTTATCTCCGGATTTTCTATCATTTGCTGAAAATCTGCAGTCCGTTCTTCATCGGTTCCTGCAAATTGGTTTCCCGAAGCAAAAAGATACTCACCTTCGACCACTTTGTATCCCCGGCTTTCAATGATTTCCACAGCATTGGCCAGCTCTTGTTCACTAATTCTTCGTGCCGGCGCCACCAGACCGATGGCATCTCCTTTTTTCAGGGAGGGAGGTGATATCATGGATGTTACTCTTTTCAAATTAAAATAATTTTGCAAAACTGTATTGTATTCATCAATTTATCATAAACCTTCCGGGCTTTCAGCCCTTTTGTCGAAGCTTATTATTTCACAGGCCTGCGTAAACTACGGCCTGTGTTTTTACCTTACATCCCTTCGGGATTTTTCATGTCAATTATACCAAAAAATGATTTTAGTCCGCTCATTATTTCGCCATGATTTTTTCCGATAGCTCTTGAGACCGGTGCCGGCATCCATGCTTTCCCCGAAGGGGCATGCAGATAGAGATTTGCCTAATGCCTTACCTGCACATCGGGATGCTTCTTCATTCTTTCGTATATTTAATTTCAATCATAAGTATTTCATTATATTCAGCCAATCATTAACCTGCCGGGCTTTCAGCCCTTTTGTCGAAGCTTATTATTTCACAGGCCTGCGTAAACTACGGCCTGTGTTTTTATCTTGCATCCCTTCGGGATTTTCGTATAAAAATTCCATAACTTATTGACTGTAATGTAATAATAATTTATCAGAACCCAATGTTGTCCATTGAGACGTTCATAACAGAATGATATTACAACCCTCTTTTCCTCCGCATGAGGTGACAGGCAGGTTGTGTGCCAGACATGCTTATCATGGATTTTTCAAGTTTATAAAATTAATAATTTTAGCATATCAAATAATTATTTCGCCATAATTTTCAATACGGAATCTGTCGCTTTTGTACGAATCATTAACTTTAACTTTGCCGAAAATAATTCTGCAAATCATTATTCAACATACTTTCAAGGGTGAAGCCCTGAAAGGTAATAACACAGGGTGAAGTGAAACGAAACCCTGTGTAAATTAACCCTGACATCTGTAAGCTCTGAAAGAGCGACAGGTTATTATTGCCTTTCAAAAAATCAATCCCATACATATTTCTCATCATACTCAACATGATATTCTTCTAAAAATTTCCTGTATTCTTCCTGAAAGGTAGTTTTTGTATGGTGCTCATCCTGGTTTAATATGTATTTCTTCACAACAGACAACTCAGATGCACTGACTGAAAAAGAACCATAACCGTTTTGCCAGGCAAAATTAGCAATACCTTGTTTTTTAAACCATTTTGATGATGATGTTTTTATTTTTGATATTAGATTAGCCGTGGTTATTGTTCTTGGTAATATACATAAAATATGGATGTGATCATGGTGAGCACCAACTTCTGTTACATAAGAATGTAAGTTTGACAAGGTTCCTACTATGTATGAATAAAGATCATTGCGTATGGAATCTTTAATGAAAGGTTCTCTGTTTTTTGTGGAAAAAACGCAATGCACATAAATTTTGGATAGACTTTGTGACATAAATATTCTTTTTTGTTGACAATTCGACCTTCCGGGCTTTCAGCCCTTGTGTTGAAGTTTATTTATTTCACAGACCTGCGTAAACTACGGCCTGTGTTTTTATCTTGCATCCCTTCGGGATTTTCGTATAAAAATTCCATAACTTATTGACTGTAATGTAATAATAATTTATCAGAACCCAATGTTGTCCATTGAGACGTTCATAACAGAATGATATTACAACCCTCTTTTCCTCCGCATGAGGTGACAGGCAGGTTGTGTGCCAGACATGCTTATCATGGATTTTTCAAGTTTATAAAATTAATAATTTTAGCATATCAAATAATTATTTCGCCATAATTTTCAATACGGAATCTGTCGCTTTTGTACGAATCATTAACTTTGCCGAAATTACAGAAAAAGCAAGATGAGTAAAAATTTCAAGAGATATACCATTACCTCGGCTTTGCCTTATGCCAACGGTCCGATACATATTGGTCATCTGGCTGGCGTTTACGTGCCGGCAGACATTTATGCGCGCTATTTGCGTTCCAAAGGCGAGGACGTTTTGTTTATCGGTGGTTCGGACGAACATGGTGTTCCCATCACCATCAAAGCCCTCAAAGAAGGTGTTTCGCCGCAAGATATTGTGGATCGTTACCATGCCATCATCAAAAAATCTTTTGAGGAATTTGGTATTTCGTTTGACGTTTATTCGCGGACTTCCGCCCCCGTTCATCACGAAACGGCTTCCGCCTTCTTTAAAAAGCTTTACGCGGACGGAAAATTTATCGAAAAGACCAACGAACAGTATTACGACGAAGAAACCAATACTTTTCTTGCCGACCGTTATATCACCGGAACCTGTCCGCATTGTGGCTACGAAAAAGCTTACGGCGACCAGTGTGAGAGTTGCGGCACCTCGTTGAGTCCGCTGGAATTGATTAATCCCAAGTCGGCGCTGAGCGGGAATGTCCCCGTGCTGAAAGAGACCAAACACTGGTATCTGCCGCTGGATCAATACGAAGACTTTTTGAAGGAATGGATTCTGGAAGGGCACAAAAACGACTGGAAGACAAATGTTTACGGACAGGTGAAGTCGTGGATTGACCAGGGGTTGAAACCGCGTGCCGTTACCCGCGACCTGAGCTGGGGCGTGGAAGTGCCGCTGGAAGATACGGCGGGGAAAGTGCTTTACGTTTGGTTTGATGCACCCATCGGCTATATTTCCGCTTCGCGCGAATGGAGCAGCCGCACGGGTAAAGAGTGGGAACCTTACTGGAAATCTGACGACACCAAGCTGGTGCATTTTATCGGAAAAGACAACATCGTGTTTCATTGCATTATTTTCCCGGTGATGCTCAAGGCCGAAGGAAGCTATATCCTGCCCGAAAATGTGCCGGCCAACGAGTTCCTAAATCTGGAAAATGATAAGATTTCCACCTCGCGCAACTGGGCCGTCTGGTTGCACGAATATCTAAAGGAATTTCCCGGCAAGCAGGATGTGCTGCGTTATGTGCTCACGGCCAATGCGCCTGAAACCAAAGACAACGACTTCACCTGGCGTGATTTTCAGGCGCGCAACAACAACGAACTACTGGCCATTTTTGGCAATTTCGTGAACCGCACATTGGTACTGACCAAAAAATATTTTGACGGGAAAGTGCCTTCGCGCCACGAATTGCAGGATATCGACAAAGAAACGCTGGAAAGTTTGAAAGCTTTTCCGGAAAAAATTGCCCACAGCATCGACCGTTACCGCTTCCGCGAAGCATTGGGTGAAATGATGAACCTGGCACGTCTCGGCAACAAATACCTGACCGATAACGAGCCGTGGAAAATCTTTAAAACCGACCCTGAGCGGGTGGAGACTATTTTAAACATCTCTTTGCAAATCACTGCCAACCTGTCGATTGTGACTGAACCGTTTTTGCCCTTCTCGGCAGAAAAGCTCCTTGGTATGTTAAATCTAAAACCGATAAAATGGGATGTTGCCGGCAGCGCCGAACTTTTACAGGCAGGCCATCAGCTGGGAAAACCGGCATTTCTGTTTGAAAAAATAGAAGATGCCGAGGTGGAAAAACAGGTGCAGAAGCTGCTTGACACAAAAAAAACCAACGAAGCTGCTGCGCCGGCTGCTCCGCAAAAAGAAGAAATCACTTACGACGATTTTGTGAAAATGGACATCCGTACCGGAACCATTCTCAAAGCGGAAAGAGTACCCAAAACCAAAAAGCTGCTGAAGCTGAGAATTGATACCGGTATCGACCAGAGAACGGTAGTTTCAGGCATTGCCGAATATTTTACACCGGAAGATATTGTTGGCAAACAGGTCAGCATTCTCGTCAACCTCGCTCCGCGGAAACTGCGCGGTATTGTGTCGCAGGGTATGATACTTATGGCCGAAGACAAAGAAGGAAAGCTAATTTTTGTCTCGCCTACGGAAAAGGTAAGCAACGGCAGCGAGGTGAAATAAGGGGGGCTCGCTAAGCTCGCTGTTATTCAGTGGTCATTCGATTGTCAGGTTCGCTGCGCTCACGTCAAACAGTTGTCAGGGCTTGTGCCGACGGGACGATTGCGGACAGCACGATAAGCCACCCTGAAAAAGTTCCTGTCTTATCAAAGAGCTTATTTCGGCAGAACTTTTGTAATTTCGCGGCCGGAGAAAACAGACTTTTATTGGAGAGTTCATCTTTCCAAACAGATATAAATAATTAAAAAAGAAACAGATGCTGCGGACACATACATGCGGAGAACTGAGAATTGAAGACATTAATAAAACGGTAACCCTGAGCGGGTGGGTGCAACGGATTCGCGACAAAGGCGGGCTGATTTGGATTGACTTGCGCGACCGTTACGGGATTACCCAGCTGTTGTTGGAAGAGGGCAGAAGTGATGCCACACTCATCGAAGCTGTCCGTAAACTGGGACGTGAATTTGTGATTCAGGCCAAAGGGAAAGTGATTGAACGCGTTTCCAAAAACCCGAAAATGGCTACCGGTGATATCGAAATCGATTTGCAGGAGATGAACGTGCTGAACGCTTCCAAAACACCACCTTTCACCATCGAAGACCAAACCGATGGCGGGGAAGAGTTGCGTATGAAGTACCGCTATCTCGATTTACGCCGCAACCCGTTGAAAGAGAACCTAATGTTGCGGCATAGACTTTCGCTTGAAACGCGCAAATATCTTGACAGCCAGCGATTTATAGAGGTTGAAACGCCTTATCTGATTAAGTCAACGCCCGAAGGTGCCCGCGATTTTGTGGTCCCTTCACGCATGAACCGGGGAGAATTCTACGCCCTGCCACAGTCGCCGCAGACTTTTAAGCAACTGCTCATGGTGGCCGGATATGACCGTTATTATCAGTTAGTGAAATGTTTCCGTGATGAAGATTTGCGTGCCGACCGCCAGCCTGAATTTACACAAATCGACTGCGAGATGTCTTTTGTGGAGCAGGAAGATGTGCTGAACACTTTTGAAGGGCTGATGCGCTATCTTTTTAAAGAAATTAAAGGTGTTGACCTTCCGCCTTTGCAAAGGCTGCCGTTTGATGAAGCCATGCGGCTTTACGGCTCCGACAAACCGGATATCCGCTTCGGCATGACTTTCACAGAGCTGAACGATGTGGCCAAAGACAAAGGTTTCAAAGTCTTTGACGAGGCAGAATTGGTGGTAGGCATCAACGCCCCCGGATGTGCCGGTTATTCGCGCAAGCAACTTGACAAGTTGACTGATTTTGTGAAACGTCCGCAGGTGGGAGCCAAAGGACTAATTTATCTGAAATACAACGAAGACGGCACTTTCAAATCGTCGGTGGACAAGTTTTTTGATATCGGTGCGCTGAAAACCTGGGCTGAAAAGTTTGATGCCCAGCCGGGAGATTTGATGCTGATTTTGTCGGGCGAAACCGATGCTGTAAGAAAGCAGCTTAGCGAGTTACGGCTGGAAATGGGTGAGCGGCTGGGTCTGCGCGACCTGCAAAATTATAAAGCCCTTTGGGTGGTCAATTTCCCGCTGTTCGAGTGGAATGAAGAAGACCGGCGTTACCACGCCATGCATCACCCGTTTACTTCGCCCAAGCCGGAAGATGCCGGTCTGTTGGAATCCGACCCGGGAAAAGTACAGGCTAACGCCTACGATTTGGTTATCAATGGTGTGGAAATTGGTGGCGGCTCCATTCGTATCCACGACCGCGACTTGCAAAAACGCATGTTCAAAGCGCTCGGTTTTTCTGAAGAAGCAGCACAGGAACAGTTTGGCTTTTTGATGAATGCTTTTGAATACGGCGCTCCGCCTCACGGCGGCATTGCTTTTGGTTTCGACCGGCTGGCCGCCATGTTTGCCGGAAAAGATTCCATCCGCGATTTTATCGCTTTCCCGAAAAACAACAACGGCCGCGATGTGATGATCGACTCGCCTTCCGCCATTTCGTCCGCACAATTAGATGAACTGGGGATGAAATTGAAGCGATAGGCGATTTTGGTGGCCAGCAATTAACTCTGCAACAAAAATCTATGGATTTATCTGTTTCATAAGCCGGTTTATGCGCTTATGCCAGAAGATTTTTCACCGCTTTCCTAATTCCTTCCACATCCATGCCGCAAGAGCGGTAGAGTTCCGATTTGCTGCCGTGCTCAATAAACCGGTCGGGGATGCCGAGGTTTTCCATTTTGTTGGAATAGTTATGAAGCGCGGAAAAAGCGGCGAGGCTGTTTCCCAAACCACCGCGGATTACTCCGTCTTCGATGGTCAGAATATATTTGAAATGGCCGAATATTTTATGTAGCAGAGCTTCGTCCCACGGCTTTAAAAAACGCAGGTCGAAAACAGCCGGAAAAATTTTTTCCTTTTCGAGTTGTCGGACTGCTTCCAGGGCAAAGTTCCCCGGTTGTCCCAGGCTGACAATGGCCACTTTTTCACCCGCTTTGATTTGTTTTCCTTTGCCGATTTCAATGGTTTCAAAAGGTTGCTGCCACTCAGAGGCTTTCATAAAACCATATCCGCGGGGATAGCGGATGGCAAAAGGTCCTTGTTTGTATTTTGAAGCGGCGAACATCATTTGCCGCAGGGCAACCTCATTTATGGGGGCAGCCACCACCATATTGGGAATACTGTTGAGAAAAGCCATATCGAAAACGCCGTGGTGGGTGGCGCCGTCGGCGCCCACCAAACCGGCACGGTCAATACCGAAAATCACCGGCAGCTTTTGTAGCGCCACATCGTGGATTACCTGGTCGTAAGCACGTTGCAGAAAAGTAGAATAGATGGTGCAGAATGGGGTATATCCGGCAGCGGCAAGCCCTGCCGAAAAAGTAACGGCATGCTGCTCGGCAATGCCCACATCGAAAACCCTTTCGGGGAATGTTTTCTGCATAAATCTCAGTGCCGAACCCGAAGGCATGGCCGGGGTGATGGCGACAATCTTTTCATCTTTTTGAGCCAGTTCCAAAAGCGTGCGGCCATACACTTCCTGGTAAGTGATGTGGTCTTCCGGGTCTTCGGCAATGAGTGCTCCTGTTTTGCGGTCGAAACGGCCCGGGGCGTGAAAAAGTGTTTGTCTTTTCTCTGCCTCTTCAAAGCCTTTGCCTTTGGTAGTGATGATATGTAGCAGCTTGGGGCCTTCCATCCCTTTTATTTCGCGCAAGGCGGAAAGCAGTTGCGGAATGTCGTTCCCGTCAATGGGGCCGAAATAACGGAAGTGGAAAGCCTCGAAAAGGTTGCTGCGCCGCAAAAAGGACTCTTTTACACCGTTCTTTTTCGCAGATTTTGTCTGCTCCTTTTCAGGATTGTTCTTAGCCGTTTTTTTTACGGAAATATTGGCGAGATAATCGTTTATCACACCGGCATTTTTGTCAATGGCGATGCCATTGTCATTTAGAATAATCAGCAGATTGGCGTGCGAAGCGCCGGCATTGTTCAGTCCTTCGATGGCCATGCCGCCGGTCATGGCGCCATCGCCAATAACGGCAATGTGGCTACGGTTTTTTTCACCGTTAAGTTCCGAAGCCACGGCCATTCCGAGGGCTGCTGAAATGGAGGTGGAAGCGTGTCCGGTTCCAAAGGTGTCATATTTGCTTTCGCTGCGTGACGGGAAGCCGCTGATGCCTTTAAACTGGCGGTTAGTATGAAAAACATCGCGGCGGCCGGTGAGGATTTTGTGTGCGTAAGCCTGATGTCCCACATCCCAGATGAGGCGGTCGTAAGGCGTGTTGAAAACGTAATGCAGGGCAATGGAAAGTTCCACCACGCCGAGGCTGGAACCCAAATGGCCGGGATGAACTGATACGACATCGAGGATAAAATTGCGCAGCTCTGCCGCCAGCAGGGGTAGTTGTTCTTCCCCAAGCTTTTTTAGGTCGGCCGGCGTGTCAATGGTGGTTAGCAAAGGTCCCGGTTTTGGTTTCTCTGTTTTCATAGGCAGGCAAAGGTAGGAAAGTTGTAGCAGAGAGAGGAGAAAAAGACAGACGGGAGCAGATAAAGCGTCAGGCACCCTCGTATTCTGCCCTCTCCCTGTTTTCTCTCTTCTGTCGCTTCAGCTAAAATTTTAAACTTTCATATGTTAAAATTGAAAAAAACCTTCCTATAAATTTGTTTTTCCGTTTTTTTTTCTTTTCTTTTGCAAAAGAAACTGACAGAGCCCAAATCACCCTGCCGATAGTAACCAAATCCGGATTTTTTGAAAATTGAATGAAAATTCATTAATGGGAGAGAAACATTCCAAAAGGAATGGAAATACCCCCTTTGATTGAAATAAGATGACAATGCGAATGTACAACTGTATAACAAAGAAAGGAGGTAGCCCGGCAAAGATACAAAACTAACCTATACCCGCCGGTTTTGCAGGGAAAAAAAACAGAACAAACAAGGTGGTTTCTTCCTTAAAATGAAACAGGTGGTTCCGAAAAGCCTTAACAGAGTGGGGAAAAATTTAAAATTTTAAATTATGAAGACGAAATTAATTATTGTAAGTATTGTATTATTTTTAGGGGCATCAATTTTTGTGGGATGTAAGAAAGTAAATGATAAATTACCTCTTAACCCGCTTAAAAATAAAATAGGTTATTACCATAACGAAGTTTTGAAACGATATTTTGCAAATAATAAAAACAAGTTTAAAAGTTCAAATAATTCTAATTATCGCGATATCGAAACTAAGGTTGTCGGTATTTTAGCCAAATTAGATAGCTCTTTATTTAATAAAAGAGATATGGAATCTAATTTAAAACGTTCGAATGAAGTATTAACTAAATTGGGTATTTTTGAGAAGTATACTAATAAAAGTAAATCTAAAAGTAAATCACTTTTAATAAATAATAATTATTTTCCAAAAATTATTGACTTTTTGTTAAAAAATCATAGTATCAGTTTGAAGTTAAGTAATCAGCTTAAAAAAATAAATGCTATAACCATCCAAAATACAAATAGTGATGCAAAAACACTTTCTATTGTAAATGAATTAAAAAACAGGAGCTGGAGCGACCAGGATTCTAAATTTGTAGAGGCATTTGTTCAGGTATATGACTCCTCATATTCATTTTGGCATAATAAAACAGCCAGTTTTAAATCATCGGAACAAGTTAATAATGCGGAAACATTCATGCTTGCAGATGCCGCAGGTGGATTATATGGATTGTGGCTTGGACCTGTTACATCAATTATTGAAGCGGCTGTATTCTCCACAATTGAATATGCGAACGAACAACAGTAAGTAAGAATAGTTTTTTTAAAGAGGAGTTATCAATATTTGGATTTTTAAAATTAAATGTATATGAAAGATAAATTTTTATTGGATATTTTACCAGGTTATAATTACAAGTTTAAGGTCATTGGTTTATTCCTCCTTGTAGTTTTAATCCTATATGCTTCAATTTCTCAATTTCTGCATTTGAATTATATAAAACCGGAATTGGTTAATTGGTTAATTGCTTTTTCTTTAATTATTATTTCATTTAGCAAAGATAAAACAGAACCAAATAACGCAATATCAATAAGATATTATTCGGGTAAAATTGCCATTACCTTTATATTCGGTTTTGTCATGGCATTTAAACTGGTTGATTTAATAGTAAAAGAGACCTATTCTATTGATATTATAACTTTGGCTATTATAGCCTTAGCAGTTTATCTGGTTAGCTATTATATTTTAAAAATTTTTACAAAAGGAAAAAATATTGAAATTGAAGAAAAAACAGTTCCTGAGACATTATTTAGCCATAGAAGATTTTATTATTTTCTTTTCTTAGTATCGTTTATAACATTAGTGATTATTTATCTGATAAGATAGAAGTACACCGATGACTGAACGGCTGGCCTTTGCAATAAATCTACACAGATGGGGCCGTGCTTCAGGCGACGCCTGAAGCAACGGTTTCCCAATGCCACAAAAAAAGGCTGCCCTTTTCCAAAAGGACAGCCTCATTGTTAAAAACATTTTGTAAGGTCTAGAAGATCCTAATGATGGCTCAAATACCGGGCAACCCCTTCGTGCGTGGCTTCCATAGCCTCGTCGCCGGGTTTCCAGTTGGCAGGACAAACTTCGCCGTTTTCTTCAAAAAACTGCAAAGCATCCACCATACGCAAAGCTTCGTCGATGCTGCGTCCCAGCGGCAGGTCGTTGACCACCTGATGGCGTACAACACCTTGTTTGTCAATCAGAAACAATCCGCGGTAAGCAACAGCCTCACCGTGAAATTCCATTTCGCCTTCTTCGTTGTAATCGTACTCACCGGCCAGCACATCGTAATTTTCGGCAATGGTTTTGGAGAGGTCGGAAACCAAAGGAAACTTAACTCCTTTGATACCGCCATTGTTTTTATCGGTGTTCAACCATGCCCAATGAGAGAAGGGAGAATCGATGGAGCAGCCTACAACAGCTACATTTCTTTTCTCAAATTCTTCCATTTTTTCCTGAAAAGCCAGGATCTCCGTAGGGCATACGAAAGTAAAATCAAGAGGATAGAAGAAGAAAACCACATGTTTTTTTCCTATATATTGCTCAAGTGAAAATTTTTCAACAAATTCACCGCCGTTTACCACGGCAGTGGCCTCAAATAAGGGAGCTTTTTTCCCAACTAATACTGACATAATATTCTGTTTTTTAATGATTATTTTGTTTGAAGCAAAATTAAGAATAATTTTAAATAAGCACGGAAAGCCACATTAAATAAAGTTAAAAATCATAAAAAAAAGGCTCTACTACCATTTTAGCGGGCAGAGATCAAGGTGAAATGAAATTTTGAATTAATCTAAAAACGAATTACAACTTATAGTCTTTATCTTTCTCCTTGTTTCCTTCTGATTGGTTAATAAAATTCAAACTTAACACTTACTGTGATTATTTGAAAATGCAAACATAGGATGACGGGGCTTTTGTACTCTTTGAGCGTGGACGCTCAAAGCGGGGTGTAACTAACTTCGTCATTCATAATTCAGCTTGCCTCGGCTTAGACGAGGTTGATCGATATTCGGCACTCCTTTTTTAAACGTTTCTCAACCTTTCAGGTGTGAGGCCACCTGAAAGGTTACCCCCCTTGCCTCGGCAATGAAACAATGGCTGGCTTCGCCAGGGCTTCGGCGGGTGGGGAAAAAATCAACAATAAATGCATAAAACTTTGGCCGATTGGAAAATAGTTTCTACTTTTGCACCCCGATTTTTGGACGAAATAGCAAAACGACTTAAGAAACAAACAGATAGATGGATACATTGAGTTATAAGACAATCAGCGCCAACAAAGCAACTGCTAACAAAGAGTGGGTTTTGATTGATGCGGAGAATCAGGTACTTGGCAGAATGGCCTCCATAGCTGCAAAATTCCTGAGGGGAAAATACAAAACGAACTTTACACCCCATGCCGACACCGGTGATTTTGTGGTTATTATCAATGCGGACAAAGTTCGGTTGACCGGCAATAAATGGGACCAAAAGGAATACATACGCCATACCGGCTATCCTGGCGGACAGCGTATTACGACAGCTAAAGAGCTTATGGCAAAAAAACCTGCCGCCATGGTAGAAAAAGCCATCAAAGGCATGCTCCCGAAAAACAAACTGGGTAGCCAGCTTTTTCGCAACCTTTATGTTTATGCCGGTAACGAGCATAACCAGGAGGCACAGAAACCAAAGAAAATTAATTTAAATTCAATCAGATAACAGAATGGAAGTTTTAAATGCACTCGGTAGAAGAAAAACTGCTATTGCACGGATCTATGTGAAAGACGGGGATGGTAAAATTATTGTTAACGGACATGATTTTAAAGACTACTTCCCCACAGCCATCCTGCACTATGTTGTTGAACAGCCATTAATTCTTACTGAGAACACCGGTAAATTTGATATCAAGGCGAACCTCAAAGGAGGTGGTTTTAACGGACAGGCAGAAGCACTTCGGCTGGCCATTTCGAGGGCGCTGGTAAAAATGGACGAAGAATACCGTCCTGTACTCAAAGAAAACGGCCTGATGAGGAGAGATCCCCGCATGGTAGAGCGTAAAAAACCGGGACAACCTAAGGCTCGTAAGAAATTCCAGTTTTCCAAACGTTAATATTTTTCAAGATATTGGAACGAGTTTAGTATCCAAATTGGTGAAACTCCCACAGCGGACTATTCAGCAATTGATTTTAGTGAATGTAAACAAATTAAACAGATTAACATGGTAAAAGTAACCTTTGACGAGATGCTTGAGGCCGGTGTACATTTCGGCCATCTCAAACGCAAATGGAATCCCAGCATGGCTCCTTATATTTTTATGGAGCGCAATGGTATCCATATCATCGACTTATATAAAACACAGGCCAAGCTGGAAGAAGCTTCCGCCGCAATGAAACAAGTGGTCAAATCCGGCCGCAGAATCCTTTTTGTTTCGACCAAAAAACAGGCTAAAGATATTGTCTCCGAAATGGCAAAACAAATCAATATGCCTTATGTGACAGAACGTTGGCCTGGTGGGATGCTCACTAACTTTGCCACCATTCGCAAAGCTATCCGCAAAATGACCAACATTGATAAACTGATAACTACCAACTCGTGGAAAAACCTTTCAAAACGCGAGCGTTTACAGGTTACCCGCGAGCGTGCTAAACTGGAAAAGAACCTCGGGAGTATTGCCGATATGGCACGTATTCCGGCTGCTTTGTTTATCGTTGACATCAACAAAGAGAAAATTGCCGTTGCCGAAGCCAGAAAATTAAACATTCCTATTTTTGCCATGGTTGACACCAATACCGATCCGAACCTCATTGATTTCCCCATTCCGGCTAACGACGATGCTTCCAAAAGCATTACGTTGATTATGAGTGTGGTTACCTCAGCAGTAGCCGAAGGCCTCGCTGAACGTAAAATGGCCCGCGAGAAAAGTGCTGCTGAGAAAAAAGCAAAAGAAGATGCTTTGGCCATTGCGAGAGAAGCCGATCTTAAAGCCAAGTCGGAAACGCTGAAACAAGCTGAAGAAGAAGCTGATATTGCTGCTGAAAAAGTGGTTAAAAAGCCCAGGATAGTAAGAAAACCTGTTGTAAGAAAACCTGTTGACAGGAAACTTAATAAATAATCGTTTACACGAAAAAGATAAACTATTTTAAAATGAAGATAACCGCTCAACAAGTAAATGAATTGAGAAAAGCCACCGGTGCCGGCATGATGGATTGTAAGAAGGCCCTGGTTGAAACCGATGGCGACAAGGAAAAAGCCATTGACTATCTGCGTAAAAAAGGGCAAAAAGTAGCTGCAAAACGCGCTGACCGTGAAGCTTCGGAAGGTGTTGTTCTGGCAAAAATCAGTGATGACAATAAATTTGCCGCTGCTGTTATGATTAATTGCGAAACCGACTTTGTGGCCAAAAACGAGGATTTTATCAGCTTTGTGCAGTCGGTTGTTGACCTTGCTGTTGAAAACAGCGCCAGGACTCTGGATGAATTAAATGCTTTGAAACTGGGCGACCGTTCCGTTGAAGAATCAATTGTGGATAAAACCGGCGTCATTGGTGAAAAAATTCAGATTGGAAAATATGAAGTGGTTGAAGCCGAAAGTGTTTACGCATACACCCACCCCGGCAACCGTATTGCCAGCATTGCAGGTTTAAACAAAGCCGGTGAAAAATTTGCCGAAGCAGGTCACGACGTGGTCATGCAAATTGCAGCCATGGCTCCCGTAGCAGTTGACAAAGAACGCATTCCGGAAGAAATTATTCAGCGTGAAATTGAAATTGGAAAAGAACAGGCTCGCCAGGAAGGCAAACCCGAAGCCATGATTGAAAGAATCGCCACGGGTAAACTCAACAAATTTTTCAAAGAAAACACATTGTTGAATCAGACTTTCATTAAAGATTCGAAGAAGAATATTCAGCAGTACCTGCAGGGTTTCGACAAAGACCTCACCGTTACTGACTTCATGCGGCTTGCGTTAGGTTAAAGCTTGTTTTTTAGTGAATAAATATGAAAAGCCGTCCCGCCTGAGGCGGGATGGCTTTTTTTGAATACATATCCACTGTTTCTCACGAGAGTAATTGTTTCACCAAAACGGAAACCGTTTTATTATCGGCTTTTCCGGCGAGTTGTTTCGCCACCATACCCATCACGCGGCCCATATCTTTCATGGAAATGGCCCCGGTATCAGCAATTACTTTTTCAACCACTGTTTTTATCTCCTCTTCCGACATTTGTTCCGGGAGGTATTTTTCGATGATACCCGCTTGATATTCTTCCTCTTCTGCCAGCTCGGGACGATTCTGTTCGCGATAAATTTTTGCTGTATCACGACGTTGTTTCACCTGCTTTTGCAGCAACTTCACCTCCACACTCCTGGGAATTTCGGCATCTCCGACACCGCCACCGGTCTTTTCAAGCAGCAAAGCGGCTTTTATAGCCCGTAAGGCTTCTAATTTACGCCGGTTTTTTGCCAGCATAGCTGTCTTTATATCCTGATTTATAACATGTTCTAAACCCATAGCTTTAGTTTAATCAACGTTATCGTGTAAAAATGAATTATCGGATTTAATAATGGTGTTTTTCTTATTATCTTCTGAAAGCGTGTAGCGTGATACCTGCGATTCAGAAGAGTAATTCGGTTCGGAAAGCTGAACATGTTGACGCTTATAGGCAGGTATTTTTTCCTGTTCAGAGACCGACTTACTGCGAAGCATACTCAATTCGGCAAGTTTCTTTTTTCTGTCAAGAGAAGCTTTTTGCATTTTAGCATCCAGCTCTTTGTTGGTAATATCAGATGGGGTATTTTCTGTTTTCTCATTACTAACCGATGGTTGTTTCTTGGTAAATTTCTGTAAAGCAGGCTGTTCCGTTTCCGGTGATATTCCGGACATAGTTTCATTTACCGGTGTACTTTGGTCGTTTTCAGACGATTCGTGTAACTCATGCACAATCTTTTTTGTCGGATTCAACGGTACGTTTTCTTCAGGTTTAACATCAATTGGCTCACTTTTATGAATCAGCTCCGGGATTCGGGTAGATTTTACATCATCCATTTCCTGTCTGGTTGTGTTTGTTTTCGTTATGGATCCGGCTGTCTGCAACTCTTCTCTCACAGGGTAAAGGGGTTCTATTTTTGTTTTTGAGTCAAACCCTGTGGCAATAATGGTTACACCAAGATTGTCACCCATCGACTCATCAATACCACGTCCCCAAATAACATCAGTTTCATTATCACCACATCTATCGGAAATATAATCGGTAATCACCGTGATTTCGTCCATGGTAACATCTGAATTACCGGTTGAAATATAAAGCAGAATATTTTTGGCGCCACTCACATCATTGTCATTCAGCAGCGGCGAACGCATAGCTTCTTCAATGGCTTTATAAGCCCGGTCTTCTCCGGTGCTGACAGCAGAGCCCATAATGGCTTTCCCACTGTCTTTCATGACGGTCTTCACATCTTCAAAGTCAACATTTACATAACCATGAACGGTAATCAGCTCCGCTATTCCTCTGGCAGCAGTCGTCAACACATCATCCGCGCGGGCAAAAGCATTCCCAAGGCCAAGGTCGCCATACTGTTCACGCAATTTGTCATTGCTGATAACCAGCAGGGTATCCACATATTTCCTCAACTCGGTAATTCCCTGTTCGGCTTTCAGCATTTTCCGGCGACCTTCAAAATGAAAAGGCAGGGTTACTATGGCCACGGAAAGCAGGCCCTGTTCGCGGGCAAACTTAGCAATCACCGGAGCGGCGCCGGTTCCCGTACCGCCACCCATTCCGGCAGTAATGAACATCATTTGTGTCTCGCTGTCGAGCACGGCTTTCAGTTTGTCAAGGGAATCGATGGCAGCTTTTTCCGCTACCTTTGGTATGGCGCCGGCGCCGAGGCCGGAACTTCCAAGCTGAACTTTCACGGGAACCGGGCTGGCTGCCAATGCCTGCATATCCGTATTGCACACCACAAAATCGACACCTTCAATGCCCTGTGCAAACATGTGATTTACAGCATTACCACCACCACCACCAACACCGATGACTTTAATGATGGAAGGTTGTTTTTTCGTATTGAACTCAATCTTGTTTTCCATGGCTTTAAAAAGATTATTTTCCGGTTTTACCTGCATATTTCTTTTCATAATTTCCGAATTAAAATTATATAATTGTTCTGATTTTTCCCATGTGCTGAAAGATAGTTTTTAACATATAAAAGTTAATTTAATTGGCATCTTCAAACCATTTTTTTATTATTTCGAGATATCGTCCGGTTCCCTGCGAACTTTTCGATTTCTTTCTTTCTTTTTTGGCGTTCGGTTTATCCGAGGATTTATCGATCTCTCCTCTTGATGTTTTAATTTCGCTATCCATTCGTTTTATACATTCAATCACCAAACCGATACCGGTGGCATACATGGGGCTGGCCATCTCTTCGGGAACCTCTTTGGCGAGATGTTCGTTGGGATAGCCGATACGTGTTTCGATTCCGGTTTTAAATTCCATCAGCTGGTTAATATGCTTCAACTGTGAGCCACCGCCTGTAAGTACAATTCCCGCAATGAGTTTCTTTTCAAAACCGGATGTTTTAATTTCATAATGCACATGGTCAATAATCTCTTCCATACGCGCCTGGATAATAGAAGCCAGATTTTTCAGCGTAATTTCCTTTGGCGGACGACCACGCAAACCGGGAATTGCTACCACTTCACTCTCGCTGTTTTCGCTGGCAAGGGCAGAACCGAATTTCACTTTCAGCTCTTCGGCATGCCGGCGAATAATGGAACAACCCTCTTTTACATCTTCAGTAATAATATCACCGCCAAAAGGAATCACCGCTGTGTGCCGGATGATACTATCCTGAAAAATAGCAATATCCGATGTTCCTCCGCCAATATCCACCAGGGCCACACCGGCTTCTTTTTCTTCCTCGCTCAGCACCGCTTCAGCTGAAGCCATAGGCTCAAGAATCAAATCGGCCATTTCCAGATTGGCTTTGATAATGCACTTGTAAATATTTTTTGCCGCGGCAATCTGGCCAATGATGATATGGAAGTTGGCCTCTAACTTGTTACCCAACATGCCCACCGGATGGCGGATACCATCTTCATCATCAATGATAAAATCCTGTGGAATTACCTCGATAATCTCCTCTCCGGGCGACATATTCAGTTTATACATATTGCTGATAAGCTTTTCCACCTCTTCGTTGGTAATCTCCTGATCAGCATCTTCGCGAATAAGCGAACCCCGGTGCTGGATACTTTTGATGTGTTGCCCGGCAATACCCACATTCACATATTTTATATCCACATCCGATTTCTCCACAGCGTTCGCCACCGCCGTACGAATAGAGGTTACCGTATCTTCGATATTGATGACGACACCTCGTTTCACGCCAATGGATTCGGTTTTACCGTAACCGAGTATCCCGATTTTTCCAAATTCATTTTTTTGCCCGACAATGCAGGCAATTTTAGTGGTTCCGATGTCAAGTCCGACAATAATTTCATTTTCCATAAGACTGTTTTTTTGTACAAACTATCTGGTTAGTAAATTCCAGATTAATACTCCTATATTTTGACCAGCCTTCGCGTACAAACACCTGTTTGTAGAAAGCCTCCAGATTTTCCAGTTTAACATCCATTTGGTTGCTATCCCCAAAATGAATAATGTGCCTGCCCAGCTCGGGAACCATATCAATCTCGCCTTTGCTATTGACAAACAACTGGCTGATATCCGCTTCAAGGAAAGGGTTTGCCCTGATTTTTTTTGCCAGCGAGTATAATCCGGGTAACAACGTGTGGCGATAAAGGCTATCATGAATGTTTTTTCCCGTAATCAGCCTCGCCTTTACGTAACCGTTTACAGGCAATACCCGCGGAACAAAATAGCTGCTCAACGGAAAGATATTCCCTTTCATATCCACATAGCGACTTCTGTTTTTTAGATTATAAATGCGCAGCAACGGTATCCTTTCGGTTACATTGACCATTATGTTACCCAAAATACTCAAATAGACATCCACATTTTTCACATAGGGATTTTTCGAGATGACTTTTTCTATCTGTGCAGAATTTACTGTTTTTACCGGATACCCAACCACTTTATCCTGTGCATTGATCAGCGATTTGATTTTTTTTTCGCTCAGAAAACCCTGAGCCCCTTGTCGTTGTATATGTACAACAATTTTTTTTACTTTTCCGTTCCGGTATTGCCAAAAACCATATCCGGCCAACACGACCAATGCCAGTGCAAAAAGCGAAACAGACAATATGGATAAGATTTTTTTCATGATGCCATCATTATTTCTTCAATCTCACGCACCATCAGTCCGATATCACCGGCGCCAAGTGTCAGCAAAAGTGCAGGTTTTTCTCTTTTTAAAAAAGCAAAAAGTGCTTTTTTATCCATGATATATTTTTCTTTCAGGTTCACTTTATCGGCTATCAGCCGGGAAGTAATCCCCGGAACAGGCTTTTCCCGTGCAGGGTATATTTCAAGCAATATCAGGCAGTCGGCCTCGCTGAGCACCCGGGCAAAATCGTCGGCAAAATCGCGTGTGCGACTATACAAATGAGGCTGAAAAACAGCCGTTATCTTCCTGCCGGGATGACTCTGACGCACAGCCTGAAACGTGGCCCTCAGTTCTTCGGGATGATGGGCATAATCATCGATATAAACCCTTTCTGAAGTACGGATACGGTAATCAAAACGCCGGACAACACCGGCAAAAGTCTCCAATGCTCTTTTAATAACGGGAATTCCGATACCCAGCCGCAATGCCACACCGATGGCGGCCAGGGCATTTTCCACATAATGTTTTCCGGGAATATGTATTTTCAGCAGCATCAGCTGTTTTCCATTTTGCCGGATATCAAAACAATAATATCCCTCTTCCAAACGGATGTTATTGGCCGAAAGTACCGCATCACCGGTAGTTCCATAAGACATCCGGTTTTTTATTTCGCCAGCAAAGATTTTTAACTTTTCCTGATGGATAAGCAGTCCTTTTTCAGGAAGGAGACGGGCAAACTGTAAAAAGGTGCTCTGTAAATCTTCGAGACCGGAATAGACATCCAAATGATCAGCATCCACTGATGTAATCACGCCAATATCAGGATGTAATGTGAGTAACGAACGGTCATATTCGTCGGCTTCAACCACCATGTACTGCGGATGTTTCGAAATGATGAAATTAGTACCGAAATTTTTTGCGATACCGCCGACAAAGGCAACCATGGGCAGTCCGGCGGTGTGGAGTAGATGAGCTACCATTGCAGTGATACTGGTTTTTCCGTGCGTTCCGGCAATGGCAATGGTAAACAGGTTGCGGCTGATTTCGCCAATGACCGCAGCGCGTTTTTCCGTTTTTATATTACGGGCTTTGAAATACCGGAGCTCCCGGTTAGGTTCCGGAATAGCCGGCGTATAGATTACACGTGTAACGTTTTCCGGAATCAGAGAGACATCATCGACATAGTGAACATGCATTCCTTCGGCTTCGAGTTGCCGGGTAAGCGGCGTACTACTCACATCGTAGCCGTAAACCGTTAAGCCCCGGCTACGAAAATAGCGCGCCAGAGCACTCATGCCAATACCGCCAATGCCCAAAAAATATATTATGTCCGGTCTTTTTTTCAAGCTTTTTTCCGTTGAATTAATTTCAAAACTTCACTTACAATCTTTTCCGTGGCATCGCCATGTTCAAACTGCCGCAGGTTCTTTTTTATTGCCTCCTTTTTTTCTTCGTCTTTCATTAAACCGTTCACCACCTCAAAGAAATCGCGGGAGGCGTTTTTTTCTTCTAACAAAATCGCAGCCTCTTTCTGCACCAGCGCCATGGCGTTTCGCGTTTGATGATCTTCGGCTGCCGAAGGCAACGGAATAAATATTGCCGGTTTTTTTACCTGAATAATTTCGGCAATGGCGATGGCTCCTGCCCGCGACACCACCACATCAGCGGCAGCATAAGCTTTATCCATTTCATAGATAAAATCCCTGACCACGACGCGGTTTCTGAATTTTGAATTTAGCAATGATCTCTCAGCCATTTCAAGGGATGGTTTTCCGGTCTGCCAAATGATTTGCAATCCTGTCGCCAGCAGCAGTTCCACATGCAGAGCCACCGCTTCATTAATCCGGCGTGCTCCCTGGCTTCCGCCAATAATCAACAATGTTTTCCTGTTTTCTTCCAGCCCGAAAAACTTTCGGGCATCTGTAATTGTTACTGCTGCTTCCCGGATATTCTTCCGGATAGGACTTCCTGTAACCACAATTTTTTCAGCAGGAAAATATTTCTCCATCCCCTGATAAGCCGTACAAACCACATTAACGACTTTGCCGAGCCACCGGTTGGTAATGCCGGGATAAGAGTTTTGTTCCAGTATCAGCGTGGGGAACCCTGCATTTGCTGCGGCTTTCAAAAGAGGACCGCTGGCATAACCACCCGTTCCTACCACAGCGTCGGGCCGGAACTGTTTCACAATGCGGCGTGCCTTTATCAGGCTGTCTATCAGTTTGAACGGAAATATCAAGTTTTTCAGTGTCAGCTTTCGCTGAATGCCGCTAATCCACAGCCCTTCGATGGGAAAGCCGGCCTGCGGAACTTTCTCCATTTCCATCCGCCCTCTGGCTCCCACAAAAAGGATGTCCGCATCTTTCAACTTCGTCTTTAAATCGTTGGCAATGGCAATAGCCGGGAAAATATGGCCGCCCGTACCTCCCCCGCTCATCAGTATCTTATGTTTTTCAGGCTGTTCCATGTGCAATTTTTCCTGTTTTGTTTGATTCCAGCTCCTTACTCACGCTGAGCAAAATCCCAATGGACAGGCTGGTGAACCAAATAGAAGTTCCGCCCATACTCACCAAAGGCAACGGCTGTCCGGTTACCGGCAGCAAATGCACGGCCACTCCCATGTTAATCATTGCCTGAAACACCAAACTAAAGCTCAGTCCGATAGCAAGATAAGCCCCAAAATTATTGGGGACTTTTGTTACAATACGTACCGCCCGGTACAACAAAATAAGGTACAACAAAACGACAATGGTTCCCCCCACCAATCCGTACTCTTCCACTATTATGGCAAAAATAAAATCGGAATAGGGATGGGGCAGAAAATTGCGCTGGGTACTTTTGCCCGGCATCTTTCCAAGCAAACCACCGGAAGCAATGGCAATTTTTGACTGTTCCACCTGATAATCATTCCCTGATTCTCCACTTTTAAACTGTTCTATCCTGGCTTTCCAGGTATTCAAACGAGCCTGTTTCCCCGCCGGCATCATCAAAAGCACAGCCAGCACAAATCCCAAAAGCAACACACTCAAACCAATAATCGAAAGTATATAAGAGAATTTTACTCTTCCTATATAAATCAAAACCAGACTGGTAACAAAAATAAGGGCGGCAGTCGAAAGGTTAGCCGGAAAAATCAAGCCACAAACAATAAGGATGGGGAGCATTAAATATAACAACACTTTGTTAAAATCCCGTATCTCCTTCTCTCTTTTCGTGAGTTCACGGGCAAGGTAAACAATCAGCGTAAGCTTGGCCAGGTCGGAGGTCTCGAAACTCAAATGAAATGGTAAAGGCAGGGCACGGCGGGCCTCGTTTAGGTTGAGTCCGTACAACAGGGTAATAAACAAAAGCGGAACAGCAATATAAAAAGCAATCTGAAAAATCCGGGAATAATAGGTATATTTCAACAAATGAGCGACATACATGAGCAATAATCCCGTAAGTAAAATAATACCGTGCTTCAGCATGTAGTAAGTGGTGTTACCGCCATGGTATTTGTAGGCCAGTGTTCCCGTAGAACTATACACTGCGAGAAAGGACAGAATAGTTAATATAAAGACCACGGCCCAAATAACCCGGTCACCTTTAATATCTATTTTACTGTTGAGGATATTCATCTCTCTATTTTCAAAAGATTACAATTCGTTTACGGCCGCTTTAAACTGGTTTCCGCGGTCTTTGTAGTTCTCAAACAGGTCGAAACTGGCGCAAGCCGGTGAAAGCAAAATCGTATCTCCTTTTTTTGCAAGATAATAGGCCGTAGTTACGGCTTCCCGCGCTGACTCGGTATCAATTATGGATTCTACAATACCTTCAAACGCTTTGTGTATATGCCTGTTATCCAGTCCAAGGCAAACGATGGCTTTCACTTTTTCCGCAACAAGCGGTTTCAGAAGATCGTAGTCGTTGCCTTTGTCCACCCCGCCTACAATCCAAACGGTTGGTTTTTCCATGTATTCCAGCGCATACCATGTTGAGTTGATGTTAGTTGCTTTGGAATCATTAATAAAGGTAATGCCGTGTACACTGGCCACATACTCCAACCGATGGGCAATATTCTGAAAATCGGAAAGACTCTGTTTGATAGTTTCTTTTCTTATTTCCATCAAATGAGCGGTTACCCCTGCAGCCATGGAGTTGTAAGTATTGTGTTTACCTTGTAATGCTAACTGTTCAAATGTCATATCAAAACTGTTTTTATTGTTATTAAATCTTATTTTTTTACCTGTTATGCCCGCGCCCGGATGTTGGTTAGCACTATGCTCACCAAAAGGAACCGGGGTTGCCATAATTTTTCTTTTTTTTATCTCTCTGCGAATCACAGGGTCATCGGCCCAGTAAACGAGATAATCATTTTCCGTCTGGTTTTGAAGAATCCGGAATTTACTGTCCGTATATTTTTGAAAATCATTGTCGTACCGGTCAAGATGATCGGGCGTTATGTTCAGCAATACCGCAATATCAGCTTTGAACCGATACATCCCATCCAACTGAAAGCTGCTTATTTCCAACACATACCAGTCGTAATTATGGAAAGCTACCTGCCATGCGAAACTTCTCCCGACATTTCCGGCCAGCCCCACATTCAGTCCGGCATTTTTAAGAATGTGGCAGGTAAGCAGCGCAGTGGTGGTCTTCCCGTTACTTCCGGTGATGCAAATCTTTTTTGCCTGCGTAAAACCGCTTGCAAATTCAATCTCCGAAATCACGGAAATGCCCTTTTTTTTCAGCTGACGAATCATCGTGACCGTGTCAGGGATTCCGGGACTCTTTACTACTTTGGCAGCGGCGAAAATCCGTACGGTATCGTGTCCGTTTTCTTCAAAATCTATTTCAAAATGTTTAAGAACGTGTCTGTATTGTTCACTTATTTTTCCTTTATCCGAAACAAAAACCTGCAAATCATGCTTTTTTGCCAGCACGGCGGTTCCCGTTCCGCTTTCGCCGGCACCGAGAACAACTATTTCGCCTTTTTGCTCCATCTATATTCATATTTATCTCACTTTCAATGTAATGATTGTTGCTACGGCAAGGGCAATTCCCACAATGAAGAATCGCAACACAATTTTCGGCTCCGGGAAACCCAGTTTCTGAAAATGGTGATGCAGCGGCGCCATTTTGAAAATTCTCTTTCCGGCGCCATATCTTTTCCTGGTATATTTAAAATAACCCACTTGCAATATCACCGAAATGCTCTCGGCGAGAAAAATGCCGCCAAATATGGGGATCAGCAGCTCTTTACGAATGATGATGGCAAACACGGCAATGATGCCTCCGATGGCCAGACTACCCGTATCGCCCATAAACACCTGTGCCGGATAAGTGTTGTACCACAAGAATCCCACGGTAGCGCCAACAAAAGCGCTGATATAAACCGCCAGCTCGCCCACATTGGGCAAATACATGATATTCAGATAGTCGGCGAAAATAATGTTCCCCGACACCCAGGCCAGAATACCGAGCGTCGCCCCGATAATAGCCGACGTCCCCGCCGCCAGGCCATCCATACCATCGGTAAGGTTGGCCCCGTTGGAAACCCCGGTGATGATTAAAATGACTATAGGAATAAAAATCAGGAAAGCCCATTTTTCATAGCCGGGCCCCAGCCACCTGAGTAGCATGGCATAGTCAAATTCGTTATTTTTCAGAAACGGAATAGTCGTTCTCGTCGAGTGTTTATCAGTGATGGAATACCGTGCCGAAGGGCCTGATTTATTAATAACCGAGTAGACCTGCGACACCGGATTCACCTGTTTCTCACGGATAACCACATTTTTGTTAAAATACATAACCAACCCGACAATCAGGCCGAGAATCACCTGTCCGGCAATTTTATATCTACCGCTAAGGCCTTTTTTATTTTTCTTAAAAACTTTAATGTAATCATCGATAAAACCCAGTGCACCGAGCCAAATGGTTGTAAACAGCATCAAAATAATATACACATTGTCAAGCCTTGCAAAAAGCAACGCAGGAATTATGATAGAGGCAAGAATAATCAGTCCGCCCATGGTGGGGGTTCCCTGTTTTTCCAACTGGCCTTCAAGGCCAAGATCACGGATAGTCTCTCCCACCTGCTTCTTATTCAGGTATTTAATCCATTGTTCACCAAACGCAAGACTAATCAACAGTGATGTAATCAAAGCCAGCGCAGCCCTGAAAGAGAGGTATTGAAACAGTCCCGATCCGGGAATGGAAAAATTTTCATGCAAATATTTAAACAGATAATAAAACATGGTTATCGCTCTTTAAATAATTTAGTCAACACTTGTTTATCGTCAAAGGGATGCCTGACCCCGTTGATTTCCTGATATTTTTCATGTCCTTTGCCTGCCACCAAAATAATATCCCCTTTCCCCGCCAGTGCATAAGCCGTTTTGATAGCTTCTTTACGATCGGTAATCACGAGGGTATTTTTCGTGTGAACAGGGTCAATCCCCGCTTTCATGTCGCGGAGGATTTCTTCCGGATTTTCGCTGCGCGGATTATCCGAAGTAAGAATGACACGTGTACTCATGCCGGCAGCAATAGCAGCCATCAACGGCCGTTTTGTCTTATCGCGGTCGCCACCGGCGCCCACCACCGTTATCAGTTGTCCGGTTCCGGTTTGCACGGCATGAATGGTCTCCAAAACATTTTTCAACGCATCCGGTGTGTGGGCATAATCAACAATGCAAGTAATACCTTCGGGCGAACGCATTACCTCAAAACGGCCTTCGGCGCCACGCAACCCGCTCAGCACACGCATCACCTCTTCTTTGTCCTGCCCAAGTAAAACAGCTGTGGCATAAACCGCCAGCAGATTGGAGGCATTAAAACCGCCTACCATTGGAGAATAAAATTCCCTGCCATCAAGAAGCATTTGCAAACCCGAGAATTCATCTTCCATCAGCCGTCCGCGATAATCGGCCATAGCTTTCAGCGCATAGCTGTATTTTTTCGCCCGTGTGTTTTGCACCATCACCCCGGCATTCCGGTCATCAGCGTTGATGAGAGCAAAAGCATCCTTTGGCAAATTGTCAAAGAATTTTTTCTTGGCGGTGATATAATCTTTAAAAGTTTTATGATAATCCAGATGGTCGTGTGTAATGTTCGTAAACAGGGCTCCGGCAAATTGAAGGCCGGCAATACGCTCCTGCACAATGGCATGCGAACTCACTTCCATAAAAGCATATTCGCAACCTGCATCGACCATCTTTCGCAAAACCCTGTTTATACTGAGCGCATCGGGAGTAGTGTGGCTGGTTTTAATTTCTTTTTGGTTCACCTTATTAACGATGGTGGAAAGCATGCCGGTTTTGTAGTCTAGTTCCAAAAACAGTTGATGCAGCAGAGTAACAATGGTCGTTTTTCCGTTGGTACCGGTTACCCCTACCAGACGGAGGCTTTCCGACGGTCTTTTGAAGAAATTAGATGCCATCTGCCCCAGAGCAAACGCAGAATCCTTCACTCTGACATAGGTTACATCCGGTTTCAACTCCGCAGGCAAGGTCTCACAGACCACAGCCGCTGCGCCCTGCCGAACGGCAACATCAATAAAACGGTGACCATCTGCCTGTGTACCGGACACCGCTACAAAAATATCGCCGGGTTGCACTTTGCGTGAATCAAAAGTCACCTGTGCCACGGCAGCATCCCCATTTCCGCTGATATTCTCAACGCCGGTTTTGTATAATATGTCGTTCAAACGTTTCAATGGCTTATATTAAAAGTTTGATAGTTGAATTAATATTTCCTGTCCTTTACGAAAGCGGGTTCCCGCTTTCAGCGACTGCCTGTACACGACTCCCCGTCCCTGCACCCGCGTACTCAGTCCCATATTTTCCAAAAGATAAATAGCATCTTTGGCTGTCATCCCTTTGACGTTGGGAACCAGCCCTTTTGTAAAAGTTTTCGGCCGAAAAAACACTTTGTTGTTCCGGTCTGCGGTAAGTGCCCATGTTTCACCCGTCGATTTGCCCAACTCCTTTATGCCAAGGTTTTTATAAATTATTTTTAAATCCTGATACCAGGCAGCATTTACAGCCAGCGGAAAGCTTTCTTTCAAAGTATCGGGAGTCGTTTTTTCGCGCAACGCCAGCGAGGTGGCATACACTTTGTCGGCAATTTCCTTAAAAACAGGAGCAGCTACCGCGCTGCCATAATAGCCATGTTTCGGTTTGTTAATTACCACAATGACCGAATACTGCGGGTCATCGGCAGGGAAATATCCCACGAAAGAAGCATTATAAGCTCCGGCAATGTATTTTTTTCCTCCGGCTATTTTTGCCGTACCTGTTTTCCCTGCAATTTTAAAATATTTGTTTCTCAGATTTTGAGCTGTACCGCGTAAAACTACTCCCTCCAGCAGACTTTGTACTTTTCGTATGATGGAAGGGGAAGCGATACGGGGATTAATCACCTGAACACCAAACCTTTTCACCACTATCCCACCATCGGAAATGGCGGTAACAAAACGCGGTTTTACTTCAACCCCGTTGTTGGCCACCGCATTATAAAAGGTAAGCAGTTGCAAAGGCGTTATCTCCAGTCCGTAACCCACCGACATCCAGGGAAGTGAAGTACGGTACCAATATTTTTTGTCCTTCGGGCTTTTGATATAAGGTTTTGCTTCACCGGA
The DNA here is from genome assembly GCA_036244975.1 of bacterium. GTDB lineage: Bacteria > Bacteroidota > Bacteroidia > Bacteroidales > F082 > Sulfidibacterium. The sequence continues at coordinate 8,980 of BTTE01000009.1, read as the reverse complement.
AATTTTCAATCCAAGCGGTTTGTTCAGCGACATGGCATACAGATGCGCGATAAATTGTGAAGGATCATTTTTATATGCTTTCTCCATCACTTTGGAAATGCCCACATTGGAGGATTGTTCAAAAGCCTGCCGGATGGTGATCATTCCGTCACCAATGACATGCACGTCACGCAATGTTCTGCCGTAATAAACCACATATCCTTTCTTCACCGAAACGGTATCACTCAATTTGAATTTATGGTCCTCCAAACCGGATATAATCGAAGCCAGTTTAAAAGTGGAGCCGGGTTCATACTTCTCACCGATAGCCATATTGTAACTTTCATCATACTTGCCGGTTTTCGCATTGTAGCGCAGATTGGCAATAGCTTTGATATCGCCGGTTTTCACCTGCATCAGCACAGCACATCCCATATAGGCATCGTGGTTTATCAATTGTTTCAGCAGGGCATTTTCAGCTACATCCTGCAGGTTCATATCTAAAGTAGAAATAATATCCTTGCCATTTTGAGGTTCTATTTCATTTTCGTCGTGAATGGGAAGCCATGCCCCGCCGTTTATTCTGCGCCGGATTTGTTTGCCGTCCACACCGGTAAGCACTCTTGAATAAGCACCCTCAAGGCCTACAAAGAGGTGCGCTTTTTTGATTTCGTACCCAATAGTCCGGGCAGCGAGCCGGCCAAAAGGCAGACGTCTTCTTGTTTTTTGCATGGCAATAAGCCCTCCGCGGTATCTTCCCCTCCGGAAAATGGGAAAAGTACGCAGCTCTTTCAATTGCATATAGCTTACATTACGATGGATCAACAGATAACGATTTTCTTTGGCACGGGCGCGTATCAGCAACTTTTTATAGGCAATCTCTGACCTGTCCCCGAAAAGCATAGCGAGGCGATAGGCGAGAGAATCGACATTTTGATTAAAAAACGTATTGGAAATATAATCGCCGGCTACATCCATACGAATCTCAAAAACCGGCACAGAGGTAGCAAGCAGGTTGCCTTTGTCCGATAAAATATTGCCGCGGTCAGCTTTCAGGTTGAAAATCTTTATCTCCTGCTTTTTGGCTTTGCTTATGAGCGCAGGGCCCTCTTTGTATTGGATATAAACCATTTTTCCAATAATCATAAAAGCAAAGACAAGTGTCCCGAAATAGACGAGATAAACACGGGGTAATATGACTTTCTTGTTGCTTTCCAAAACTATTTTCCCTGCTTTTGATAAATGATGATGGTTTTTACGGGCACATTATTTTCTTTGATACCCATACTTTCCAGCCGTTTCTCTAATTGCGACTGCTTGCTAAGTGTCATTAAATCAGACTTTACTGAAATGTATTCATAGCGCTGCTCTCTTATTTCGCGCTCCATCCCGGCAATTCTCCTGACCTTATTTTCCAGTACATAATCGTTGGTGATATAGACAAAGGCAAGCAGAGCCAGGAAAAGCAGATACGGAAAAATGCGCTGTGTTTTTTTATTTTCCAGAATAGCGCCGCCGAGCACATCCTGCATGGCGCGACTGAAAGTTCCAACAGCATCATGGCGCGATGGGCTGTTTTTCGTAAATTCCGGTTTACGTTTATTTTTTTTCATTATCTATCCATTTTTTCAGCAATTCTCAATTTGGCAGAGCGGGCACGACTGTTCTGCGATATTTCTTCTGCATCGGGAGCAATGGCTTTGTTAACCACGGGCTTGAAATCAATCAGGTCGTTCCCGAAAAAGTCTTTTTTTATTTTTCCCTCAAAATTTCCGGTTTTAATAAAACTCTTCACCAAACGGTCTTCCAGCGAATGGTAGGAGATAACAACCAGCCGGCCGCCGGGTTTCAGCACATCAACAGACTGCTCGAGGAAGGCTTTTAAAACTTCCAGCTCCTGGTTTACCTCAATACGGATAGCCTGAAAAAGCATGGCCAGTATTTTGTTTTTTCGTGTGGGCGGAATACATCTTTCAACAGCAGCCTCCAGCTCGAAGGTGGTTTCAAAAGCTTTCTCGTCGCGTTGTGCACAAATAAGTTTTGCCATGCAACGGCTGTTTTTTATCTCACCATACAGCCTGAAAATTCCATTTAATTCATCTTCGGAATAGGTATTGACAACTTCTGCGGCAGTGAGCGTTTGATGTTTCCCCATGCGCATGTCCAGCGGACCATCAAAACGGGTTGAAAAGCCACGCCCGGCCTCGTCAAACTGGTGAGAGCTCACACCGAGGTCGGCCAGAATACCGTCTACTGGTAACATACCGTAAAGACGAAGAAAATTTTTCAGGTAACGAAAATTCTGATTTACAAATATCATCCGCTCGTCATCCGGCTTGTTGGCTTCAGCTTCTGCATCCTGGTCGAAAGCTATCAAACGCCCCTCAGCATCCAACTGTTTTAGAATGGCACGTGCATGACCACCGCCACCAAATGTTGCATCCACATACACCCCGTTGGGACGGATATTTAAACCCTCTACGCTTTTATGTAATAATACCGGATTATGATACATATTTTAATCAGTTTCGAACTCACCCATAACCTCTTCCGCCAAATCGGCAAAATCATCCGGGTTATAATCCACAGCCTTTTCATAGGCAACTTTATCCCAGATTTCAATTCGGTTTACGACTGATGTGAGCACGATCTGCTTAGTAATTCCGCCATAATTCAGCAAGTCCTTCGGGAGAAGCAACCGTCCGGTACCATCCAGCTCGACCGGCTTGACGCCAGCCATAAACTTGGTAACAAAATCTGCGTTCTTTTTCTTAAACATATTCAGCTTTCCCACCATAGCCGTTTCTGTCTGCCACTGGTCAAAAGGGAAAAGCTCAAGACATTTTTTGAAAATACTCCGCTTGACCACAAAGCCATTTTTAACCACATCGCCCATTTGGGTTTTGTAAGGCGCTGGAAACATGAATCTTCCTTTGGCATCTACTTTGGCTTCGTATGTTCCTAAAATATTGAGCATTAAACACAGTTTTATGGCGTAAATATACTATATATTTACCACATTTTCACATTTTCTCCCACATTTTACCACATTGTTAAAAAAATGTTACATTTTTAACGGAATTTCTTTTATCAGAAGATAACATTGTGCTGATTAGCAGCAAAATAAATTTTTATAGAAAATCCGGGGAAACTTATTAACAACACAAAATCCGGGATTTTGTTAATAAAGAGGGTGAAGAAAACCAACAGGCCGGAGCGGAAATACTTTAAGACAGGAAAGTACAGAATAATCCCTATTTTTGTTCTGCTAAAACAGCAGCGGATATGGGAGAAAAAGAATCGGTTATCAAGGCTGAAATGATTGATGTAGCCCGGGTTATTGAGCGTAAAAGCCCCACATTAAGAAAACGATTGCCCGGCTTTATTATAAACTACCTGAGGCGGATTGTTCACGAAGATGAACTGAATGAGCTTCTGAGGAAATACGGTCATCTTGAGGGTATTCCTTTTATTGAGGGAGCGTTGACTTTTATGAACACCAAAGTGAAAGTTATTGGTCTGGAAAACATCCCCGATACAGGCAAGGCCATCGTGGCTTCCAACCATCCTCTCGGCGGGTTAGACGGACTGGCGCTGATGATGACCGTGGCAAAAAAAAGAAAGGATATTGTTTTTCCGGTGAACGACATACTGATGAACGTGAACAACCTGAAACCGCTCTTCATCCCCATTAACAAACACGGCTCAAACACAGAAAACATTAAGATTATCAACAATACTTTTGCTTCCGACAAAATCATCTGTTATTTCCCGGCAGGTTTGGCTTCGAGGAAGAAAAAGGGCATTATAAAAGACCTCGTGTGGCATCCCACCTTTATTACCAAAGCCAAACGGTTTAAAAGAGATATTATTCCCACACACATCAGTGGCCGAAACACAAACTTTTTTTATAATTTGGCCAATCTCCGGAAACTGCTGCACATTAAAAGCAACATAGAAATGCTCTACCTTGTGGATGAGTTTTACAAACAAAAAGACAAAACCATTACCATAACATTCGGCAAACCAATTTCTTACAAAATTTTTGATCACAAACACACCCGGCTGGAATGGGCTGACCGCATGCGCGATTTCATCTATTTACTAAAAGACAACCCGGAACAGAAATTTTTAGCAGATTGATTGTATCTTTGCAAACACAAAACTGAAAAAAATGGAAACAATCATTCCCCCGGTAAGCAAGGAACTTTTAGTTTCCGAATTAAATGAAAATAATTTCCTGAGGAAAACCAATAGCGGAGGCAATGAAATTTACGACCTCACCGCAGAAGAAGCGCCACATATCATGATGGAAATTGGCCGGTTACGCGAAGTTACTTTTCGGGATGCAAAAGGAGGAACCGGCAAATCCGTTGATATTGACGAATATGACCGGGGCGAAGGAGCTTTTAGGCAATTGATAGTTTGGGACCCTGACGAGCAGGCTATTGTAGGCGGCTATCGTTATATCCATTGCAAAGACATGAAGATTACAAACGGGGAAGTCTTTTCTCCAACATCACGCCTGTTTAAATACTACAAACCTTTTATTGAAAAATACCTCCCACATACTATCGAGTTGGGACGTTCCTTTGTACAACCCTATTATCAACCGGTTTATAACCTGAGACGGGGGCTTTTTTCTCTCGATAACCTTTGGGATGGTCTCGGGGCTGTTACCGTCAAGCATCAGGATGTGAAATACCTGTTTGGAAAAATAACCATGTATCCGCACTTCGATTCCTTTGGCAGGGACATGATTCTTTATTTTATGCAGAAGTATTTTCCCGACAAGGAGAATTTAATCCGACCGCGAAAACCGCTACCTATTCTAACAGACATTAAAATTCTGGACAGTATTTTCAGTGGCGCCAATTATGATGAAAACTACCGGATTCTGGTCCAGAAAGTCAGGAAACTCGAAGAAAACATTCCGCCTCTGTTCAACGCTTACATGAGTCTTTCTTCCACCATGAAAACCTTTGGCACAGCGCTGAATGACCACTTTGGTAATGTTGAGGAGACCGGCATTCTCGTTACACTGAACGACATATACGGCAAGAAAAAAGAACGGTATCTGAACATTACACAATAAGCTGATTGAAAAAAGATATGGAAATCCGGGAAGCAGAATTTATTACCAGCTCGGTTATGGAGAGCCAGTGCCCAAAGCCGGAAAAACCGGAGTATGCATTCATTGGCCGCTCCAACGTAGGCAAATCGTTACTAACTAACATGCTGACCGGAAAACGGAAGTTGGCGAAAGTCTCCGGCAGTCCCGGGAAAACCATCACCATGAACCATTTTTTAATCAACAAGCAGTGGTATTTGGTTGATTTGCCCGGTTATGGTTATGCCAAACGCTCAAAAACCGAACGAAAGAAATGGGAGAAAATGATTCGTCATTACATTCTCACCCGCTCGAATTTAATGTCGCTTTTTTTGTTGATAGATCTTCGTCACGAACCGCAAAAAAACGATATGGAATTCATGGACTGGCTGGCCATGTCGCAGATTCCTTTTGTCATTACTTTTACCAAAGCAGATAAGCTGAGTAAAGTAAATATGGAAAAAAACCTGGCTACATACAAAAAAATGCTCCTGCAAAAATGGGAAGAACTCCCGCCTTACATTATAACTTCTGCCATTACCGGCACGGGAAAAGAGAAATTGTTGCAATACATTGAAAAAACCAACGACTTGTTCCGGCTTTAATACAGCTCGATAAGCAGTTGATTTTTGAAAACCATATCGGTTTTCTTTATCATCAACTTTTTAATCTTACCATCCTTGGGGGCAGCAATGATATTTCGCATTTTCATGGCTTCCAACAACAGCAACGGTTCCCCTTCCGTAACTCTTTGCTCCTGCTTCACCATAATATCCACAATTGTTCCGGGGATAAAAGCCTCAATAAGATTAATATCAGGATATTGGTATCGCTTTCTGTTTTTGAACTTTTCTGTCAGGGTAGTTTTATAATACATCCCCCCAATGGTGAAATTGTCCAGCACTTTATTTTGATTTTCTGACATAACGGTTCGATTTTAGAATGGAGGGATTCCGTGTTTTTTCCTGGGCAGATAGACCTCTTTTTCCTGCGAAATAGCCAAAGCCCTGATCATCATTTTTCTGGTCTCTTCCGGTTCTATAACGGCATCAATATAGCCATAAGCTGCAGCCACATAAGGATTGGCAAATTTCTCCTTATATTCGTCCACCTTTTGTTTTCTAAATTTATCAGGATTTTCGGAAGCCATGATTTCCTTACGGAAAATAATGTTAGCCGCACCTTCCGGCCCCATAACGGCAATTTCAGCCGTAGGCCATGCAAAAACAAAATCGGCACGCAAATGATGTGAGCACATGGCAATGTAACCACCGCCATAAGCTTTTCGCATGATCAGCGTAATCTTTGGCACCGTAGCTTCGGAGTAAGCATACAGAATTTTTGCACCATGTCTGATAACACCGGCATGCTCCTGATCCACTCCCGGAAGATAACCCGGCAGGTCAACCAACGTAACCAATGGAATATTAAAGGCATCGCAATAGCGGATAAAGCGGGCTGCCTTATCGGACGAATCCACATCCAACACCCCGGCCAGCACAAGAGGCTGATTAGCCACGAAGCCAACCGTATCACCTTCCATACGGCCAAAACCGATAACAATATTTTGGGCAAACAATTCCTGAACCTCCATAAAATCAGAGTCATCCGTGAGCGAGCGAATCACATCACGAACATCATAAGGTTCGCGTGCATCGGAGGGAATAATATTATCAATATTATATTTTTTCGTTTTGGGTTTCTTTTTCGGATACTTGGCCGCTTTGCGGTCGTTGTTCCAGGGGATGTAACTGACCAGGCTTTTAATCTGGTTGAAACACTCTTCCTCACTCCTTGCAAAAAAGTGTGCATTGCCGGTTGTTTCGCAATGTACACGGGCTCCGCCAAGTGCTTCCATACTAATTTCCTCACCGAGTACCGTTTTAATAACTTCCGGGCCGGTGATAAACATTTTGGAAATATTTTCCACTACAAAAACGAAGTCGGTCAGCGCCGGAGAATAGACGGCCCCACCGGCACAAGGGCCGAGAATCACCGAAATTTGAGGAATCACCCCGGAGGCCAGTGTGTTACGATAAAATATTTCACCATATCCGGCGAGTGAATTTACTCCCTCCTGAATACGCGCACCGCCCGAATCGTTGATACCAATCAACGGCATTTTCAGCTTCAGAGCATGATCCATGATTTTCGTGATCTTTTTGGCATGCATCCAGCCGAGCGAGCCACCGGCTACCGTAAAATCCTGAGCATAAATACACACCGGATGGCCGTAAATGGTTCCTGTTCCCGTGATGACCCCATCACCCGGAAGGTATTTCTTGTCCATATCAAAATCCTTGGCGGCATGTTCAACAAACAGATCGTATTCATGAAAAGTATTCGTATCAAGCAAAGTAATAATACGCTCACGGGCAGTCAGTTTCCCAATGGCCTTTTGCTTTTGTATAGCCTTGTCCCCTCCCCCTTTTAAGGCGTTTCTCATACGCCTTCGCAGATCGGTTGATTTTTCTTTAAGTCCCATAATGAAATTTTTAAATCCCTGAGTATTAACGTAAAAAAAAGAGATAAGTAAAACAAAATATCATTGCCGGTTTCCTTACCTCCGGGTGCAAAAGTAATGGAATTTAGAAAAATGTCAAGTTTTTATTCATCAAGAATTGATTAAGTTTGCAAATACAACCATTAGTCCGGATTATGAATGCAGAAGAGATACGCCACTATTGCCTTGGTAAACCACAGATAAGCGAAAGTTTTCCCTTTGACAATGACACCCTGGTTTTTAAAGTACTGGGTAAAATGTTTGCATTGGTGAATCTTGACGGCTCTCTTAGCATTAATTTAAAATGTAACCCTGAAAAAGCCCTTGAACTCCGGGAACATTACCCTGCTGTACTCCCGGGGTACCACATGAACAAACGACTTTGGAACACCGTTTTACTGGATGGTACTTTGGATAATGATATGATAAAATCGTGGATTGACGATTCGTACGACCTCGTGGTGGCAAAACTGCCAAAAAAAGAGCGGGAAAAACTGCGGAATATTGATTGACAATGTGTGGATTTATGGAATACCCGGCTTTGATTTTTTATTTTTCCGGTAAAAAAGGCATCTTCCATAGCCGGTTCTTTAAACTGCTCAAGTCGTCCGGAAGTGCCTCAGTGTCCAAAATCCATTAGCCGCACACAAAAAAAACCCGGCACAACGGCCGGGAGAGTTGGAGAAATATATAGAGCACCTGATCGGGTCAGGGATAATGTTGTTTTTAATAATGTATGATACGGAAACTGGAGACTGCTGCATCTACGTTCAAATGAATTTTGTTTTTGGCCGTATCATAATTTTCCGTTTGATAATGGCCACTACTCACTTTTTGGAATCCGGGCAAATGTTTGCCGGACAAAACAGCGGTAATTTCCAGGTCGCAACCCGTATTTTTCGGTACTCTCAGCGTAAGTGATGAGGCTCCGGCATTAATATCGATTTTCACATCGGGATACTTGTCGCCCAACGTAATCTTAAACGAACCGGCTCCTCCATCCAAACTGACTTTCCGCACTTTGAACTTGCTCAGGTCATAATTAACAGAGCTGGCACCGGCATCCAGGCTTATATCCCAGACAGGCTTGTCACTCAGTCTGATAACCACCCTTTTATTATTTTTATTGTAAAAAACATGCCCGTTTCTTTCAGAAATCTTTATCGTTACATCATCGTTGCTCCGATAAACATTGTATTGGTAAAGATTTCGATACGTGCCGGCCTGTGAAAATGTGAGTAAATCGGAACTGGTGTCGCTCAGTGAAAAATTTCCGGCAGCAGCATCCATTTCAAGGGTAGCATTCTGAATAGAATCAGCATAAGGAACTGTAAAATTATGTTCATCTTTAATGAATTTCGCAGTCTTTTCCCCGGCCTCTTCACCAT
>BTTE01000008.1:0-57594 GCA_036244975.1 bacterium | reverse complement strand
CAGTCGCTCCTCGGCAAGGGAATAACTACGTTTTTCTGAATAACTTTTCAATGTTGCTCTATGTTTAAAATGTTTTAAGGATAAACGATACGGACGGTTTTTATTGTACTCTTCAGACAAACAAATGAAAAAAATTCCGGGCATCAAAAAGAGTACCGGAAAGCAGGATTTCACTATTTTTTCCCTGCGTCCGCCTGCTTCAGGAAATAATCCCACAAAGTGTCAGCAGGCGGTTCCGCAGTAATCTCCAGCATTTCTTTTTTCACAGGATGAACAAAGGACGCTTTGCGGGCATGCAAGCTTATGGAAGCATCCGGATTACTGCGTGGGAAGCCATATTTCAAATCGCCTTTTACAGGACATCCGACAGCTGCCAGCTGCGCTCTGATTTGATGATGCCGGCCGGTGTGTAAATCCACTTCGAGCAAATGATAACGCTCGCCGGAAGCCAGCAACTTGTAACTTAGTACAGCTTCTTTGCCGTCCGCAACGGGTGTTCTGCTCACAAAAGATTTATTTTTTATTGTATTCCGCATCAAATAATGGACAAGTTTTCCCTCTTTTTCCGGTGGCTTGTTTTTGACAATAGCCCAATAGATTTTCTGTATGGCACGCTGTTTCACCAGCTCATTCATACGGCTCAGCGCTTTTCCGGTTTTGGCAAAAACCACCAGCCCGCTCACAGGCCGGTCAAGGCGATGAATAACGCCGAGGAAAACGCGTCCCGGCTTATGATATTTTTCTTTCAGATAACGTTTTAAGGCTTCACTCAGCGGTTCATCACCGGTTTTATCGCCCTGAACAATTTCCGATGGCAGCTTATTCACCACTATCAGGTGGTTGTCTTCAAATAAGATACGTTTTTCCAGAGGAAGTTTACCGCTCATAAAACCAGGCTAAAAGAGGGATAATCAATACTGCTCTTTATTGTTGGGGAAATCAACGGCTTTCACGTCATGAATGTAAGCCAGGAAAGCCTTGATAATCTCATCGTGCAGGTTGTGATAACGGCGGAGGAAACGGGGAGAAAACTCCTGGTTGATGCCCAGCATGTCGTGTAGCACCAGCACCTGCCCGTCCACATTATGTCCGGCACCAATACCGATAGTGGGAATTTTTACCGATTTCGTTACTTTGGCAGCCAACTCGGCAGGGATTTTTTCCAGTACAATACCAAAGCACCCGGCCTCCTCTAACAGTTTGGCATCGCGAAGCAGCTTGGATGCTTCGCCTTCCTCTTTGGCACGCACTACATAAGTCCCGAATTTATTGATAGATTGTGGCGTTAGCCCTAAATGCCCCAAGACGGGAATTCCGGCAGTCAAAATACGGTCGACAGACTCAACCACTTCCGCACCGCCTTCTAATTTCACCGCGTTGGCGCCCGACTCTTTCATAATGCGGATTGACGAATGCAGCGCTTCTTTCGAATTCCCCTGGTAAGTCCCGAAAGGTAAATCCACAACCACCAAAGCTCTTTTGACCGCCCGCATAACCGACGAAGCATGATAAATCATCTGGTCAAGTGTAATAGGTAGAGTAGTAACATGCCCTGCCATCACATTGGAAGCCGAATCGCCCACAAGAATAACATCGATGCCCGCCTCGTCCAGCAAGCGGGCCATAGAATAGTCATAGCCGGTGAGCATGGCAATTTTTTCCCCTTTTAACTTCATTTCCTGAAGAACGTGGGTTGTGATTTTGGGAAGTCTTTTGGAACCGTATAATCCATCCATAACAATAATTTTTTACAAATGTAAGAAATAACCCTGCTTGCAAGCAATTAAGGTCAAAGAAAAAGCCGCTCCCTTTCGGCAGCAGCTTTTATGAAATAAATGGCTAACGTTTCTTAATCTTCCGAAGAATAGTCAATATCAGCCTGGCGTTTGTAGAAGTTGTAACGCCATTTTGCATTTTTGATCGCTACTTCCTGAAGTTCTCTCGCTCTTTCGGGGAAAGTTTTCTTCAGGGAAGTAAAACGAACTTCCAAATCATGGAACTCTTTCAACTTCTCAAAATCAGGTTCTTTGGAGTCCAGATGAAGCGGGTTTTTACCTTCAAGCTCTAACAAAGGATTGTAGCGATACATGATCCAGTAACCGGCTTCCACACCCAGTTTTTCCTCATATTGCGAGCGGGCCATTCCGTTGCGCAATCCGTGTTCAATACAGGGAGAATAAGCAATGATAAGGGACGGTCCCCGATAAGCTTCAGCCTCCTTCATGGCTTTGAAAAACTGGCTTTGGTTAGCGCCCATGGCAACAGAGGCCACATACACATAACCGTACGTCATATAAATAGCGCCGAGGTCTTTTTTACGCATCTCTTTCCCGGCCGTAGCAAATTTTGCCACGGCAGCTGTCTGACTGGCTTTGGAAGCCTGTCCACCCGTGTTAGAGTAAACTTCGGTATCGAGTACCAGCATGTTTACATCTTCGCCGGAAGCCAAAACATGGTCCAGGCCCCCATAACCAATATCATAAGCCCAGCCATCACCACCAATAATCCACATGGATTTCTTCACAAGATATTGTTCCAGCTCCATGATGTTTTTGGACACCTCGTCATCGGCGTCTTTCAACACCTCGGCAACCTTATCAGAAGCGGCCCTTGATTTTTCTCCATCTTCCTTAGTGGCAATCCAGGTATTAAAGGCTTCTTCCTTTTCTTCACTCACGCCGGCTTCGATAGCTTCTTTCATAAAACGTTCAATACGGTCGCGCATTTTACGAATCCCGGTAGCCATTCCAAAACCATATTCAGCATTGTCTTCAAACAACGAATTTGCCCAGGCGGGACCTTTGCCATGAGCATCTACAGTGTAAGGGGTGGCCGGTGCGGAAGCACCATAAATGGAAGAACAACCGGTTGCATTAGCAATCATCATTCTGTCGCCATACAACTGTGTAGCGGCTTTAATATAAGGGGTTTCCCCACAACCGGCACATGCGCCGGAGAACTCGAACAACGGTTGGGCAAACTGGCTGTTTTTCACACTGACAAACTTGTTGACCGTACCATCCAAAGTTTTATCGGAAACATTTTGAATCAGGTAATCCCAGTTTTCTGTTTCACGTTTCTGTGATTCAAAAGTTTCCATCACAAGAGACTTTTCAGGAGATGGACAAACATCGGCACAGCTGCCACAGCCCGTACAATCCATCACACTAACCTGAATACGGTATTTCAAAGGTTTCAGTTTGCCTTTGGTTTCAAGAAACAGCATTCCATCGGGAGCATTCTTTTCTTCTTCCTCGTTTACAAGGAAAGGACGAATAGCTGCGTGAGGACAAACGTAAGCACACTGATTACATTGAATACACTTGTCGCCAAGCCATTCGGGGATGGAAGCGGCCACGCCCCGTTTTTCATAAGCTGCAGTACCGGCAGGAAATGACCCATCTTCACGGCCCTGAAACGCACTTACCGGGAGACTGTCTCCTTTCAAACGATCAATGGGGCGGGCTACCTCACGAATAAAAGCAGGAATATTATCATCCCCCCCTTTTTGTTCTTTCATTTCAATATCAGCCCACGCTTTGGGGATTTCAATTTTGGTAACATCACCACCCTCATCAACGGCACGGTAATTCATTTCAACAATTTCCTCTCCTTTACGGCCATAAGTTTTATGGATAAAAGTTTTCATTTTTTCCACTGCCTCGTCATAAGGAATCACTTCGGAAACTTTAAAGAAAGCCGACTGCATGATGGTGTTGGTACGACTGCCCAGGCCAATCTCTCCGGCAATCTTTGTAGCATTAATGGTATAAAACTGAATGTTGTGTTTGGCCATGTATTTTTTCATATCATCGGGAAGCCGGCGTTTGGTCTCTTCCTCATCCCAGATACTGTTCAGCAGAAAAGTACCACCGTCTTTCAGACCTTTCAGCATATCGTATTTCTCAAGATAAGCCGGAACATGGCAGGCTACAAAGTCAGGGGCCCCGACCATGTATGTAGAGCGGATGGGTTTGTCACCAAAACGCAGATGCGAAATGGTAATGCCGCCCGATTTTTTGGAGTCGTAAGCGAAGTAAGCCTGCGCATATTTGTCAGTAGATTCACCAATGATTTTAATGGAATTTTTGTTGGCTCCCACCGTTCCATCAGCACCGATTCCGTAAAATTTGGCTTCAACGGTTCCTTTATCAGAAATGCATATTTCGGGAAGCAGCGGAAGTGAAGTAAAAGTCAGATCATCCACAATACCCACGGTGAAATGATTCTTGGGTTCCGGTAGTTTCAGGTTGTTAAAGACCGAAACAATTTGTGCAGGAGTGGTATCTTTGGAGCTCAGGCCATAACGGCCACCAACGATAATTGGTTCATTAGCCGAGCCATAGAAAGCCTCCTTTAAATCAAGATATAAGGGCTCCCCATTGGCTCCGGGCTCTTTGGTACGATCAAGAACAGCAATACGTTTCACCGTCTTGGGAATAGCTCTCATAAGATAACCCGTAGAGAACGGACGAAACAAATGAACAGCTACAAGACCTGTTTTCTCACCCCGGGCTGCCAAATAATCAATGGTTTCTCTAATGGTTTCGGTAACCGAACCCATAGCAATAACAATGTTCTCGGCATCTTTGGCACCGTAATAAGTAAAGGGATGGTACTCACGGCCGGTAAGTTTGGTAATTTCCTGCATGTATTCCTCCACCATATCAGGGATTGGCGTATAAAAGCGGTTGGCAGCTTCGCGAGCCTGGAAGAAAACATCAGGATTTTGTGCCGTTCCACGGGTAACCGGATGTTCCGGATTCAAAGCATTATCTCTGAATTTTTTCAAATCCTCAAAGGGGAAAAGACCTTTCAGATCATCGAGATCAAAATATTCGATCTTCTGAATTTCATGCGAGGTACGGAAACCATCGAAGAAATGAAGGAAAGGAATCCTTGAGCGTAGCGCTACAAAATGGGCAATACCGGCCAGGTCGTTAACTTCCTGAACACTACCGGTAGCAAGCATGGCAAAACCGGTGTTCCGGGTAGCCATAACGTCGCTGTGGTCGCCAAAAATAGAGAGTGCCTGGGTGGCAAGGCTACGGGCACTGACGTGGAACACTGCCGGCAACAATTCGCCGGAGATCTTGTACATATTCGGAATCATCAGCAGCAACCCCTGTGAAGCAGTAAAAGTGGTAGTTAAAACACCCGATTGAAGTGCGCCGTGCACCGCTCCGGAAGCGCCACCCTCCGACTGCATTTCAACGACTTTAACAGTTTCTCCAAAAATATTTTTTTTACCGAAAGCAGCCCATTGGTCCACATATTCAGCCATATTTGACGAAGGAGTGATGGGATAGATAGCAGCCACTTCACTAAACATGTAAGCAATGTGGGCAGCAGCGTAGTTCCCGTCACAAGTAATAAATTTTTTCTTTCCGCTCATTTATCTAAATTTTAAAGTTATTTAGTCCTATTTCCACAAACCTTTCAAAAGTAACATATATAACTAATTACTAAGTACTTACTCTTGAAACTCTTCTCTCAAAAAGCCGATGTCAAAAATACAATATTTATCTATTGCTTTACCTTGTATATATTAAAGATAAAGAAGAGATTTACCCAATTTAAAATGATTTTAGATTAAGCCCGTTTCGGAAGATTCGTATTTTTGTTTTACTTTTCTGTCTAAAAGACTGATAAAAAATATCTATTATGGACATTGCAACTAAATATCCCGGAATAGAATTAAAAAATCCCATCATAATAGGAGCCGGCAATCTGGTTACGGATATCAAGATGCTTCAATCGCTGGAAAAAGCGGGGGCTGCAGCCAGCCGCCGACACAGTCATTCCCATGTGCCTTACTTCGGTCAGTGCAAGCATAAAAAACTAAACGGGTCATTACGTGATTCCCTTAAATCACTACGAAAATCCCCCAAAAAAAACTGTGAATTATTCATCGGCTAATAATTTTAGGTAATTTCGAGCTTAAAAATAAAAAACACGTTTAACCTTTAAAAAAAATCTAAAATGGCAAATTACGAACAGCAGGTCAATGATTTTATGGCTAAGGTCATTGCCAAAAATCCAGGCGAAGTTGAATTTCATCAAGCCGTTCATGAAGTAGTGGAATCTCTGGTTCCTTTTATCGAAGAGAATCCACAGTACAAAGAGGCAAAAGTTCTTGACAGAATGATTGAACCTGAACGCGTTATCATGTTCCGTGTTCCGTGGCTGGACGACAAAGGAGGCGTCCGGATAAACCGGGGCTACCGTATCGAGATGAACAGCGCCATTGGCCCGTACAAAGGAGGCCTGCGTTTCCACCCAACTGTCAACCTTGGCATTTTAAAATTTCTTGCCTTTGAACAGGTCCTCAAAAACTCGCTGACAACCCTGCCTATGGGTGGCGGAAAAGGCGGTTCCGATTTCGATCCCAAAGGAAAATCGGACAATGAAGTCATGCGTTTCTGCCAAAGCTTCATGACTGAATTACAGCGTCATATCGGACCCGACACGGATGTTCCTGCCGGTGATATTGGTGTCGGCGGACGTGAAATAGGATTCCTCTTCGGGCAGTACAAAAGGTTAAGAAACGAATTTACCGGTGTACTCACGGGGAAAGGCCTCGGATGGGGTGGCTCTCTGATTCGCCCTGAAGCCACCGGATACGGAGCCACCTACTTTGCCAATGAAATGCTGGCCACCAAAGACGAAACTTTCAAAGACAAAATTGTGGTAATTTCCGGTTCCGGAAACGTAGCCCAGTATGCTACACAAAAAGTTACCCAGCTCGGCGGGAAAGTAGTTACTCTCTCCGACTCCTCAGGATACATTCACGATCCCGAGGGTATTGATGCAGAAAAACTGGCCTTTGTACTCAACCTGAAAAATGTAAAACGTGGCCGCATCAAAGAATATGCTGAAAAATACGGCGTTGAGTACCATGCCGGAGAACGTCCGTGGAGCGTAAAATGCGATGTGGCCATGCCTTGTGCCACGCAAAATGAAGTTAGTGAAGAAGATGCCCGCAAGCTGGTGGCCAACGGATGTATTGCCGTAAGTGAAGGTGCCAACATGCCTTCTACACCGGAAGCAATTATGGTCTTCCACGAGCAAAAGATACTCTTTGCCCCCGGTAAAGCTGCCAATGCAGGCGGAGTCGCTGTTTCAGGCCTCGAAATGAGTCAAAATTCCCTGCGCCTGAGCTGGACACGCGAAGAGGTGGATAGCCGTCTCCATCAAATTATGAAAGATATCCACGCTACCTGTGTCAAATATGGTACCGAAGGCGATTGGGTAAATTATGTGGAGGGCGCTAACATTGGCGGATTTGTAAAAGTTGCCGATGCTATGCTTGCCCAGGGACTTGTATAATTTTTATTACAGCTTATCGTTCAGGTCGCATTCGTCAGGATGCGACCTTTTTTATGCTTTTCATCCGGCCCCTCTCTTCTCTACCTTTTTAAACAGCTCGCGCAAGCAATATTTTTTTAAACAAAACCAGGGAGTACGATGCATATAATTCAGATATTCAATGTCAAAATCAGGGCTTTTCCTTACCATTGGATGTCTGGCAAGAGCCTTTGCATAAAACGCAGGAAATAATCAAACCGGCATACCAAAACAATACCCGGTGGGTAAATATTTCATTTTTAACACTTTGAAAAGGCTTATTTATAAATTCTCATTTCATCAAGCGCTGCCTGGTATCTTTTTGCATTGATTTGATGCTCGCGGTTGGTTTTGGAGAAAACATGGTAACCAGACAAATCACTCTTTGCAGTGAAATACAGATAATGTGTTTTGTCGTAGTTGAGTACCGCATCGATGGAAGAGATAGAAGGAATCCAAATAGGCCCGGGAGGCAATCCCTTGTGCCGGTATGTATTATATGGTGAGTCGATTTTCTTTTGTGCATTCAAAACCCGGTGTATTTTGGGGTTGCCAAGGGCATAAATTATTGTCGGGTCGGCCTGCAAACGCCATCCGTCGTGAAGCCGGTTTAAGTAAACGCTGGCAATACGGGGCTTTTCTTTATTTTTATTGGTTTCCTTTTCTACAATGGAAGCGAGAATCATCACCTGAGTGGGTGTCAAACCGGCAGCTTGTGCTTTCTCAAGGCGGCTGGCATTCCAGAACTTTCTGTATTCCCGAATCATCCTTTTGACAAATTGCTTTGCTGTGGTATTCCAATAAAATCGATACGTATTGGGAATAAACAGCGTGGACGCAGGAACAGTATCAACACCGGCTTTTGCCAGGTTACTGCTGTCATTCAGAAAATTGACAATACCAGCCGAATCAGCCTCTAATTGTCTTCCCACTTTCCCGGCTAACTGGTAAATATCACGTACATTATTAAAAGTAACATTGACAGGTACCTGCTTGCCGGCACGTAGCATATCAACCAACTGATTATTGGTCATGCCGTTGACAAGAATATAACGGCCGGGTTTTACCAATTCCGGCAATTTTTTCTTTTGTGCCCACCATTCAAAACCTTTCCGGTGTACCACAAGACCTTTTGAGTAAAGGAGCTCTTTAAGTTGACCGAAATCAGAACCTGTTGGAACATAAATACTTACCTCCTTATCATTCGGTGTCCAGACATTGGGTGCATTTATCATCTGGTAAAGAAAATAGCCAAACCCCACAGACAGGAGCAGGAGAATAAATAAAAACCAGAGCACAAACCGGTGAAACCGGGTGTGCCTTTTCATTGGCTGTCCATATTTTGAATGGTAATATGTCATAGCACTATCGGATTATTTTTTAGTCTTTTTTGATACGTTGCAAGAGGTATTCATCGATCCACTTTCCGTTATTTCTGTTCCATTCTTTTTTCACCCCGGCGACCTCAAATCCCCGGCTTTTAAAAAGCCTGAAACTGGCCTCATTTCCTCTTTCAATATTGCAATAAAGCTGATGCAAATTTAGAACATTAAATCCATAATTAATCAGGATATCCAGGACTGTACCTGCAAACGATTTTCCACGATAACTTTCAAGAAGCACAATACCGACTCCTCCCCTGCGGTTTATGGCATCCAATGCAAAAAGATCAACCGTACCTATTGTTGTACTTTTTTTATTCTCAGTACATTCGATAACAAGTCGCACCTGTCCGGCAGCAAACGGCTCCTGTTTGTTTGCAGAAAAAATATATTGTTCCAAATCAAAACGGGCAAAAGGCACCAGCGTTTGCGAAATATGCCAAAGTTTCACGTCGTTCTCCAAACCAAGGAGAAAATCTACATCCTGCGGTTCGGGAGCCCTTAATCTTATGGTATCTTTTTGTAACATGAGAGCGCAAAATTGCATATTTCCTTTGAATTAAACATCTTTTTTGTCATTTTCTTTTCTATCACTGAAAAAAAACAGGCCAAACTTTCGGCATTTATGACATTCTATCGCGAGCATTGCTTTAGCGCAAACTTAGAGGATATTTACAAATTTTTTCATCTGCTATTTGCTTTTTTTTCACCGATTTATTCTATCTTAGCTACCTTATTATTATCGCAGGTGAATATTAGCATTGTAACAGGCATGATTCTTGTTATACCTGTTTTGACCGTTATTACGGTGATAGCGCATTGGTTTATGAATCATATGTGTGTGATTAAGTTCTTTGGGTGTTTGCAATGAAACAAAGCATCAGGAATTGACGAAGTAATTGGCAATTTATCGGGCGGCAAAAGAACGGGTCGAAACAGACAAGTTCTTTCGTTACAATCCCTTAACGCAATGAACATAAGTTTAGCTTTTTTAACAGAAAGAGCGTAACTTTTTTTGTTAAAGAAACTATAACGAAATAAAATTTAATGTTTAATCTTAAAAATTTAATCCTATGAGTAACAATAATTCACATTCGGGATTTGCATTTTTCTCAGGCATGGTCATTGGCGCTGCCGTCGGAGCCATTGTCGGCTTGCTGTATGCACCTGAATCCGGAGAAAAAACACGGAAAAAAGTAGCGGACAAAACCAAAGAACTGTCTGATGAACTGCTGGACCAGTTTGACGATTTAAAAGAAAGTGTCAACAATATTCTGGAAGATGTAAAACAGACAGGCTCCGAATTGGTAGAAGATGTTAAAAAAGCCGGAACCGAAGTCCTTGAGGACGTCAAAAAAACCGGAACCAGTGTTATTGAAGATGTTAAAAAGGCTTCTAAAGCCTGATTTATTTCAAAGCAGATAAAAACAGCCAATCTTCCGAAATAACGCCGGAGGATTGGTTTTAATTTATTGCCAAATGAAAAAAGGGAAAAAGTATACGGGAAATCCGGATTTCAGGCAGCCCATCAGCGAACTGGTTGATGAACTCAAAGCCTACGTCAACCTTCAGTTGGAATACAATAAAGCAGCCTGCCGAAAAAAGTCTGCCGAGCTCCTGGGCCAATTGATTTTGTATATGATGCTGTTTGGTGTTTTCATCTTTGTCCTTATGTTTTTATCCTTTGCCTTTGTTAACTGGTATGCTGCACAGGGAGGAACACGCATGGGCGGATTCCTGTTGGTTACGGCCTTTTATATTTTTATTGCACTGATAATTTATGCTTTCAAAGAGGCTCTTATCTTCTCAACATTACGTAAAATCCTCGGCAAAAATCTTTCCAGCATCAGGGAGAAACAGTTTCTTGGCGGAACAAGCTTTTCCAATGAAAAAATGACGGATAAATATCTGGAATATCTGAAAGATCAAAACAGGAAACAGGAAAACAGTATTCAGCAGCAGTTTAAAACCGTCAGCGAGGCATTCAATATGGTGAACATAGCCAAAACAATGATAAATTCAGGCATACAGGCTTTTGTAACCACATCCAATATCATCCGTTCAGCCTATCGGCTAACCAAACGTCTGAGAACAAAAAACAGGAAGAAATTAGATAACTAATCCCCTCCTGTTTCTATATTACCGCCAAACCCGAAGGCCTATATGGTCATAATGTCTTTCTCTTTTACTTCAAAAAACGTCTCTATTTTACCAACATATTTATCCGTTAATTTCTGAATCTCCTCAAGTAGATGCTTAACGTCATCTTCCGGGATATTTTCTTTTTCCAGTTTCTTAGCCTCATCGTTAGCACCACGACGGACATTCCGGATAGCCACCTTGGCATCCTCCGTTACCTGCTTTGCTTTCTTTACCAAATCCAGCCGTCTCTCTTCCGTAAGCGGAGGGACGTTAATACGAAGATTATCGCCCTCGTTGATAGGATTGAAACCCAGGTTGGCATTCATAATTGCCTTTTTAATGTCATGGATTACACTTTTATCAAATGGCTGAATCACAATAGAATGAGGGTCAGGAGTATTAATATTAGCCGTTTGTTCAATGGGTGTCTGGGTTCCATAATACTCAACCCTTATACCGCTGAGCATACCGGGATTTGCTTTCCCCGCTCTGATTTTTTGGAACTCTTTTTCCAAATGCCGGAGAGAGTGTTCCATACTTTCTTCCGCTTCTTCTAAAACGAAAATTGCATCATCAGTCATAATGAAATTTTTTGTTGCACAAATTTATGAAAGATAGAAACACATCCGACAAAAAAATATAAAGTTGTTACGGATAGGCATAAATTTATATTTTTGTTCAAAACAAATTACCATGACAGAAGTATCGGTTGTTTCATTACAGGAATTATCGGTTTTTCAGAAAAACAAACTTGTTCTGGCCCATGTCAACTTCCGCGTTGAGCGGGGAGAGTTTGTTTACCTTATCGGGAAAACCGGAAGCGGAAAATCAAGCCTGCTGCAAACAATTTTTGCCGAATTGCCGGCAGAAGCAGAACACTCAATGGTTTGCGGTTTTGATTTGAAGACGCTGAACAGAAAAGAAGTCCCATTCCTGCGGCGAAAAATGGGCATTATTTTTCAGGATTACCGGCTTCTTGAGGACAGAACGGTGGAAGACAACCTCATTTTTGTATTGAAAGCAACGGGCTGGAAAGACAAAAAAGCCATTAACAAGCGGATTATGGAAGTCATGTCGGATGTGGATTTGATAACCAAGTTAAAAACCCGGCCCCATCAGCTCTCAGGCGGAGAACAGCAACGCGTAGCCATCGCCCGTGCCCTGCTGAACAGTCCCGAACTTATTTTGGCCGACGAGCCCACCGGCAACCTCGATCCGCAAACCTCCAATGAGATTATGCGCCTGCTTTTAAAAATTTGTCAGGAGAATCGTGCTGTCATTATGGCAACGCACAACTATAACCTGATTCACAAATTTCCCGGCAGGGTGGTTAAATGTGAAGAAGGGAGTATTGTTGACTCAAACGATAAGCCCAATTAGCTTTTCCACATTATTTCCATTCTTATAGATATTCTGCAGATGGACTTGCCGCTCAATTTTCATGGCTGCCGTAAAATCCTTTTTCATCAGTTCAGCCAGTTGGTTTTTCATTTCAGGAATTTCGTTCGCCAACACACATAACCTATCTAAATTACTTCCGCTCAGCATTTTATCGTTAGTTAGCACAAACCTTCCGTTGTAAAGAGCATTCAGAAGCTTTAGCTTTAGTCCCGTGGCCTGACTGGTAAAGAAAATGTTCACGTGTGCTTTTTTTATTAAGTCGTTGAGCAGGTCATCGTCCGGGTTGGCAATCATCTCAGCCGAAGGATGGGCGGCAACCAGCCGCCATAACAACAGCGGTGGATTGAGACCGGCAATCTTAAACGGAATTTTTGAATTTTTAAATACTTCATTCAACAGTGTTGTAACAGCATTGATATTTTCAGGCACCGATAGATTTCCATGATAGAGCACATATTTTCCTCGTCCGACTAAGCCTCTTACTGCCGTATAAGGATGAAACGCAGGCATATAGACTACATTTTTATATTTTGCTGAAAAATAATCGTAATCCGTTTGGGAAATAGCCAGCAACAGATCGGCTTTTGTTAGGATGCTTTCATATTTCTTCAGCTTGGCCGCTTCATTAAAAAAATAGTATTTTTTAAATAAATCTGTTTCAGCCCGCGAGAGATTGCTGTAATATTCATGCTCAATGTTGTGTGTCCGTACAATACGTTTCCGGTTTTTCAGCCTTCTTTCGCGCAAGAGCCCGGTGGTATGCAGGCCTTCCATAAGAATAGGGTAATCATCTTTAAGCAAATTGTTTACAAGATACGCCGAGATACGTGTTTCAATAATATAAGGATTGCTTTTAAAGAGATGCTTTTTGGAAATATCGCGTTTGTAGTAATAAACCTTATGGAAAAATTTCTCCAGCTCCGGGGCTTTTTTCCTGCCATATTCAAAACAGTGCAGATGTACTTTTACGCCCTGTTCGGCCAACGCTTTGGCTTTGTAAAAAACATCGATTACTCCGCCATAATTTGCCGGATACGGAACGTCAAACGAAATGATATGTACATGGATATCAGACATATTTTGCATAAATCTTTTTCAATATTTTCGATTCATTTTCCCAGTTAAGTTCATTCGCCGCTTTTTGTGTATTTTGTTTCCATTGCACCAGTTTTTCGGGACGGGAAAATATCTCATTTACTTTCCGGGCAATATGCTGTGGCTGATGGTCAGGAATAAAATCGCCAACCTGATAAGTTTCAATAATCTTCCTTATCTCCACCAAATTAGAAGCCAAAACGGGAATGCCGGCATGAAGATAATCAAAAATCTTGTTGGGAAGGCTAAACCGGTAGTTAATGTTGGTGTCCTTGTCCAGAGACAGGCCCAGACCGGCAGCAGCGGTATATTGCATAAGTATTGGGTATGGCTGACGGGGCTTAAACAGCACTTTCTCTTCTATATGCAGCCGGCGCACTTTTTCTTTCAGCAAGCCGATAACATCACCGCCGCCAACAATCAGCAAAACAGCATCTTTGATAAACGGCATGGCTTCCACCATCTCCTCTGCACCGCGCTGGATATTTATGCCGGAGCCCTGTAAAATCATTATGTTTTTATCCTCAGGCAGTCCCATGGATACCCTGCTTTTGACCCCAATCTTTTCCATGCGCAAAGGCACATTCCTGATAACAACCGGACGCAAACCATATTCGGCGGCATAGAGGTCGGCAATGGAATCATTTACCGTAAAAACGTCCTTCAGCCGGGGAAAAATCCACTGCTCCACCAGCTTCCAGATTTTCCGTTTTATTTTGCTGTTCTGAAGTTCGGGAACACCGGTAAAATATTCATGGCTGTCGTAAACCAAAGGAATATTTTTAAGTCGTGCCACAAGATAATTGGGTAGCAGCGTATCGAGGTCGTTGGAAACGAGAAGACCGGCTTTGTGAAACAGCAGGTAAAAGAAAAGACGTAGCTGAAAACAAGCATAAAATCCGGGGCCTTTTTCAAACAGAAGCTTCATTCGGCGAACCGGATAGGGACGGCTATCCACAGGCGGACTGTTGCGGAGTTCCCTGCCAACCAAAATAAGGTCAAAGCCCATTTCATGCAATGTCTCACAGACCTTTTTTACCCGCTGGTCGGTAACCAAATCATTAATAACCGAAACAATAACTTTTTTACCCAAACCTATGGAGATTGAATTCTTCTTAAAAACAATATTTTAAAATATAAAAATTGCATTGAGAGCAAAAATAAAGAAAGCACTGTTTTGAAACATCATTTTCAAATAAAAGATTATCCCAAACAGGTTAATCTCTATCTTTGGCCTCTAATTTAAAAACGAATGAGAAAGCTTTATCGTATATTATCCTATGTTCTTCCTTACTGGAAACAGGTAACTTTAAATACGTTTTTTAATATCCTTACCATTGTTTTTTCGCTTTTTTCGCTTGCGCTGCTCATTCCGTTTCTGAATTTGCTTTTTGGCATCAACAAACTGATAACAGTCAAGCCGGTGCTGTATTTCAGCACACATTCCATGCTTAATTATCTGAACTACTACATCAGTCAGATTATTATTCATCAGGGGAAAATTCAGGCATTGGTTTTTATCTGTATTATTATTCTGGTTTCCTTTTTCTTTAAAAATTTCGGCCGGTATTTTGCCATGTTTTTTATGACAACGGCACGGTCAGGAGCTATCCGTGGCATTCGCGACGACATTTACGCCAAGTTGCTTATTCAGCCGCTTTCTTATTATACAAAAAACAAAAAAGGTGATTTAATCACCCGGATTACTTCTGATGTGCAAGAGTTGGAAATATCCATTCTAAACCAGATTGAATCACTCATTCGCGATCCTATCACCATTATTGCTTATCTGGCTTTTATGCTAAGCATGAGCCTGAGACTCAGTATTTTTATCTTGGTGATCCTACCCGTAACCGGGCTTATTATCGGACTGATTGGAAGGAATCTCCAAAAAAACTCCCTGATTTTACAAAACCGTTTTGCCGGACTTATGGCGATTATCGAAGAGAGCATTTCGGGGTTACGTGTCATAAAAGGTTTTAATGCCATACCTTATTTCAACCGCCGGTTTGGCGCTATGAATAAAGAGTATTGCCGTAAGCAGATTAGTGTTTACCGCCGTCGTGATATTTCTTCGCCGCTCAGCGAATTTTTATCGTCGCTTGTGATTGTTGTGATTTTATGGTTTGGCGGACAGATGGTACTTTCACCACATCCCACTATTCAGGCTGCTGATTTCATCACTTTTATCGTGGTCTTTTCGCAGGTTATCCCGCCATCAAAATCCCTTTCACAGAGTTTCTTCAACATAAAGAAAGGGTTGGCATCAGCCGACCGTATTTTTGAGGTTTTGGATGCTGACGAAGTTATTGAAGAAAAACCCAATGCCCTGCCCATTAAATCTTTTGAAAAAGAGATAAAATTTGAAAATGTCTTCTTCAAATATCAAAAACATTTCGTGATAAAAGACATTAACATTCTCATTTCCAAAGGGAAAATGATTGCTATTGTAGGCGAATCGGGCGGAGGCAAATCGACGATTGTGGATCTGCTTCCCAGGTTTTACGATGTAACCAAAGGCCGTATCCTGCTGGATGGACACGATGTGAGAGACTTTAAAATCAGCGAGTTACGAAGTCTTATGGGTATTGTTTCACAGGACAGTATTCTGTTTAACGACTCTGTTTTCAACAACATAGCTTTCGGCCTGAGCAATGCGTCGCAAGAGGCGGTGGAAGAGGCCGCTAAAGTTGCCAATGCCCATGATTTTATCATAAAAATGGAAGAGGGTTATCAAACCAGCGTGGGCGACCGTGGCGTAAAACTATCGGGCGGCCAGCGCCAGCGGCTGAGCATAGCACGGGCAGTTCTTGCCAATCCCGACATTTTAATT
This sequence comes from bacterium, assembly GCA_036244975.1. Classification (GTDB taxonomy): domain Bacteria; phylum Bacteroidota; class Bacteroidia; order Bacteroidales; family F082; genus Sulfidibacterium. The sequence continues at coordinate 41,394 of BTTE01000008.1, read as the reverse complement.
CTGGATGAAGCCACCTCTTCTTTAGACACGGAAGCCGAACGGCTGGTACAGGATGCTCTTTCAAAAATTATGAAAAACAGAACAACTTTAGTAATTGCTCACCGGCTTTCCACCATCCGCGATGCCGACGAAATCATTGTCATGCAAAAAGGTGAAATTGTGGAACGCGGCCCCCACGATATCCTCATAAAACAAAACGGTATATACAAAAGGCTGCAGGATTTACAGTCGTTTAAATAGTTCTGTTTCCCCTCACGGATGAGAACCTCTTTCGAGCCAAAAAAGCCATTCACTGTATTAGCGAATGGCTTTTTTGGCTGGTATCCGGATAAATCTATTTCTCGTCCATGAAAGGATAGTGATAATCGGTAGCCGGAATAAAAGTTTCCTTTATGGTCCGTGGGCTTACCCAACGCATCAGGTTCAGGCTGGAGCCTGCTTTGTCGTTCGTTCCCGAAGCACGCGAACCGCCAAAAGGCTGCTGACCGACAACAGCACCGGTCGGCTTATCATTGATATAGAAGTTACCGGCAGCATTGACAAGCTTTTTAACAGCCGAATCAACAGCATAACGATCATTGGCAAAAACAGCTCCCGTAAGTGCATAAGGCGAAGTACCGTCAAGAATATCAAGTGTTTGCTCGTACTTATCTGCGGCGTAAACATATAGCGTCAACACGGGGCCAAACAGTTCTTCTTCCATGGTAACATAATGTGGGTCTTTGGCCAGTATCACCGTAGGCTCAATAAAGTAGCCTTTTGATTTGTCATAGCCGCCACCCACAATAATTTCGGCATCGGTATCCTTTTTGGCATTATCGATAAACATAGAAAGTTTGTCGAAGCTGGCTTCATCAATCACAGCAGTCATAAAATTAGTAAAATCCTCGGGATTACCCATCTTAATAGATTTCACCTGTGCCACCAGTTTTTCTTTCAGTTCATCCCACAGGATATCGGGGATATAAGCTCGGGAAGCTGCAGAACATTTCTGCCCCTGAAATTCAAAAGCACCCCTCACCAGCGCCGTTGCCACCTGATCTGTATGGGCCGATTTGTGCACCATCACAAAGTCTTTTCCACCGGTTTCGCCCACAATGCGTGGATAGGTTTTGTATTTGGAAATATTGGCTCCAATGGTTTTCCAGATATGCTGAAAAACTCCGGTAGAACCGGTAAAATGGAATCCGGCAAAATCGGGATGTTCCATAACGGTTTTTCCGGCTACAGGCCCCGAAACAAATACAAGGTTGATAACGCCATCGGGTAAACCGGCTTCAACAAAAATGTCCATAATAACTTTTGCGGAATAAACCTGTGTTCTGGAACATTTCCAAACCACCACATTCCCCATCAAAGCGGGAGCACCCGGCAGGTTACCGGCAATAGAGGTAAAATTAAAAGGGGTCAGTGCATACACAAAACCTTCTAACGGACGGTATTCCAAGCGATTCCAGATTCCTTTGGATGAGTTTGGTTGCTGACTGTATATTTCTGTCATATACTGTACATTGAAGCGGAAAAAGTCGGCCAGTTCGCAGGCAGCATCTATCTCGGCCTGAAAAGCGGTTTTTGACTGTGCCAGCATAGTGGCGGCATTGATTTTGGCGCGGTATGGCCCGCTAATTAAATCGGCCACGCGCAAAAAGATGGCGGCACGCTGCTCCCAGGGCATATTGTGCCAGGTTTCTCTTGCTTCCAATGCAGCTTCAATGGCCATGGTTACGTGCGAAGCATCACCATTGTAATAATGCCCCAGTGTGTGTTTTAATTCGTGCGGAGGATAAATGGCCACTTTTTCGCCGGTGGTAACGGGTTTTCCGCCAATGACCATGGAGATTTCTATTTCCTCCGATTTCATTTTTGCCAGCACGGCCTTGAGCTCTGCACGCTCCGGAGAACCGGGTTTGTAACTCAGCACAGGCTCATTATATGCTTTCGGAACACTCTCAAGATTGCTGTACATTGTATTAATTTTTAAAGGTTTAACAGACTATATTTATTGCATGCAAAAGTAGGAATTATTTCGGCTCCGGACAGGCGAAGACGAACATAATTTCCTCATTAATATTTTCAAAAACAGCAATCATATCTTACTGATTTAAAACCAACTGGCACATATTTCGTATTAAGATTCTTTAGTACTTTTTAATACTCAAAAGAGAATAAAATTATGATTTCCCGGTCAGTTCAAACACGGTAATCTCCGGAGGACAGTTGAAACGCAGCGGAATACCCGATACCCCCGCACCCGGGCTGGTATAAACTTTCATTCCGTTTTGCTGCCAAAAGCCGCTCACGCGCTCCCGTTTTCCTTTTTGGTGACTAATAATCGGAATGCCGCCCGGCAGGCAAATTTGTCCGCCGTGTGTATGTCCGCACAGGTAAAGTTTATAATAATTTTCGGCGGCAACATCGCTGAGTTCGCTGGTATGCGACAAAGCAATAGAGAATTCTCCCGAATTATCCTCCAATGCGTGCATCGCCATATCCGTATAAAAATAAAAAGTATCATCGGTACCGGTAATGCGCAAACGCTGGTTTTCTTTTTCGACGTGAATAGTTTCGTTGAGCAAAAAACGCATGCCAAGCGGTTCAAGTAATTCTACCATTTTGTACGTATCGTGGTTTCCCAAAACTGCGAGAACACCGTATTCCGGATGAACAACCCCCAATAGTTTTTTCATAGCAGGAATAACCTGCATGAAACTCCCTGTGGTGTCCATTCTGAAATCACCCGTTATCACGCACAAACCAAAGTCAATCGGCTGGATTTTTCGGATGAGAATATCTTCCAACTCTTCGATGGCACCGAAATGTAAATCACTTAAATGCAGAATTCTAAAACCATTAAACGCCGGCGGCAAATCCTTAAATATCAGTGTAACATTTTTAACTTCAATGTTTTTTGCATTGGCATGTCCTTTTTTATACACACCGGCCAGTTTGAGCAAAAGCTGAAAAACCCACAACAACCGCTTAAACAAAGTCCAGTTGCTTTTGCTCTTTTTCCCGCTGCGTTTGGATTTAAACCGGAAAGCTTCCAGGGTGGCTCTTACCGAAGCCCAAATAAGACGTGCTTCTTTCTCTTTTTGACGAAGCGGATAATTATGCATGGTACTTTTGTTTTTTCGAAAATACAAAAATCGTACAGATAGTATTGCGCAATACCCTGCCGAAATAACCGCTTTGGTGAAATACCAAACGAACGTGAAAGTCATTCTGCTGAACAACAACGAATTGAGTAAAGTCTCCAAAGAGCAGCGTTCCGGTTATTTTAAAGTATGGAAAATCAAGCTCACCAATCCCAATTTTGCTAACTTTGCCGGCTCCTGCGGCGCACTGGGACTAAAAGCTGATGTCCCTGAAAACCTCACCGAAGAGATGTTGCAAATGTTTGCTCATAACGGTTCGGTGCTGCTGGAAATCAAAACAGATATTTCACTCCTTACTAAAAGTATCAAAAATTGAAACTGATGAATGAAAAAGAAACAGCAAAAAAGTTCCGGATTGTCCGCCACTATTTTGAAGAAATATGTACACCTTTGCAAACAGACTGTGTTGCTAAGCTCATTACGGGGGCAAATCCTTCCAAATGGCATTTAGCACACGCGACCTGGCTTTTTGAGACTTTTGTTTTGCAGGTCTTTTTGAGAAATTACCGACCGTTCCATCCGCACTACGGTTATTTGTTCAATTCTTATTATAACCATGTCGACCACGAAAGAAAAGGAGAAACGGCCTTATGCAAATAAAGATACAAGAAATACAGACCAACCTTGGAGAAGCCGTACGGTTGGGCTTTTCAAAAAATCCCAAAAGTATTTCCTCCATGTTTTTGTACGATGCCGAAGGCGACCGGCTTTTTCAGAAGATCATGAAAATGCCCGAGTATTACCCCACCCGCTGTGAAGAAGAAATTTTTCACATGCAGAAAGAACAGATTTTGAAAGAAATGCGGGTATTTAAGGAACCGTTTAACTTACTGGAATTTGGCGCCGGCGATGGAAGTAAAACCAAGATTTTGCTTCATTACCTCCTTGAAAATGGGGCCGATTTTACTTATTACCCCGTTGATATTTCCCAACACATCTTGTCAGAACTTGCCCACAGTCTGCAACAGGAGATACCGGTACTGAAAGTGCATCCCATGAATTTTGAATATTTCGATGCCATAAGAGAGACGGCCCATTTGAACAGTCGGCGGAACATCACCCTTTTTCTCGGTTCAAACATGGGGAACTTTACGCGGGAACAAGCTGTTGCTTTTTGTAAAAATTTTGCCTGTGAGAGTAAAACCGGAGACCTTCTGTTAGTAGGTATCGACAGTCGCAAAGAACCGCATATCATAAGCCGGGCCTACGATGACCCGCACGGTATTACGGCTGCTTTTAACCTGAACCTGCTGCGACACATGAACCGCGAGCTGGGCGCCGACTTCGATACGGAAGCTTTCCGGCATTATACTTTTTACGAGCCGGTCAGTGGCGAAATGCGCAGTTATCTCATCTCCTTAAAAAATCAGCAGGTTTATTTCGAAGCACTGGAAGAGCAATTTTTCTTTAAGAAAGATGAGCTCATCCACACGGAAATCTCTAAAAAATACAGTCCGGAAGAAATAGAACGGCTGGCTGAAGAATCCGGATACAAAGTACTCCGTCATTTTACAGACGAACGCCAATACTTTTTGAGCAGTTTATGGGAAATCTATTAGCGTACCGGAAAATATTTTCCGTAAGGAATCAGGCGGGCATACGGATTATTTATTTTTCTCATTCCAGCCGTTTTTTATTCACCATTATTTCGACTGCTGCTTTTTACCCGGCAACTGTTTCCCGATACAGGACAAAATTAACGTTTTCTTTAACAGGCGTAAAAAAAACAGGCCGGAAGTTTTACCACCCCGACCCGAATCAACCAAAACCAAATTAATTGAAAGTTACATCTGCCAAGATGTAACTGCAGGTGGTTTAGCAAGACATGTGCCATTATTTATAACTGATTGAATTTTCATGTCTTAGAATCACCGGCATTCAAATCCATTCATAAACACAATGATTTTTTTCTAATTTCGTAACAAAACCGGAGAGATTCTAATTTCGAAATAGTAACCAGGTTTCCGGTAAATGACCTATTTTTGAAAACCAAAATATTTCTGTTCCCGGAGACAGAAAGTCGTTTTTCCGGAAACTTATTCTCTATTCCCAAAATGGGAGCAGGTTTCCCCGTTCTGGGAATAGAGCGATTGATTATAAAATCTTAGCCTAAAGATAATCAGCATTTTATGCTATTTGAATTTGACGTGGTTTGATTTTTGTTAATTTTGCTTATGAAAAAACTGTTCATTAAATTTTTAAAACAATGAAAGCAAAAACCTTTATTCTAGTTATAAGCATGCTGTTGATGGCCGGGCTTACATTTCAGTCGTGTAGCAAGGCTCCTTTGCCCGATAACGGCTCTCCGCTGGATAATCTAAATATTCCCAACGGGTTTAAATTTGAATCGACCCGTGTGGAGAATATTACCATCAATATGCCCTCTACCGTGGACTTTAGCAAAGACAAAAGCCGGTTTAATCTTTATACTGACAATCCCGCCAACGGTGGAAAATTTATCACTGCCGGAAGTTTTGACACACACGGTCAGTACAAAGGTGAAATCCGGGTACCAACTGCCTTAGATTCCATTTATGTACAAACTATTGCCGGCAGCCGGAAAGCAGGGCTCATCACACAAACCACAAAGGGAAGCGGTGTCATCATAAATTTTGGCGATAATTACGGAATAGCTCCTCCTGATACTATTGCCCCATCAACAAAGTCAGCCTTTTTCTCAAACCTGTCCACAGGTAAATACAAAGTAATGAGTGCCAACAGTCTGGTTCAGAACGGTAATTTTGAAAACAATGACTTTGGCACAATTCACGGATGGCGCACCGATCATCCCGTAGATGGAAAATGGTATTTCACCACTTATGACAACCAGAAAATGCAATGGTATAACGATGGCGGAGATCATGTTATTCGTACGCCTTATAGTTCCGGCAGGCGCTATTACGGAGGAGCTTCGCAGATGGTTACCGCCAATCCGGGAGATTTAATCACTTTTTCGGCAGACATTAAATCAACAGGCAGCAATAACAGATTATACACCTGGCTTTACATCATTCCCAAAAATGCAAACAACAGATCTCTGGCTTATTATTCTGTCCGCTATTATTACCCATCACATAATTGGACAACCAAGACAATTGCAGCAACTATGCCTGCGGGCACCGTAAAAGTACAGATTCTTATCTGGAACTGGGATCTTAGTAATACTGCTTCTTCCTACTTCAACAATGTTGTGGTAACCGTTCCCGCAAAAGATACCGATGGCGATGGTGTTCCGGACGATCAGGACGATTATCCCAATGATGCCGCCCGCGCCTTTAACGTTTATTATCCCAACAAAACCGACTGGGGAACGCTGACTTTTGAAGATTTATGGCCCGGAAAAGGCGACTACGATTTTAACGACATGGTTTTGGATTATCATTTCAAATCGGTATTAAACGCTTCAAACCAACTGGTTGGCTTCTTTACCGATTATTCCGTACGTGCCGTAGGCGCCAGCCTGAAAAACGGATTTGGCTTTATGCTGAACGGCAATCCGGCTAACGTGGCTTCCGTTACCGGGACACATTACACCGAAAACTACATCCACACAAACGCAAACGGTACCGAACAGGGACAAACCAAAACGGTAATTATATTATTTGACAATGCCTTCAGAATGATTGGCAGTTCGGGTTCTGCTTTTATTAACACCAAGCCAAACGTTTCTTATGTCAAGCCCGACACCAATGTATTGCATGTTCTTTATCAAAACCCGGTTCCGGTTAGCACAACGGGAACCGCACCTTATAATCCTTTCCTGATTATCAACGGGGAACGCGGAAAAGAGGTTCACCTTGCCGGCCAGAAACCGACTGATTTGGTTAACAATTCCTACTTTGGCACTTATGCCGATGCAACGGATCCCGCCACCGGAAAATATTACCAAACAGCCAACAATCTTCCATGGGCACTTGACCTGCCCGTTTCCTTTGCCTATCCGGTAGAACAGGTTGACATTCTCAGCGCCTACAGTCATTTTGGGCAATGGGCCGAATCAGGCGGCACCCAATACCCCGACTGGTACATGGACAAACCGGGTTATCGTGTAGCTTCTAATATCTACACGCCTCCCGCCGGAAAATAAGAATAGCTTTGTTTTTCTTTGTTTTAAAAGCCTGCTCCAAGTCATGGAGCAGGCTTCTTTTCAGGTAATATTTTGCTGCGCTTTTCTTTTAGTGGCGGCCTTGTCCGACCCAGCTTACAGGTTTCGACTCAGCCGTGGACCACAAGGTGAGGTTGTCGCCAAAAAAATAATCAGGAAAGAAAATTATACCATAACAAAATATTAATTAGCTCAAAAAAAGACTTTTCTGAAACTTGGTTTTATTTTCTTTTATCTTTGCCGCTGTACTCATTCTAAATAATCGGAAATGGCATACAATTTATTAAAAGGTAAAACAGGAATTATTTTCGGAGCGCTCGACCGCAACTCCATAGCCTGGAAAGTGGCTGAGAGAGCTTATGAGGAGGGCGCTCGATTCACTTTGAGCAATACGGCTACCGCCTTACGTTTCGGGCAGTTGAACGAGTTGGCTGAAAAATGCCATGCGGAAGTGATTCCTGCCGATGCTACCAGCGTGGATGATTTGATGAATGTTTTTGAAAAATCTATGGAGATTCTCGGCGGCAAGGTCGATTTTGTGCTCCACTCCATTGGTATGTCGTTGAATGTACGGAAGAAACGTGTTTACAACGACTTGAATTACAATTATTTGAACAAAACACTTGACATCTCGTCCATATCTTTTCATAAAATGTTGCAGGTGGCGTTTAAACTGAATGCCATAAACGAATGGGGCTCTGTGATGGCGCTTTCTTACATTGCGGCTCAGCGTGTGCTCTACGGCTATAACGATATGGCTGATGCCAAAGCCCTGCTGGAGTCCATTGCGCGTAGTTTCGGCTATATCTATGGTCAGGAGCATAAAATCAGGGTAAACACCATTTCGCAGTCTCCGACAAAAACCACAGCCGGTACGGGCGTGAAAGGTTTTGACGGACTGTTGGACTTCACTCATCGCATGTCGCCGCTGGGAAATGCTGATGCCGAAGAGTGTGCCAATTACTGCATTGTCATGTTCAGCGATTTAACCCGGAAAGTTACCATGCAAAATCTTTATCACGATGGCGGATTTTCGAGTATGGGGATGAGTCTGAATGCTATGGCTATGTACAACAAGAGTCTTGGTATTGACCTCGGTATTGAAATTGACGAAGAAACGGAATCATAACCGGACGGGTCATTTAAATTTTTCGTAAACGCCTGTTCCAAAGAGGGCAAAATCGTATTTTACCGGATCTTCCGGGTCAAATTTCCGTAGTTTTTCAGTAAGCTCTTCCACGGCTTTCCAGTCGTTTTGTTTTCGTTGCAGCAAACCCAGTCTTCGTGCGGTATTTCCCGAGTGGACATCTAACGGAATCATGAGAGCGGCAGAAGGAATGCTTTTCCAGAGTCCGAAATCCACACCTTTGTCATCCCGGCGGACCATCCAACGCAGGAACATGTTGATGCGTTTTGCTGCAGAACCTTTTGCAGGCGCTGCCAAATGCTTTTCCGACCGATCGAGATGCGCTGTTTCCAACAACTCGTGACGTAAGCCCGTTATCAACCCTTTTATCTCCCCGGTTTCCCTGAAACAACTTTGGCAAACGCTTTCGAGGCCTCCTTTCTCAAGATATAAATGCCGGAGTGCTTCTATCAGAAACAACAAATCAGAGCTGTTAAAAGTGCGGTAAACAAAACCCGTAAGTCGTTTTAAACCCGTATCATCTGCCTGAATGATAAATTCATACGGGGCGTTGTCCATGAGCTGCATGAGTTTTTGGGCAGCTTTCAGGATGGCGGGCCTTCTGCCCCAGGAAATCAGGGCGGTGAGGAAACCGGAGATTTCGATATCCTCTTTTTGCGAAAAACCGTGTGGAATGCTGATGGGGTCTTCTGCAATGAAAAAAGGCAGGTTATACTCGTCCGTCCTGCTTTCCAGAAATTGTTTTACGTCCAAGGTTTCTAATTTGGAATGAGCAAAGTAAATGCGTAGATATGCCCTGCAATTTACATTAAAAACAGATGTATGAAACAGTTTTCCTTTTGACCCGAAACATTCTGTGGCTTATTCTTATGAGCCATAGAATTTATTACTTTTGCCATCCAAAATTGAAAGCATTATGTTTGAAGGATTAAGCGATAGACTGGACCACTCTTTTAAGATTTTAAAAGGTCAGGGTCGAATTACTGAAATCAATGTGGCAGAATCGGTTAAAGAGATTCGTAAAGCGCTGATTGAAGCCGACGTCAGTTATAAAATTGCCAAACAGTTTACCTCTGACGTAAAAGAAAAAGCTTTGGGTCAGAATGTGCTTACCGCTGTAAAACCGGGAGAACTCATGGTGAAGATTGTGCACGACGAGCTGGCCAGCCTTATGGGTGGCGAACAGGTGGACATTAACATCAAAGGAAGTCCAGCAGTAATTCTGATTGCCGGCCTGCAGGGCTCGGGTAAAACAACTCTCTCGGCAAAACTCGCCAATTATCTCAAAAATAAAAAAAGCAAACAGGTTTTGCTGGTGGCAGGCGACGTGTATCGTCCGGCAGCTATTGAGCAGTTGAAAGTACTCGGCGAGCAGGCGGGCGTGGAAGTTTACGCCGAAGAAGGCAATAAAAATCCGGTACAGATTGCCAAAAATGCCACAAAATATGCCCGCGACAACCATAAAAATGTGGTCATCGTTGATACTGCCGGTCGTTTGGCCATAGACGAGCAGATGATGGAAGAAATTTCCAACATTAAAAAGGCCATCAAACCACAGGAAACACTTTTTGTTGTGGATGCCATGACCGGACAAGATGCGGTAAATACAGCCAAAACGTTTAACGACCGTCTGAATTTTGATGGTGTGGTACTCACAAAATTAGATGGCGACACCCGCGGTGGTGCGGCGCTGACCATTCGTTCGGTGGTCGAAAAACCCATCAAATTTGTAGGTATTGGCGAAAAAATGGATGCCCTCGACCTTTTCCACCCCAGCCGTATGGCCGACAGGATTCTCGGCATGGGCGACATTGTTACGCTTGTGGAAAAAGCCCAGGAACAGTTTGATGAAGCAGAGGCGCGTAAACTGCAAAAGAAAATCGCCAAAAACCAGTTTAACTTTGATGATTTCCTGAAACAAATTCAGCAAATTAAAAAAATGGGGAATATCAAAGATTTGATGGCTATGATCCCCGGCATGGGGAAAGCGATGAAAGATATGAACATCGATGATGATGCTTTTAAAAATATCGAAGCCATTATCCATTCCATGACACCCCAGGAACGTGATAATCCACGGTTGCTCAACGGTTCGCGCCGCAAACGGATTGCTTTGGGAAGCGGAGCAACTATTCAGGAAGTCAACCGTCTGATAAAACAGTTCGGAGAAACCAGTAAAATGATGAAAAAAATGACCACCGGCAGAGGCAAAAATATGATGCGCATGATGGGTGGCCAACGTTAATTTTTCAATAATAATACAATGGTAAAGAAAAAACAAGCAGTAATTATCGATGGCCGCAAGGTGGCTGCGGAGCTGAAGGAGACGATTAAAAAAGAGGTGTCGAAAATGATGGACAATGACGATGATGCTCCGCATCTTGCTGCCGTATTGGTGGGTGATGACCCCGCCAGCGAGACTTATGTGGCCGCCAAAGAAAAAGCAGCAAATACCGTGGGTATGATCTCCTCCACCTATCGTTATCCCGCCGGTATTACAGAAGAGGAGCTGTTAGAAGTAGTTGATTATCTTAATAATGATGACGAAATTGACGGCTACATCGTACAGCTTCCCCTGCCCAAACATATCGATGAAAACAAAATCATTCACCGGATAAACCCAGCCAAAGATGTGGACGGTTTTACACCGGAAAATGTGGGGAAAATGGTACTCGGACAACCGGCTTTTCTGTCAGCAACGCCATACGGCATTATGGAACTGTTGAAATATTATAAAATTCCCGTTACCGGAAAACATTGCGTCGTTCTGGGCCGTTCCAACATTGTGGGGCGTCCCATGAGTATTTTACTTTCGCAAAAAAATGAGACAGCCAATGCTACCGTTACCCTTTGCCACAGCGCCACGGAGAATCTTGAAGAAATCACCCGCACGGCGGATATTCTGATCTGCGCTTTGGGAAAACCACAGTTTGTGAAAGCCGACATGGTGAAAGATGGCGTGGTTGTTATTGATGTGGGTATCCATCGTATAAAAGATGAAACTAAAAAATCGGGTTACCGGCTGGTGGGCGATGTGGATTTTAATGAAGTGGTGAAAAAAGCCTCTTTTATCTCGCCTGTTCCCGGTGGCGTAGGGCCTATGACCATTGCCATGTTGCTGAAAAACACACTACTGGCGTATAAAAAAGAAATCTATTCTTAACCTAACCCGGACGAGCCGGAATGAAAAAATCAGAAGCATCCCTTTTGGAAGGAGGCAGGAAATTGCCGGTTATGGAGGAATTCTATACGCTCCAGGGCGAAGGCTTTCACACGGGAAAAGCAGCTTATTTTGTGCGTATCGGCGGATGTGATGTAGGCTGTGCCTGGTGCGACAGCAAAGAGTCGTGGAATGCTGAACTTTTTCCGCCCGTTCCGGTGGCAGAGGTGGTGCAGCGGGCTGCGAAAACGCCGTCCAGAACAGTAGTAGTTACCGGTGGTGAACCTTCGCTCTACCCGTTGGATATTTTGACACAAACTTTAAAGGAAAATGACATTACAGCAATGGTAGAGACTTCCGGAGCACATCCGTTGAGTGGAGAATGGGACTGGATTTGTCTTTCACCGAAAAAAAATTCACCTCCGCAGCAAGCAATTTATTCCCGTGCACTTGAGTTAAAAGTTGTTATTCAAAAAGAGGCCGATTTGTTGTGGGCGGAGAAAAATGCGGCTTTGGTTTCTCCGGAATGTTACCTGTTTCTGCAACCCGAATGGAGCGTGGCAGACCACATCATGGAAATGCTGACAAATTATGTTATGCAGCATCCGCAATGGCGCATCTCGCTCCAGGCGCACAAATATATGCGAATTCCATAGTTGACTATTCGGATGATTTTCTTCAGTAGTAAGACGTTGGCTATGGAAAACACCCTGAATATATGTTCACCAAAAAAGAGCGTCCCAATATCCATCTTCTTTGAGTTTTCGTTATATTTGTCTGCGGTCTGAACTATTCTTGAGAAACAAATTATTCAGTGAACGATTGGAAAACAAATGGAAAGAACCGGGCTGTGCCACAGATGCACGATGCTCTTCGTGTGTGTACCGCCATTTTTTGTGTGTTGATTCTGCTTTTTGCTTCCGGTTTCGGAAACAGGTTGCAGGCGCAACAAAATCCGGATAAGAAAACCATGAAAATTTTCCGTCAGGCTGTGGCGGCTTCCAATGCGAATGACTTCATACAAGCAGAATCTTTTCTGAAAAAAGTCTTAAAACGCGATGCCGGCTTTGTGAAAGCTTATTTGCTTCAGGGAGATATTTATGCTTCGCAACACAGTCTGGAAAAAGCCATTGGCATTTATCGCCGGGCGCTTTCCCTTGACTCGGTTTCTTATCCGGCTGCCTTTTTTGTGCTGGCCGGATGGGAATACAAAACCGGCAATTATACGGCTTCCCTTCGTGATGTTCAGCATTTTTTACAATTTGAAAACAAGAATATGCCACAGCATGGAAAGGCAGAAAAACTATTGAAAAATGCAGCTTTTGCCGCAAACGCCGTTGCCCATCCGGAGAAAACAACGCTGAAAAAATTAAATAACGGAATCAATTCCCCGGCAGATGAATACATCAATTTTGTGGACGTGGAAGGGAAACAACTGTTTTTTACCAGAAAATTTTTGGAACAGGAACAGGGAAAGTCGGTTTACAAAGAACATTTTTATCTCTCCGTTCAAAACAAGGGTGTGTGGCAGCCTCCGGAAAAAATGCAGTTTTCCTGGGATTCAGCGCTGAATATGGGCGGAATGAGTCTTTCGACGGATGAACAAGCTATGTATTTCACAGGATGTTACTGGCCCGGTGGATTCGGAAGTTGTGATATTTACGCCAGCAAAAAGCGGGATCATTCCTGGCTGTTCCCGAAACATTTGGACAGCAATGTAAACACTTCCCGCTGGGACTCACAGGCAGTGATTTCGTCCGATAAAAAGCAACTGTTTTTTGCCTCTAAACGCCCCGGTGGCAAAGGGGGCTCCGATATTTGGATGAGTACCCGGCAGGCGGATGGCCGTTGGGGGAATGCCATTAATCTCGGCGACAGTATCAATACCGCCGGAAACGAAATGGCGCCTTTTCTGCATGCGGATAACCGGACGCTTTACTTCTCCTCCAACGGACGAACCGGGATGGGCGGATACGACCTTTATGTCTCCCGCGAAGACAGTTCGGGTCATTGGTCCAAAGCGATGAATCTCGGTTATCCGGTCAACACCAAAGCCAACGAGATAAGCCTGTTTATCAGCCCTGACGGCAGCCGGGCATGGCTCTCTTCCGACCGCGATACGACAAGATCCGGTTTCGATATCTTTTCTTTTCCTGTGTACGCCAAAATACGTCCCGGGAAAGTACAGTTTGTTAAAGGCGTTGTTCAGAATGCCCGTTCCGGTAAAAAGTTGTCGGCTGGAATTGTGCTCACCGATTTGACAACCGGGCAGGTGGTGGATTCGGCTGTTTCCGATACGGTTTCCGGACGTTTTCTGATGGTTTTGCATGGCGGAACCGATTATGCTTTCAACATTCAAAAGAAAGGATATCTGATTTATTCACAAAGCTTTAATTTGAAGGAATTTCCCGGCCTTACTTCCGTGAATAAAACTTTTAAGCTTACGCCCATTGCAAAAGGAGCTGTGATGCGTTTACAAAATATCCGGTTCGGTTTTGACCACTCCACACTGAAATCTTCGGCTTTTCCGGAACTGAACAAGCTGGTGATATTTCTTCGGAAAAACTCCATGCTGAGAATTCTCATTGCCGGTTATACCGATAATATAGGGAGCGTGGATTATAATCTGAAACTCTCGCAGGAACGCGCCAAAGCCGTGTTTGATTACCTCGTTTCAAAAGGCATTGATGCCGGACGTATGCAATACCGGGGCTTCGGCAATACACATCCCATTTCGAACAATCAAACGCCCGGAGGCCGGGCCGCCAACCGCAGAACGGAGATTATAATCAGGTAACTGACGCTGTTTTGCAGGACTTGTTTCAATGTGGAATACCAAATACCGGTTACATCAGAATTTCGATTTTCCTTTTCAGTCCGCTCTATACTTCAATCTGCAGTCTGTCGTAAGCAAGATGGATAAAACCGGGAAGTTCATTCTCTACCTCCTCATGGAAACCCAGCAGGTGGCTGATGTGAGTAAGATAGGCCTGTTCGGGATGTAAAAATTCCAGTATCCTGACGGCTTCATCCAGGCAAAAATGAGAAGGATGCGGTTTTTTACGCAGCGCATTAAGCACAATTATTTTGCTGCCGGCCATTTTGGCCAACGTTTCGCCCGGAATGTAATTGGTGTCGGTGAGATAGGAAAAGTCGCCGATACGAAACCCCAGAACCTCCATTTTCATGTGCAACGCCGGAAGCGGAATAACTTCCATATCTCCCATCCTGAATTTCTCATGACCGATGGGGATAGTGTGGATATCAGGAACACCGAGGTAACGCACATCGGCAAAGGCATAGGAAAACTCCCGTTGGATGGCTTCTATATCGCGCCGAAGCGCATAGATATCCATGGCTTTTTTATAAAGATAATTGAAAGAACGCACATCGTCGAGTCCGGCAATATGGTCTTTGTGACAGTGTGTGATGAGGATGGCGTCCAGATTTTTAATGTTTTCGCGCAGTAACTGGTAGCGAAAATCCGGCCCGGCATCGATGTTGATGTGGAAACCGTCCTGCTCAATATGAACAGAGCTCCGCAAGCGGTGATCTTTTTTACTTCCTTTTGTGCAAACATCGCAAGGGCAGGCAACCACCGGAATGCCTTGCGAAGTACCCGTTCCCAAAAAAGTTATTTTCATACTTTGCGATTCTGAAATTCTGAGCCAAAGGTAGCTTTTTCGGGGTAAATGCAGTCTCAACAACAGAGAAATAATCTTTTCAGGCAAAAATTAAATTCGTCATCCTATTCAAATTCTTATTATTTTTACATCATTCCTAACGAAGAGAAGAATAATATTTTGAAGGTAATAAAGGAAAAGGAGGCAGAACAATTTGTTTCTGCTGCGAAAGATGATGATATTGCTGATAGCAACACCTATTTTAAAGAGCAGATAAAAAAACCGGGATTTTTTTTCTGTATAGATAACCCGGAAGAGTGGGGAGATGTGGAAGCTTTCGTACGAGATGTTTTGCATGAATATCCGGGCTTGAAGGTGCTTGTTCATTACACCGGCAGGAAAATGGAGTCAAAGCCTGTTGCCGAACATCTTTTGGTAACGGATAAAAGAGATTTTGACCTTTTTGGCCGTCAGAAACCGGCTTTGAAGTCTTGGCTTGCAGACCATCATTTTGATTTGTTGCTGGTCTTTGCCGGAAAGGAGAACAAGCGGAGCGAGAAGATAATAATGGAAATAAATGCCCGTCTTAAAGCCGGATGGACACGAGAGAGTGAGGAACTGTTAATGGATATAAGTCTGGGAAAAGCCGGTGAGAGAATGGCCTACGGTATTTTTTACAAACAATTGAAAAACTATTTTAAAAGATTGAATATTAAGTTATTACCATGAAAATCAAAACCAATATCAAAGGAACGGGTGTTGCCATTGTTACTCCTTTCCACAACTACGGGACCATCGATTTCAGCAGCCTGGGAAAGTTGCTTGAACACATTATTGCCGGGGGTGTCGATTTTGTTGTTGCGCTGGGAACTACCAGCGAAGCAGCCACACTCACCTGCGATGAGAAGGATGCTGTTATGGGTTTTGTGAAAGATACGGTTGCAGGACGCGTGCCTGTTGTGATGGGACTGGGTGGTAATAGTACCCGTGCAGTGGTGGGGAAGATAAAAAAGACCGATTTCGATGGGATCGATGCTATTCTTTCGGTGGCACCTTATTATAACAAACCGAACCAGAAAGGTATTTACAACCATTTTAAGAATATTGCGGCAGCTTGTCCTGTACCGGTAATTTTGTATAATGTTCCCGGACGGACAGCGAGTAATATTACTGCGGAGACAACACTACAGCTTGCATGCGATTTTGAAAACATCGTTGCCGTGAAGGAAGCCTCCGGCAACATGAGCCTGGTGATGGAGATTCTACGGCAGAAACCGGAAGATTTTAAAGTTTTTTCAGGCGATGATGCACTCACTTTTTCGATGATGTGTCTCGGTGCTTCTGGAGTTATATCAGTGGTAGCCAATGTGTTTCCTGCAGAATTCTCTCAGATGGTAAATCTGCTGTTGCAGGGAAAACCTGCAAAAGCACTGGAGCTGCATTATACTTTGTTGCCTGTTATTACCCAGCTTTTTGCCGATGGCAATCCTGCCGGAGTGAAAGCCGCTCTCGAAATTAAAGGAATTGTGAAAAACAACCTGCGGCTGCCATTGGTGAAAGCTAATAAAGCAGTCTATTTTGCTTTGCAAAAACTGATGCAAGACTTTCAATTGCTACCGGTTTAATAGAAAAATCCATGAAACGTCTGTTTATCCTTCTCATTTTGAGCTGGTTGATCGCTTCCTTTCCACTGAAAGCCCGGCAAATGAAGACCGGGAACTATAAACAGATGCTGCAAAAACGCGGTGAAGTCTATTTTAAATTCTTTCCGGCAGACCGGCAGCAGTTACAACAGCTCGGACACTTTATCTCTTTGGACCATATCAGGTCGGATACTGTTTTTGCTTACGCCAATGCCAGAGGGTTCAGCCGTTTTTTGCAATCCGGACTGGCTTATACTTTGTTGAGACCTCCTTCGGAACGTTTGAAAAAACAGCAGCTTGTACCGGGTGCCTTAAAAAATTTCAGCAAATGGAATTATTATCCATCCTACGAGCAATATGTCAGTTTAATGAAGAACTTTCAAAAAGATTATCCGGCACTTTGCAGGGTTGTAAATATTGGAAAGTCGGTGCAGGGAAGAGATTTGCTTTTTGTCCATATCGGCCATTTAAACAATCTCGCCTTAGGCGGGACTGTTCCTGAATTTATGTACACATCCACCATGCATGGCGACGAAACCACCGGCTATATTCTGATGCTGCATTTAATTGATTATCTTCTGCGTAACTACGGTGTAAAGCCGGAGGTTACCGCTTTAATCGATAGTGTGGACATTTGGATTAACCCGCTGGCCAATCCGGATGGGACGTATGCAGAGGGAAATGCTTCGGTTTACGGCGCAACGCGCTTCAATGCTAACCATATTGATTTGAATCGGAATTATCCTGACCCGGAGGATGGTCAACATCCCGATGGGAATACATGGCAACCGGAAACGAAGGCGTTTATGAACTTTGCCACAAAACATCATTTTGTCGTATCGGGCAATCTGCATACCGGTGCCGAAGTGGCTAATTACCCGTGGGATACCTGGGCGGTTCGTTCGGCTGATGATGCCTGGTGGCAGGAAGTTGGCCGCCAATATGCGGATACGGCACACGCTCATGCTCCCGCAGGTTATTTTACCGACTTAAATGATGGGATTACCAATGGTTACGACTGGTACAGCATTTCGGGAGGACGCCAGGACTACATGAATTATTTTCAATATGACCGCGAGTTTACACTGGAACTGTCTGCTGTAAAAATGCCTGATCCCGACAGCCTTTCCGGTTTTTGGGATGACAATTATCGTTCTTTGCTGGATTATATGCATCAGACCTTAGCAGGATTACGAGGCACGGTAACCGATAGCGCTTCTGGGAAACCTTTACATGCCGAAGTTTTTGCTGTTGACCATGACATGAATCACTCGATGGTTTTTTCCGATTCGGCAAGCGGCCTCTATTTCCGGCCGATTTATCCCGGCACTTATGATTTACGGTTTTCTACATCCGGCCATCGTTCCAAAACAGTGAAGAAGGTTAAAATAACTAATGGGAAACCGGTTGTTTTGGACGTAATCTTACAAGCAGGTAGTATCGCACAGCAGCAAATTTCCACGGGGGGAGGGTTTACCCCAATCCTGCTTCCGGCAAACTCTATTATACTGATTTTTCTCAGGGTTCTCTGGTTTCTGTTATCAACCTTTCGGGAGAAAAAGTATTCACCCGTAAGGTCGGTTCCGGGGAAGCCCTGGACATCCGCCTGTTGCCCCCGGGTATTTATTTTCTGAAAATCGTTTCGGGCAACAAAACGATTTTGAGGAAATTTATAAAAAAATAAGTATAAAAAAAACCGGATAAAATACTCATCCGGCTTAGAAATTTTCTTTTGAAAACGAACCCGTTATTGGTTTCCTATCTTAAATTCTTTGGGATATTCGTGGTTTTCCAATTTTCGTTTGACTTCTTTAAAGGCTTTCACAGTGTACTCCACATCTTCCAACGTATGAACAGCCGTAGGAATCAGTCGCAGCAGGATAGTCCCTTTGGGTACTACGGGATAAGAAACAATAGAGCAGAAAATATCATAATTCTCGCGCAGGTCATAGGTGATCTGTGTTGCATCGGGAATCGTTCCGTTGAGTATAACAGGCGTTACGGGGGAAGCTGTTTTGCCGATGTTCAGACCGGCTTCGCGTAAACCTTTCTGCAGAGCATTAACGATTGTCCATAGTTTTTTGCGATGGGAAGGATCTTCGCGCAACAGTTCCAGCCGTTTCATGGCACCGATAACCATAGGCATGGGAAGCGATTTGGCAAAAATCTGCGACCGCATATTGTATTTTAAAAAGTTGATTATCTTGGAGTCACCGGCTACGAAAGCACCGATGCCGGCCATGGATTTGGCAAAAGTACCAAAGTAAATATCCACTTTATCCTGAACGCCGAAATGCTCATCCGTTCCGGCGCCGGTGGGCCCCATGGTTCCAAAGCCATGTGCATCATCTATGAGGATACGGAATTTATATTTCTCTTTCAGGGCAACAATTTCGGGCAGGTTACCAAGGTCGCCGGCCATGCCGTAAACACCTTCCGTTATCAGGAGAATACCACCGCCTGTATTTTCAACAATCCTGGTAGCACGTTGCAACTCTTTTTCCATATTTTGCATGTCGTTGTGCGGATAAACAAAACGTTTCCCGAAATGCAACCGCATACCATCAATAATACAGGCATGCGCCTCGGAATCGTAAACAATCACATCGTTTCTGTTAACAAGTGCGTTGATGATGGAAACCATTCCCTGATAGCCATAATTCAACAGGTAAGCGGCAGGTCTTCCTACAAAAGCAGCCAGCTGATGCTCTAACTCTTCATGATATTTAGTGTGTCCCGACATCATCCTGGCGCCCATGGGATAAGCCAGCCCCCATGCTTTGGCAGCATCGGCATCTGCTTTTCTTACTTCGGGATGGTTAGCCAGTCCGAGGTAATTATTCAGACTCCAGACAAGCCTCTTTTTACCCATAAACATCATCTTGTCAGAAATCTCGCCTTCGAGTTTCGGAAATATATAGTAGCCTTCCGATTGCCTGGCATACATTCCTATAGGGCCCATGTTTACCTCACATTTATCAAAAATATCCATTGTTTGCGCTTTTAATTTAAAGGGCAAAAATAGGTAAATTAAACGAAGGAACAAGTATCAGCCGCGGGCAAAAAACAGATAATAAAGAAAAAATAAGATAGTCCCCGGAAATTTTTTTCGCTTCGAAAAAAGCACTCTGTTTTCTTTAACAGCGGGGAGGGTTTCCGAACTTCTTTTCTCCCAAAAGCGGGTTGGCATTCTCATCTTTTTTTTAAAAGAAAAAATTGAGCCGGTATTTATACGATATATGTTGAATTTTCGTTTTGTACTTTAATAAATTATTCTAATTTTGCCACATGCTAAGAAAGGCTTATTTTATTTTGTTGATTACTGGTTATCTTGTAGTTAACACGGGATGTCAGAATTATTCCAAAATTTTAAAGAGCCCCGATAACACATTGAAGTATCAAACGGGGGTTGACCTTTACGAGAGTGGCAATTTTAAAAAGGCTTTGCAGTTCTTTGATATGCTGCGGACTTTTTATCAGGGCACGAAAAAAGGTGAAAAGCTAACCTACTATACGGCAAATAGTTATTTCCAGATGAAGGACTATCAGTTGGCCAGTTATTATTTTCATCAGTATCAGCAAATGTATCCCAAGGGGAAACATGCTGAAGAGTCAGCATATTTGCAAGCCTACACTACCTATCTTCAGTCACCACGTCCCCAACTTGATCAGTCAGACACCTACAAAGCTTTGCAGGAGCTTCAGTTGTTTATCGACCGTTATCCCAACAGTACCAGGGTAGCCAAAGCCACCCAGCTTATGGATAATCTGCATAAGAAACTGGAAATTAAGGATTTCAACATTGCCTATCTCTATTACCGCATGGAAAGTTATCAGGCTGCCATTACTTCTTTTCAGAATTTGATTAACAATTATCCGAATACTGACAGTAAAGAGCTTTATCTTTACTATATTGCCAAAGCTTATTATGATTATGCAGCTAAAAGTATTGTACAAAAACAAAAGGCCCGTTATGAAAAAATGGTGGAATCTTATAACAATTTGTTATTTCTTTTCCCCAAAAGTAAATATTTACCGGAGTTAAAACCGTTGAGTAAGAAAGCAAGAAAACAATTAAAATAAACGAAAATGGACTACAAAAAAATTAAAACAGAAACAACCACTATAACCCGCCATAAAGAAAAATTTTATGAGCAAACCGGAAATATCTATGAAACGGTAGTGGTTTTGTCGAAACGTGCTAACCAGGTTGCACAGGATTTAAAACAAGAGCTGGACAAGAAAATTTCTGAGTTTGCTTCTTCCAATGACAACCTTGAAGAAGTTTTTGAAAACAGGGAACAAATTGAGATTGCCAAATATTACGAACGGCTTCCAAAACCTACATTGCTGGCAATTCATGAGTTTATGAATAATCTGATTTATATCAGAAATCCGCATAAAGAGTCGGCTACCGATTTTTAATTGGTATCTTTGTTCTGTAAAGAAACACCATGCTCAAAGGAAAAAAAATAATTGTTGGCATTACAGCAGGTATTGCTGCTTACAAAATCCCTTTGTTTATTCGGTTGTTAAAAAGAGAAGGCGCGGAGGTACAAGTGGTTATGACATCGCTTGCCAAAGATTTTGTAACTCCGCTGACACTTTCGGTAGTTTCGGAGAATCCGGTACTTTCCGACCTTTTTATGAAAAAGGATGGCAGCTGGAACAGCCATGTTGACCTCGGCTTGTGGGCTGATGCCGTGATATTGGCGCCGCTTACGGCCAATTCCATGGCTAAAATGGCAGCCGGCATTGCCGATAATTTGCTGATGACACTCGTGCTCTCCGCTCGCTGCCCACTGTTTTTTGCTCCTTCCATGGACCTGGATATGTTCACGCATCCTACGACAACCTTAAACATAAAGAAGTTACAATCCTACGGTTATCACTACATCGAACCTGCCGAAGGAGAACTGGCCAGCAGACTAAAAGGCAAAGGGCGGCTGAAAGAGCCGGAAGAACTGCTACAAGTGCTCCTTGATTATTTTTCCACGGAACAAACTTTCAAAGGAAAAAAAGTGATGGTAAGTGCAGGCCCTACACACGAACCCATCGATCCGGTTCGTTTTATAGGTAACAGCAGTTCGGGGAAAATGGGACTGGCCATCGCCAGGGCTTTTGGTGAAAAAGGAGCAGAAGTAGAACTGGTTATGGGGCCTGCCGATTTGGATACCGGTTTTCCGGGTATTCACACACAAAGAGTAAACACGGCTGCTGAAATGAATGATGCCTGCCAAAAAATTTTCCCTCTTGTTGATATTGCCGTAATGGCTGCTGCTGTGGCCGATTTTACACCGGTAAGTCCTGCCAAAGAAAAAATCAAAAAAGACTCCGGACAGGATGTTATCCGTTTGAAACCCACCAACGATATTCTCGCCGGTTTGGGAAAAATGAAAAAGAAAAGACAACTACTCATTGGTTTTGCTCTCGAAACGGAGGATGAACTTTCCAATGCACAAAAAAAACTCCAACAGAAAAATTTAGACATGATCGTTCTGAATTCACTGAACGACAAAGGAGCGGGTTTTGGTACCGATACCAACAAAATTACACTACTTACGCAAACCGGGGAACCTCAGATTTTCCATTTGAAAGCCAAAAAGGCCGTTGCCGAAGATATTCTTTCTGCCATTAAACACCTAATGGAGGGATGACAAATGAAGAAAACAGGTCTGCTTTTTTTCCTTGTTTTCCTGCTAACTTCCAGCCTCTTTGCACAGGAATTTAGTTGCAAAGTACGAATCAACACCCAACAGGTGCAGGGCTTTGACCGAAGTGTGGTAACTAATTTGAAAACTGCCATCTCTGACTTCATGAACAACCGGAAATGGACTAATTACAACTTTGCTCCGGAAGAACGGATTGAATGTACTCTTCTCTTTAATGTTTCCCGAATCATCTCCTCCGACGAGTTTAAAGGGACTTTTAATATTGTGATGCAACGCCCTGTATATAAGACAGATTATCGTTCGCCGTTGCTGAATATGATTGACAAAAATATTCGGTTTAAATATCAGCCTTCGCAGGCCATGAATTTTTCGGAAAACACTTTCTCCAATAATCTTACTTCGCTGCTGGCCTTTTACTCCTACATGATGCTGGGAATTGACTTTGACTCTTTTGCCCCGGATGGCGGTACCGTTTTTTATGAAAAGGCCATGGACGTCGTGCAGACTGCACAAAATTCGGGTTTCACCGGATGGCAGTCGTACGAAAGTGAGAAAAACCGGTATCATTTTGTAGAGCAATTCTTAAACAAAGCATACGAACCGTTGCGTGCTTTCTTGTATCAATATCACCGTAAGGGACTGGATGTTATGGCTGATAATTTGCCGGAAGGGAGAAAAGCAATTCTGAATTCGCTGTTACTGCTGAAAAAAGTCTATGACAAACGCCCGGGGTTATACGACATGCAACTCATACTTGATGCCAAGCGAGGTGAAATTATCAACATTTTTTCCAAAGCCACCCCTGCCGAAAAAAACACTATGATCCGTATTCTCGGTGAAGTGGATGCCCCCAACGGAATCCGTTACCGGGAAGTACTCCGGCAGCGTTAAAAAAACCCGGTTCCAAATTATGAAACCGGGGCTTTTGTAAAAGAACTTCCTGTTTAGAATTTCAGATTTATCCCACCCATAAAATTAAATTTTGCCTGCGGGAAATAGCCATTCATTTCCGACTTAACGCCGTTATACACATAGCGGTAAACCCAGGCATTGGTTTCATACACAGCGCCGAAAATATTGTTCAGGCTCAGTATAAATCCCAGCGATTTTATTCCGCGCAAATGAATGCTGTAATCAAACCTCAGGTTGTTCACCCAATAATGATTCAGGCTACGCTCCCTGTTGGCGGTATTGTCGACGAATTGTCGTCCCACGTATTTCGATATCCAGGCAATTTGCAGATTCTCCAACGGCGTTAGTACCAGGTTGCTTCCTGCAATCACGCCGGGAGAAAAGGAGATATCGGTGGTTCCGAGATGTTTCGAATATTGGTATGGTTCGGTAGCCGGGTTATCCCAGTAGTTCCAGTTGTCAATATATTCGGTGAAGTTCTTGATCTTGTTTTGGCTCAGGCTTACATTTGCATTCCACACTAACGTTTTTGCAATTTGCCAGGCTGCTGAAACTTCTATTCCTGCACGGTAACTTTTCGGCACATTAGTCATAATCGGCGTACCCACATTGTTGATTTTTCCGGTCAGTACAAACTGGTCTTTGTAGTCCATAAAGTAAAGGTTGGCATTGACCGAAAGCTTTGTGCCGATGATTTTGTATCCCAGTTCGTAATCTATTAGTCGCTCGCTGCGGACATCCTGATTGGGGTCGGCATCGCGATAAACCGAACGGTTGGGTTCGCGATGAGAAACGCCAAAGGAAAAATAGAAATTGTTCCGCGGATTTATGGCGTAAGAGATACCGGCTTTCGGATTAAAAAAGTTAAAAGTATGCTTCTGCGTCAAATCGCGCAGGTCGTCATGCGTTCCTGTTATCTGATAGTTAATACCACGATATTGCAAATCGGTCATAAAGCTAAGATGCTCATTGATACGGTAATCCCATTTTACAAAAATGTCGTATTCGGTTTTTAATCCCGTATTGAAATACCAGTTGCGATTGTAATCACCGAGACGGGCAACCTGCGCCCAGACAATTTTTCCGTAATGATCCCCGTCGTAATGATTCCATCCGCCACCGAAAGAGACAGTACTCCGGAGGGTTTTGTAATTACCCGTCAGGTTGGCCCCGTAAAAATAGTTGTTTAACCATTTCTGACGGATCAAATTGGTTGCCGATATGGAGGTGTTTCCAATGATGGTATCGCTCATGCCATATTTGGAAAATTTCTGGTCGTTTTTGTAGGATTCGTAATAGCCGAAACCACGTGTCAGGAAAAAGGCTGCAGCCATGTTCAACTTCTTGTTAAACTGATGGGCATAGTGCAGCTGGTAGTAATTTTGCGTGTAATTGTCCGTTTGATTTTTGTAATATCCCAAAAGATTTCCCTGATCATTATAGATAGAACCGGCCGGATTGTAGGTACGGTTGGTGGCAAGGCTGTCTTTAGGAACACCGTACCAGGCCTGGTATGTTTTTTCATGTCCCAGTATAACAATGGCTTTAAACACATCTTTTTTCCCGTAATAGCCGGTAGACAGATATCCGGAACGCAGGCTGGAAGAAGCCCGGTCGATATAACCGTCGGAAGTGATCTGCGAGAAACGGCCGTTGATAATCCAGTGTTTGTTAAGAAGTCCCGAACCAAAATTCAGTGTGTTTTTAAAGGTATTGAACGAGCCGGCAGCGCTGCTGATTTCAGCTGAGGCCCTGGGATTAAACCGGTCGGTTTTGATGTTGATGCTGGCACCGAAAGCGGCCGAACCGTTACTCGAAGTTCCTACGCCACGCTGTATCTGAATGTTGTCCACCGAAGAGGCGAGGTCGGGGAGGTCAACAAACCAGACACCCTGTGACTCGGCATCATTCACCGGCACACCATTGAGTGTTACGTTAACACCGGTGAGGTCAACTCCGCGAATACGCATACCTGTATAGCCAACACCGGCGCCGGCATCGGAAGTTACAACAATCGACGGCGTCATTTGAAGCAAATAGGGTAAATCCTTCCCTATGTTATTTCTGTTCAATGTTTTACCGCCAATATTTTCGTAGGTTGTTGGTGAAGAACCACTCACGCGGGTGGCCGATATAATTACTTCATCACTGAGGTAACTTGTGGGTGCTAACCGGATGTTTATGTGTTTGCTTTTAGCAAGGGTAACCTGTACAACCTTGGTCTTAAAGCCCACAAAACTAATCTTGAATGTATAAGTTCCCTGTTTCAGACTTTTAAACGAAAAGTCTCCGTTGTTGTCGGTGGTTGTCGCCATAAACGACTTTCCCAAAATGATATTGGCCCCGGTGAGCGGTTGGTTATTGTCCTGGCTGGTAACGGTCCCGCTCAGTCTGATTTGCGCCATTAAAAACCATGGCATCAGCAAAATAACGAATAATAAAAAAATGTTTTTACGCATGACTCGATTGATTTAAATTAACTTAAATCAACAGAGGATGACCTGGCATTGGGTTGTTTCTCTTTTTCCTACGACGGCATTATCCGCATCAGGTTCAGAGGGTTTGATCTCAGCCCGTATATTAAGGCACCCCTATTGTTTGAACTGCAAAAGTAAGTATTTTCCAGTAAGTTTTAGAAAATAAATAGATTTTTTTTCTTTTGCCTTATCGGTTGAACGTCTTTGTGATATCCCTTGTGTTCCTTCGCAGAAGAAATCCACCGGTAATTACTTCACACTAAGTTTTTTTAGAACTACCTTATTTATTCGCTTTGCTATAAAAGGACCTTCATAAACAAATCCCGTATAAACCTGCACCAGGTCGGCGCCGGCCTCCAGCATTTGCCACGCATCTTCCGCGGTAAAAATTCCGCCGACACCGATAATGGGAAACGCCCGTCCCGATTTTTCCGAAAGATAACGTACTATCTCCAGCGCCCGGTTCTGCAACGGTTTTCCGCTGAGACCGCCACGGCCAATCCGCCGCACACGTCCTTCCGGTGTTTTCAACTGATTCCGGCTGACGGTCGTGTTTACCGCCACCACGCCGGCAATACCTGTTTCTGCTACAAGCTGAATCACTTCATCTAATTGTGACTCGTTCAAATCAGGAGAAACCTTGAGCAAAACAGGTTTGGGATGCAGTTTTTTACGGTTCAGGGTTTGTAATCTGCCGAGAATTTCGCGGAGCGTCTCCTTATCTTGCAACTCACGCAAATCGCTAATATTCGGACAACTCACATTCACCACAAAATAATCCACAACATCGAAAAGGCCTTCAAAAAGCCGGACGTAATCGTCAGCCGCCCTGGCATTGGGCGTCAACGTGTTTTTACCGAGGTTTCCGCCAATAATAATGTCGGGTTTCCGATGCTTTTTCAGCCGGCTTACGGCTGCTCCCAGTCCATCATTGTTAAAACCCATGCGATTGATAAGGCCACCATCGGCAGGCAAACGGAAAAGACGGGGCTTTTCGTTTCCGGGCTGACCTTTGGGGGTGATGGTGCCTACTTCCACAAAGCCGAAACTCAGGTTGCCCAGCGCATCAAAAAGCCGGGCATTTTTATCGAAGCCGGCAGCTATGCCCACCGGATTTTTAAATTTCAGGCCAAAGACCTCCCGCTCCAAACGGACATCTTTCACCTCCGTGAGGTTACGCGCCAATGCGGCCATTCCCGGAATCCGGAATATAATTTGCAGGGAACTGCTTACAAAATAATGAACCTTCTCGGGATCAAAGCGAAAAAGCAACGGCCTGATGAAGGTTTTGTAAAGCATGTTTATTTTTTATCGTCAGCCGTTTGTTCTTCAACTTTGTCTGCCGTTTTCTCTTCCTCTTTTTCCTCTTCGTTAAAATCGAATAACTCTTTCTCCAACAGCATATTATACCACGAAAACACCTTTTTCATATCGGAGACATAAACGCTGTTCTCATCATAATCGGGAATAGCCTTTGTGAAAAGCTCTTTCAACTGTGCAGAGGGCATTTTTTTCGGGTTTTCCACTTTCTGACCACCCGTCATTTCATAAATCTTCTTTAGTGCATCGTGTAAGGGCAAATCCTCGCCCGTCGTGTAAATGCTGATTTCCTGCAGCGAGCTGATACGTTCATGGGAAAACGCAGGTCCCTTTTTCCCGTCCGTCAACGATTCAACCACAAGATTATTTTTTGCCTCCCCGGCCAGTCTGTACAAACCTGGTTTCCCCGCAATTGACAAAATCTTACTTAAATCCATGTTTCAATTTTTTTTTGCAAAAATAACTTTTTCTCTTTCTCCAAATCTCATGCCAAAATTAATTAATGTTTTTGTTATTTCAAGGTTTTTGTTTATTGGACCGTTTATCCACTCCCGGTCTTTACTTTGCAAAGGGAAATGGGAAATGTTGAATGGAGGAAGTTGTAAAAAGCAAAGCATGAACATTAACAACCAGCCTAACGTCTTTCCAGCCAACGCTTAACGTTACCCATCAGCAAATTCTTTTTCCTACGAAGAAATTTTCTTTATCTTAGCAGACTAAACGATTTCGTTTAGTCTGCTTTTTGTTCAACTTTGTGAAAACAACCATGTTACTATCAAAACTAATTTATCGGCTGCTTACTCTCTCGCTTGTAATACTATGGATATGTCCGGGAGCGATTGGCAAAAATCCGACTACGTATTCTCCGGCTCAGCAGACTGATACTTCATTGGCAGTCAGGGCAACAGACTCTTTGCAAATCGTTCAGATGATTGACCGGGGACTCCGGGAAATTGAGAAAACGGAAAATGTTCAGGCGCAAAACAAATTTCATTCGGTTATTGAAGATGCCATTAACTTAGCCCGAAAGTCGGGATTATTGTTACTAACAGGGAAAAAGATTAACGAAGCCGGCAAACAACTTCGTTACGAAGCACGATATCCCCTGGCTCTCTGGCTTCACAAAAAAGGCATTGAAATAGGAAAAAAGACCGGCAACGCCAAGCTGTTAATTCTTTCATACAACAATCTCGGCGTTGTTTTCCGGAGAATTGATAGTTATCAGAAAGCCATGGATTATCATCTGAAAGCCCTTCATCTTGCCACTAAAATGAACGACTCCGTAAGTATGGCTATTGCCATCAATAGTATCGGCAATGTGAATCTTATGATTGGCAATAATGATAAAGCACTGCAATATTTCAAACGAAGTCTGGAGCTGGCACAAAACCGGAATAATCCTCTTGGCATAGCCATTAATATGAACAACATCGGACACGCTTATGAGCAAAAGGGCTTCCTGACCAAAGCTCTGAGATATTATGAAGTTTCGCTGTCCATAAACAAGAGAATCCATTCCAAAAAAGGCATAGTCATTTGCAGCAACGACATTGCCAACGTGTTGGGGAAACAGGGAAAGTACATTGAAGCACTCCGCTATTCAAAAAGAGCTATCCTGCTTGCCACTGAGATCAATGACCTTGATAATCTGGCCTATTCCTATGTGAGCTCAGGGGCGCTGTATGGAGAAATAAATGATTTTAAAAATGCTTTTCATTATCTTGAATCGGGCATAAAATTAGCAAAGAAAATCCGTGCACGCTCCATCCTTGAAGATGGTTATGCTGCATTATTCAAGACTTATATGGGAATGAAAAAATATAAAAAGGCCATAAGTTACCTTAAACTAAAACAAGTATATCACGATTCGTTACTAAATTTGGAAGTCCGAAAGAATATTGCCCGGATGCAAATTCAGTTTGATACCGAAAGGCAAAAAAATCAAATTGCGCTTCAAAAACAACAGACAAAAATTGCTATGCTTTCGCTGAAAAAGCAAAAATATCTCCTCTATTTTGCCTGGAGTGCTTTTGCTATCGTGTTGATTGTCCTGGCCTTCGTCAGCTTCTATCTTTATAACAAAAACAGACAAAATTATTTACTAAAAGAAAAAAACCGTGAAATCGAAAAGGCACAAAATGAGTTGAAAGACATCAACAAAGCGTTGATACAGGCAATAGAAAAAGCGAAAAACAGCGCACAGGCAAAAAGCAACTTCCTGGCAAACATGAGTCATGAAATACGCACGCCACTCAATTCGGTCATTGGCTTCTCCGATTTGCTTTTCACCATGGCAACCGACGAAAAGCAGAAAAGCTACCTCCTGGCTATAAAATCCAGCGGCAAGAGTTTATTAGGCCTGATTAACGACATTCTTGATCTTTCTAAAATAGAAAAGGGAAATATTGACCTTAAATTCAAAGAAACCGACATTCGGAAAATAATTGTCGATGTGGTGAACATTTTCGATCCCGAAGTATCAGAAAAGAACCTCCACCTCGTTACCGAAATTGATGATAATCTCCCGCCAGGTATTGTGTTTGAAGAAACGAGATTAAGACAAATTTTATTCAACCTTGTTGGAAATGCAATTAAATTTACACGCAAAGGGGAAATAACGATCAGCGCCCGTTTCGAGCCCGAACACACCCCCGGAAAAATAAAACTCATCATCGGGGTAGAGGATACGGGACCGGGCATTCCGTTAGAGGAACAGGATTCGGTTTTTATGCCTTTCTATCAGGCGCAGACAAGTGAGAAAGCAAATGGAACCGGGTTAGGACTGGCTATCAGTCAGCGGCTGACAAATGCCATGCACGGAGAGATGAAATTAAAAAGTACGCCCGGAAAGGGCAGTCTGTTTTCCGTGATTTTTCATGATGTGCAGGTGGGCAGTAAAATAGCAGTTACAGCTCCCAAAACAAAAGCATCACCTGACAGAAGCAGTAAAAAGTGTCTTTTTATCAATCAGCCGCATCCCATAAAAAATGAGTTGAAGCAGGTCTTTATTTCGCACGGATTTGAAGTTGATGATGTAGGGCTGAACCTTTCGCTGGCAAAGAAAAATATTTTGCAATTCCGCTTAGTCGTTTTTTGTTGCCTCAAGGAAGAAACACTACAAAACGCTCTGAATATCTTTGAAAAAGAAAACCTGGACAATAAACATGTTTTTCTGATTTTAAATATTAATGATGGTTTTCATATTGACAAGACCAAAGCTTTTGTAATTCAACTCTTTAACCGTAATGTCAATGAAATAAAAGACAGCCTTCGGGAATTTATCCGGCAATTTGATGAAGATGAATGTGCCCGGCAGCTTTTTAGCTTAAAGGAGTCAACTCCTGAAGAAGAACTTTTCAAAGAGATTGAGCAATTGTATCAGCACGATTTTGAACCGGCAGTGCGCACAAAAATGTTTGACAAGATTGAAGTTTTTACCCAACATTTACAACAGATAGCCATGGGTTACCAACTGCCCAACCTGATGGCTTTTACCAATGACTTAAACAGGCATTTGAAGAATTTCGATGTTGTTGCTATTGAAAAACAATTACGTATTTTCAAAAAGGCCTTCACACTAAGTTTCAACACAAGATGAATCCCGGAAGACCTGCATATCGCCCATTAGGAGATTTCCTCAGAAGAAAGACGGTTTTAGTGCTTATCGGACTATTCCTTTTCGTTGGGATTCAAAAAAATTATGGTTACAACTACGACAGCACAACAGACACCGCCAGCATTTACGTTTTTCTCAAAGACAGTCTGCTTTCTCCCGGGGAAAGACTGGCTCTGATAAAAAAACTTGCTGCACTTTATCAGAATTCAGATTCGCAAAAAGCCCTAACCTATAACATGCTGGTAATTAAATTAGCTAAAAGTCAGAACAATAAACCAGCGCTGATATTTGCCACAGAAAGCCTTGCAAAAAATTATCAGGATTTGTACATGTACGGTAAAGCAGATTCTTTGTACCTGATGATAACACCCTATTACAAAGACAGCAGCAAAGAAATACAGGCCGGTTTTTACAGTAAACTGGCAGACAATTATTATAGTTGGAGTCGCTATAAGAAAGCTGCGGAATATTACGTCAAAGCAAGAACCATTTACGAAGAGCTGGGTATAAAATCAGGAATTGCCCTCACCCTGAGAGGCGAGGGTAAAGTCTGGACTAACTACAACGACTACGCCAAATCCATTGGTTTGCTGCAGCGCGCATACGATATTTACAACCAGTTGAATGATAAGGAAGGCATTGCTTCCATTGAGCATCAATTGGGAATCGTTATGGAAAACTGGGGGAAACTGGACAATGCCGAGAATTTCTTTTCTTCTGCATTCAAAATCTATCACGACAAAGGCGATTTATTTAACGAAACCAATATGGATCTTCTACTCGGGGAAATTCAGCAAAAAGAGAAACGCTATTCCAAAGCGTTGCAATATTATGAAAAAGCCGAAAAACTATCAAAAAAGATTCATAGTGATATTCTCTATGCTATTGCCATGAGCAATATCGGTAAAGTTCATTATCAACAGAAACATTACGATTTGGCGCTGTACTTTCAGCAACAAGTCCTTCCTCTGAAAAAGAAAATTGGCAACCGGCGCCGAATAGCTACAACCATGCTGGATTTGGGAACGATTTATTTTCAAAAAAATGACCTGAACATGGCTGGCTTGTATAGCGACAGCACCCTGCTTTTAGCAAAAAAGATAAAGGCAAAAGACTTGTTGCTCAATACTTATCTGTTACTTTCGGACATCAGCAAGAAAAAAAACAATTATAAGAATGCATACGCCTACCTTAAACAGTATAACCGGATACACCAGGAAATTTTTACGGATAAAAACCGCCAGATAGTGAGCGAGATGGAAGTACGTCTGGATGCCGAAAAAAAGGAAAAAGAAAACGTACTGTTACGCAAACAGGACAAACTAAACCATGTTCGCCTGTCCAAAGAAAAGGCTATGCGACTCTTCCTTATTATTTTCATCTTCTTCTTCGTACTTATTTCACTGATTGTATTTATTTTCATTCAATACAAAAATAAAATAATCAGGGCAAACTATGCCTTGCTGGCAGCCAAAAACAAAAAAATCACTGAACAAACGAAAAGTCTGACAAAGCTTAACAATGAGCTTTTTACAAGTCGCGGACAATACATGAGCATTGTGGAAAATGCTACCATTGGGATGTATCAGACAACCCCGGATGGCAGAATTCTTTTCGCCAACAAAACACTGCTCCACATGTTGGGCTACTCTTTTGAACAACTGCAGCAGATTAACTTAAATGAAACGAAAAAAAAACGCCGGCATTTTACCTCCCTTATAGAAGAACAGGGGATCATCACCGGACGCGAAGATGAGTGGGAACGGGCCGACGGCAGTAAGATTTATGTGAACGAAAGCGCCTGGGCTATTCGCGACAAGAATAATAATACGCTTTATTACGAAGGTATTATTGAAGATATTACGAAACGAAAACAGGCTGAGGATGTAGCGAAAAGAGTTAAAGAAAGGCTGCAAAATATCAATATGGAACTTCGCAAGAGAAATATTGAAATTAGAAAAGCTAAAAACCAGGCAGAAGAAGCAAACCGTGCCAAGACACTGTTTCTTGCCAACATAAGTCATGAAATAAGAACTCCGCTCAATTCCATTATCGGGTTTACCGACCTGCTCCTTCCATTGGCAAAAGGCCAAAAAGAAAAATCTTTTATCCGGTCCATAAAAAACAGCAGCAATAGCCTCTTGTCGCTCATCAACGACATCCTTGACCTTTCTAAAATCCAGGCAGGTAAACTGGAGCTTTACGCCGAACCAGTTTCCATCCACAACATCTTATCGGAAATTCAACAAATTTTTTATCCGCAGGTTGAAAAGAAACAGATTAAATTTATTACCAGTATTTCATCGGCCATCGATGGTATGTTCCTGTTAGACACCGCCCGGTTCAGACAGATATTGTTCAATCTCGTGGGAAATGCCATTAAATTTACCGATAAAGGATTCGTGAAACTCTCTGCCACCGGACAAGTGTCCACAGAAGATGAAAAGTATTACAACTTCATTATTACAGTAGAAGATTCCGGTTCGGGCATTCCAAAAGAAGAACAGAAAATTATTTTTGAAGCTTTCAAGCAGTCTTCTGATTCCATGTCACAACAAAAGCCGGGAACGGGCCTCGGACTGAGTATTACAAAAAGACTGATTGAAGCTATGAATGGTAGCATCGCCATCGAAAGCAAACCTGAAAAGGGGACAAAATTTATTATTAAACTGCATAAGATAGAAAAAGTACAACAGCCGGAGAATTCCCGGTCAGAAAAAAACAGAGACAAAAAAACAGGCTCTGCCCATCAGGTGCATAAAGATAAGCCTTCTGAAAAATTAAATCCGGATGTTCATCGGGAATTTTACAAAAAGTTCTTTCAACCATGGGAAAGACTCAGAAAAAACAAAGTTATCGATGATATTAAAACTTTTGGAAAAGAAATACTTACCTTTGGAAAAGAAAAACATATTCGGGAGATACAAAAAGCCGGTGAACAGCTTGTTGAAGCTGCCGGAAACTTTGACATTGAAACGATAGAACAATTGCTTCTGCACATAAAATCATATTTTTAATAATCCATTTATAATGCCTGATACACAACAAAGACACAAGATACTGATTGTGGATGACATTCCCAAGAACATTCAGATTCTCGGCAACATCCTCTCAAAAGAAAATTATCAGATTGCCTACGCACAAAGCGGCGAACAAGCACTTTCCATCACACAGCATCAGGCTTTTGACCTGATTCTGCTGGACATCATGATGCCTGAAATGGATGGCTTTGAAGTTTGTAAATTATTGAAAGCAAACCCACAAACCAGTGATATTCCTATTATTTTTCTAACAGCCAAAGCAGATATGAACAGCGTTGTGAAAGGGTTTGTGGTAGGTGGGCAGGATTACATTACCAAGCCTTTTAACGCTTCGGAACTTTTGGCACGAACTATCACGCACATTCAGCTTCACGAACAGAAACTTGCACTCGCAGAAATGAACGAAAAGTTAGAAGAGAAAGTCAAAGAACGCACACTGCAGTTAGAAAAGGCTTACAAAAGGCTGAACCAACTCGAAAAAGCAAAAACCGATTTTCTTGCCATTATCAGCCACGAATTACGCACACCTCTCAACGGTATCACCGGACTTACCACCCTTTTAAATCTTACCTCGCTGACCGATGAACAACAGCAATATATTCACTATCTTGAAGATGTGGCAAATCGACTTACCCGTTTTTCGGAGACAGCATTGCTCATCACCGACCTTAAAACCAACAAAAACCGGCCTGATTTTCTCCCCACACAGGTGAAATATATTATGGAAACCACATTGCACCAGTTTGAAGAAAAAAATAAGGGAAAATACCGGTCTGTTCAGGTTAAAATGACCAATGACAATCTTATGCTCGCTGCCAACACTACTTTGGTAAAAAAATCGCTGGAGATGCTATTGGAAAATGCCTGTAAATTCGGCGGGCCCACCGTAGAAATCCGGCTATCGGTGTCAGCCACAAAAAAACACATTTTCCTTGTCTGTGAAGACAACGGACCTGGTTTCAGTTCGGAAGTCCAGAAACGTCTTTTCGAACTTTTTTCCGCGGGCGACATTTTGCACGATGAAGGTACGGGCCTGTCGCTGGCAGCCATCAAACTTATCATGGACTACCACAATGGAAAAGTGGAAGTCAAAAACAAAGAAACGGGAGGCGCACAGATTAAGCTGATTTTTAACCGGCTTGAGCAATAAAGCGGGCTAATCATTAATGTCTTCTTCCCGCACCATTGAAATAAAGTTTTCCTGATTTCATACGGTTGCCGATCATGCCTGTTGCCGGGAAGTCCTTCGTTTGTGCACTGGTGGCAAAAAATATACTATTCGTAGTTTGTCAATTTCCGCCAAACCTGTTTACGTCGAAATTTTTATCTTTGGGCTTTATTATTTTAAAGAAGAAATTATGAATCTACTTACAGGAAAAGTTGCGCTCATAACAGGAGCAGCAAGGGGAATTGGCAAAGCCATCGCCCTCAGGTTTGCTGCCGAAGGAGCAGACATCGCCTTTAGCGATTTGAAGCATGACGAGCACATGAGTGCTACGGAAGCAGAAATTGCCGCCACCGGAGTGAAAGCCAAAGGTTATGCCTCCAATGCAGCGTCATTCTCCGATAGCGAGAAACTCATTGCCGATATTATCAACGACTTTGGCAAAATTGATATTTTGGTCAACAATGCCGGCATCACCCGCGACAATCTGCTGCTGCGGATGACAGAACAGGATTGGGATGCCGTACTGACCGTCAACCTGAAATCGGCTTTCAACCTTACCAAATCCGTTCAGCGTTACATGATTAAGCAGCGCGGAGGTTCCATTATCAACATGAGTTCGGTAGTTGGTGTTAACGGTAATGCCGGCCAGTCAAACTATTCCGCCTCTAAAGCGGGGCTGATTGGCTTCACCAAATCCATTGCCCAGGAACTGGGTTCGAGAGGCATCCGCTGTAATGCTCTTGCCCCGGGCTTTATCGAAACTGAAATGACGCACAAACTTCCGGACGATGTGCGCGAAGCCTGGATTAAAACCATCCCCCTCCGCCGTGCAGGCAAGCCTGAGGATGTGGCTAATGTAGCTACTTTCCTTGCTTCTGAACTATCTTCTTATGTCAGCGGGCAGGTTATCAATGTTTGTGGCGGCATGAGCACCTGACTTTAGAAATTTTTTTAGTGTTCGCATCAAACAAAACAACTCTTGAGTTATTTTGTTTGATGCTTTAACAGTATTTATTTTACCTTTACTTTAGTCTAAAAACCGTATCCCGCTACCACCTTTCATGTTTTTCATTGTTTCAAAAATATTATCTTATCTTTTTCGTCCGGTTATCTGGCTGTTGATACTGACAGCTATTGCCCTTTTTCACAAAAATCCACGGAAAAGAAGACATAGTTTGTTGCTGGGATTTCTGATTCTGTTATTTTTTTCAAATACATTCATCGTTACCAAAATTACCGGTTTGTGGTCTATCGCTCCTTCTCACGTTACCCGGACGTATGATGTGGGTGTCGTCCTCGGAGGCTCAACCGTTACTTACGAGAAAAAATACGACAGGATTACCTACAAAGGCAATATTGACAGGTTGTTGCAGGCAATTACGCTTTACGAAGAAGGAAAAATTAAAAAAATCCTTGTTACCGGTGCTTCGGGAAACCTCATGTATCCTCATCTGAAAGAGGCAAAACTGCTGCGGTCGTTTTTGTTGAAGATCGGCGTTCCCAAGCAGGACATCTTAATGGATACCCTTGCCGAAAATACGCATGAAAATGCTGTTTACACGAAAAAGATTCTCGGGCAACATCCGCATATCCGGTCGGTATTACTCATAACTTCCTCTCTGCACATGCGCCGCGCCATGGCTTGTTTTCGCCACGAGGGCATCAGTGTGCAACCATACGCTACCAACCTTATCAATTCGGAAACACACTGGAATGTGGGATATCTGCTTATTCCAAACGCTTCCAATTTCCTCATTTGGGATGGCGTAATTCATGAAATGCTGGGATATGGCGTTTATAAAATCATGGGGTACATTTAAAGAGAAACACCAACATGGCAAACACACTTTTTTATCTGATTATCGGAATAATAATTTTCGACTTCCTGCTGGAAAGATGGCTTGATTACCTCAACCTGAAACATTTCAAACCTGAATTACCACGGGAGCTTTCGGGCATCTACGACCATACCAAATATGAAAAGTCACAACAATACCTGAAAACCAACAGCCGTTTCGCTATGATTAGCACTACTTTTTCTTTCCTTCTGATAATGTTTATGTTAATCTTCGGGGGATTTTCTTTTTTAGACGAATTAGTAAAACAAATCAGTCAGAATGTTTACATCAGAAGCGTCCTGTTTTTCGGCATTTTAGGTCTTGGCGCCGATCTGTTGTCACTACCGTTTCAGTTATATGATACCTTTGTGATTGAAGAGAGATTCGGATTTAACAAAACAGCGATTTCTGTTTTTGTAACCGACAAACTGAAATTGTGGATTGTGGGCGGTATCATTGGCGGGGGACTGTTGTTGTTTCTTCAGTGGGCACAGGCCGTCGGCGGCCCGGATTTCTGGCTGATTGCATTGGGAGGCATTGGTCTTTTCACGATCTTTATGGCTATATTCTACACCAGCCTTATCGTACCGTTATTCAACAAGCTTACGCCATTGGTAGATAGTGAGTTAAAAACAGCCATTGAGGCATTGGCAAGAAAAGCTGATTTTAAATTAGCCGATGTTTATGTGATGGATGGTTCAAAAAGAAGCACCAAAGCCAATGCCTATTTTAGTGGTCTGGGACCAAAGAAAAAAATCATTCTTTATGATACGCTTATTCAGGAACTGGAAACGGAAGAAGTGGTTGCCGTTCTGGCCCATGAAATAGGCCATTATCGCAAAAAACACATTTACAAAGGTCTGACCATGACGCTAATCCAGCTTCTTATTATGACTTTTTTGCTGGGAAAAGCATTAGCAATACCACAGTTTTCGCAGGCACTCGGAGCACAGCAGATGAGTTTCTACATGGGATTGCTCGCCTTTGCCCTGCTTTATTCTCCCATATCTTTTATCCTCA
This sequence comes from bacterium, assembly GCA_036244975.1. Classification (GTDB taxonomy): domain Bacteria; phylum Bacteroidota; class Bacteroidia; order Bacteroidales; family F082; genus Sulfidibacterium. Next base: position 3,497 of record BTTE01000008.1, on the reverse strand, counting down.
ATATTTTTATGAATCTTTTCTCGCGCAAGCATGAGTATCAGGCCGATGCCTACGCAACACAACAAAAGTTCGGAAAAAGTCTGGTGAATGCCCTGATAAAACTTTCGGTTTCAAGTCTCAGCAATCTCCAGCCGCATCCGCTCTATCTGTTTTTCCATTACTCGCATCCCACACTGTTACAGCGAAAGAAAGCCATCGAAGAACAAGACAGGTAGGTTATTTCATTACAAACCCTTAGTACGAAGCCTTTCTGAACATGAAAAAAGTCAGGATTGTCTTTATAACGATGATAAAATCGGCCCAGGGATTGGCAATCATGGCATACTGGTTGTCCAGCGCAATTCTCTCTTCCGGATTATGCACATCGGACGAGCGAATCTGCCACAGCCCGGTAATACCAGCCGGAGCCAGGAAACGATAAGACCATTCGTCGGTTGTCAGATGTTCCGCTTCATAGAGTGGCAAAGGACGATTCCCAACCACAGACATGTTACCTCTCAGCACGTTATAAAATTGTGGTATCTCATCAAGATGAAACTGGCGGAGAATCCTGCCAATTTTTGTTATGCGCGGATCATCTTTCATTTTAAAGAAAGTATTTTGTAACAACTCCAGTTTCCGCAACCGGAGATACTGATTTTCACAAATCTCAACTCCATCAATAAACAAAATCGGAGAGCAGGGTTTTCCAAGTCGCTTACAATCAAAACAATCTTTCGTTCTATAGCTCACATTATTTAAATTGTATTCTTTTTGCTCTTCTTTCAGGTACTCATTAAGGCTGGAGAGGCCTGACAATTTTTTATCCGCATCAAACACCATCGTCCGAAACTTATAGAAAGTAAAAATATCGTAACCGGTTCCTGCCCGCCTCTGGGAATAAATGACCGGCCCCTTACTTTCCAGTTTTATCGCAATGATAATAAGCAAAATGACCGGAGAGAAGAAAACAAGTGCCAGCGATGAAAAAACAAGGTCAAAAATTCTCTTTGTCCAACCAATCCTATAGTCAGGATACTCTCTTTCCTCTTTACCTTTTGCTCTTGTTTTCAAGGTATAAAATTCAAATTAAAAAAGCCTTACCGTTGCTTCCGGTGATAAAAAAACTGTTGGGTATCGAATCCCTGCCGTTCAAGAACGGGTTTGATACTCCTGACAAACCTAATTATTTCTTCCATAGAAACAGAGAAGGTAACCCCATAATTTATCACCTTCTTTTTGTTAATAAGTAGTTCACCGGTGTAAGGCTCTGATTTACTATATATCTCTGTATTGTCAATGTTAGGCTCAAGGTAAAAAATATCGCTTACCGAAGATGAGCTGGCAATACCTACCCACTCAAAATGGGAGGGGCTACCCCGCAACGCAAAAACAGGTCCACCACTAATACCCCGGTTAAAAATGGCATTGGTAAGAAAAAAACCATCTTTATTATTTTTCGGCTTACTGACAATTCCGCTACCAACCATCTTTCGGCCCTTTGGAAAGCCCATGACATAAATAAAAGTACCCCAGTCCAGATCAGAAGATTTTCCAACCGGAAAAGGCATCACCCGTACATCTTCTCCGGGAGTTATAGTGGCCTTAAGCAAGGCAAGGTCATGTGCATCATCCGTAGCAACCACCTCCAAACTTGAATTATTCAATCCCACTGCATAGTTCTTCTGCTTAATCTTTATGGAGATATTTCTGATAATACCGGAAGTATCAGGGAAATAGGTTATGGAAGTATCCGGAAAATTCACCACATGAGCGCAGGTGAGCAGAGCAACTTTATTATTATCGACATAAACAACAGTTGCTGTTCCAAGTACCGAATGGTCAGAAACAGTGTGCGAAACTGCATAATCATCCACATTTCCTTTTTTAAGTTTTTCCAACGTTATGTGTGCACTTCTGTCAAAAGTGTATGACGTATAAAAGGCAATAATATTAAGCCGGTATATGGATTGGGATATTTTGTTCAATGCAGATGAAGCGCCCTGAACCGGAGGCCCGGTGTCATATTGTCCACCTGCCTGATAGGTGGCTTTTGCCGGAGGATGGCTTTGTCGCGAACATGACCAGCCGGCAAGAACAAAAAACAAAAGAAGAAAAACAGATGAAGAATATTTCATGTTTATAAGTCGCGATTTTTTAAGAATAAATAAGTAATTACCACAAACAGAACAGAATAGCCCAGGCACACGCCCACATCAAGCCACAATACGTATTCCCTGAAATTGACGCCAAAAAGCTTCATGAGTGAGGAATTTGGCACGTCAATCAGATGCGCTGTTATCCTGACGGGAAGAAAACGTGCAACCCCATCCGGAAGCCGGAAAGCAATAATGGGCTCAAAAACATAATAATACAGCGCAAACAGCCCTATGGTCAGCCCCTGCTTTTGCAAAACAAACGCAAACATCAAAGCCAGCAGCAAAAAAGTAAATACCTCCAGAAAATAGGCAGGCACAAAATACATTTTTGAAAAAACAAGTGATGCTGTGATATGTTCTGTATGCGTCAGCCCCAAAAGAAAAGCCGTCAAAAACAAAATCAGGGCAACAAACAAAGAGATGAAAAAGACAAACAGCACTTTGGAGAACAAAAATTCAACCCGGCTCATACCCGACATAACATTTTGCCGGATAGTTTTATAGCTAAATTCGTTGGTAATAAAAATGATAACAATAAGTGCCAGAAATATCTTAAAAAAGCCTGCGAGAAAAGCCAGGTTATGCCAGACAAAGGGAAAACTGTATAGCGAGAAATTGGGAATCGAAACGGGCGAGTTTTTCCCCACATTGGACACCACTTTGTTTATAAACGCTTCAGCGCCCGTAAAAACAAGTACCACAAGCACCACATACAAGGCGCTCAGCACCCAAAAAGTACGGTTATGGAAATATTTTCGGAAATCTATTTTTATCAGTCTATTCATGGTTATCGGATAAGAGTTCAAGAAAATATTTCTCTAAGCTTTTGGTCCGGACGGCCAAATGGGTCAGATAAATCCCATGCTCAGATAGTTTTTTGTTTAGCAACTCAGGTGTAAAATCTTCGTGAACACCGAGCACAAAAAAACCGTTCTGTTTTTTAATGGTTTTCACCTGCGGCATTTGTGAAAGTACTGTTTCGAGCAGCACCATGTCTTTGGCTGCCACTTCCATACTCAAAGCACCTTCCAACACTTCATCCACCGGCCCGGCGTAGCGTTTTTTGCCTTTTTCAAGAACCAGTACATGAGAACACACTTTTTCCACTTCGTCCAGCAAATGGCTGGCCAGCACAATGGTAACGCCTCCCTGAGCCACCTCTGTAATAAGATTCCTGATATCGGCGATACCTTTAGGATCAAGGCCGTTGGTCGGCTCATCCAAAATCAGCACATCGGGGTTCCCCAGCATGGCTGCCGCAATGGCAAGACGTTGTTTCATTCCCAGAGAGAAGGTACTGTATTTGTACAACTTCCGTTCGGAAAGATGAACCATTTCCAGCACTTTATTGATTTCGCC